>DASVCH010000041.1:0-10768 GCA_036381715.1 Gammaproteobacteria bacterium | reverse complement strand
CCAAGATTGCGAATCGCGGCTTCCGCTTTCTCCCGGAAGCCCGGTTCGCTGCCGAAGACATGGTTGAAGCGCCGCGCGAGCTCGCGCGACATCTCGATGTGCGGCACCTGGTCTTCGCCCACGGGCACGCGATCGGCGTTGAAAACGAGAATGTCGGCGGTCTGCAGCACCGGGTAACCGAGGAAACCGTAGGTGGAAAGGTCGCGATCCTTGATCTTTTCCTTCTCCTTGTAGGTCGGCACGCGCTCCAGCCAGCCGACCGGCACGACCATGGAAAGCAGCAGGTGCAGTTCCGCGACCTCGGGCACCTTCGACTGGATGAGCAGCGTCGCGTGGCCCGGGTCGACGCCGACCGCCAGCCAGTCGATGACCATGTCCCAGACATTCTTCTGGATGTCCTGCGGGTCTTCGTAATGCGTGGTCAGCGCGTGCCAGTCCGCCACCGCAAAGAAGCACTGGTACTCGTGCTGCAGCTTGAGCCAGTTTTTCAGCACGCCGTGATAATGGCCGAGATGCAGCGCGCCGGTCGGGCGCATGCCGGACATGACGCGAAGGTTGGTCCCGTTCACTTTTTAATGTCACCCCAATCCGATGATGGTGAAGATCAGCCGGTTCAGGTACATCACCGGCGGTCCGATGATGCTTCCCAGCACGCCGGTCGCCAACAGGGCGACCAATATGAGCAGGCCGTAAGGCTCGAGGCGGTCGAACCGGTCGGACAGGTGCGGCGGCAGCAGGCTGCTCGCCACGCGACCGCCATCCAGCGGCGGCACCGGCAGCAGGTTCAGCACCGCCAGTACGATATTGATGAGTATTCCCGCGGCGCCCATCAGCGCCACGGGTTCGGAAACATACGGCAGCTGCACGATGAGCGCGATCTTCGCGATCACCGCCCAGATGATTGCCTGCGCGATGTTCGACAGCGGCCCGGCGACGGCAACGATCGCCATGTCGCGGCGCGGATTGCGCAGGTTCTGTTGCGCCACGGGAACGGGCTTCGCCCAGCCGAAAATGAAGCCGGTGCCGAGCGCCAGCAAGGCCAGCGGCACGACCACAGTGCCGACCGGATCGATGTGTTTCACCGGGTTCAGCGTCAGGCGGCCCATCATTTCCGCGGTACGGTCGCCGAAACGGCGCGCCATCCAGCCATGTGCGACTTCGTGCACGGTGATGGCGAAAAGGACGGGAAGTGCCCAGATGGCGATCTTTTGCAGCAGGCTGAGTTCGAACATCGGGGGATTATACGTGCCGGATTGCCGCCAGGCGAAGGATTGACACGAGGAAAATCAGGCCGTGGACCCGAAAACCGCGGCGTCGCCCCGGCCCTGGCGCATCACCCGCACCTGGCCGTCATCGATGGCCACCACCGTGGTCGGCTCGATGCCGCAGTGCCCGCCGTCGATGACCAGGTCGACGTGATGCTCCAGCGCCTCCCGGATGTCCTCGGGGTCGGTCATGGGCAGGTCGTGGCCCGGCAGGATCAGGGTCGAGCTCATGATCGGCTCGGCCAGTTCGGCCAGCAGCGCCTGGGCGACCGGGTGCTCGGGCACGCGGATGCCGATGGTCCGGCGCTTCGGATTCTGCAGCCGCTTCGGCACCTCGCCCGTCGCGCGCAGAATGAAGGTGTAAGGCCCGGGCGTGTGCGCCTTCAGCAGCCGGAAGGCGCTGTTGTCGACCCGGGCGTAATGCGAAATCTCGGCGAGGTCACGGCATACCAAGGTGAAATTGTGCTCCCTGTCCGTCTGCCGGATGCGGCTGATGCGCTCCATCGCCGCCTTGTCGCCGATATGGCAGCCCAGCGCATAGCAGGAGTCGGTCGGATAGACGATCACGCCGCCGGCACGAAGAATTTCGACGGCGCGCCGGACCAGCCGCGGCTGCGGGTTGACGGGATGGATGGCGAAGAACTGGCTCATTCGGAAATTATTGTCACCATGGTTGCTGTCCTGGCGGCCGCTTGGCGCGTTTTTCGGCGCGCGTGTATGATACCGCGCTTACCCAGCTCGCAGCGGATCCGCATGGCTTTCCTGTTCGATTTCTTTCCCGTCCTGCTGTTCTTCCTCGCCTACCAGTGGAAAGGCATTTTCTTCGCGACCGGCGTGATTATCGTCGCAACGCTGGTGCAGGTCGCCGTGCAGTGGATTCGCACGCGCACGGTCAAACCGATGCACCTGGTCACCGCCGTGCTGGTGTTCGTGTTCGGCGGACTGACACTGTTGATCGGCGATGCGGAATGGATCAAGTGGAAAGTCACCGTGCTGTACTGGATGTTCGCGATCGGCTTTCTCGCCTCCGCGCTCGTCGGTTCGCGCAAGACGGTCGTCGAGCGGCTGCTCGGCAAGGAAATCGAATTGCCGGGCCCGGTTTGGGGCAGGCTCAATGCGATGTGGATCGGTTTCTTCGTCGTGCTCGGGGCGCTGAACCTTTACGTGATGTTCAACTTTGACACCGACACCTGGGTGGATTTCAAGTTCTACGGCGTGCTCGGCCTCACGCTCCTCTTCGTGCTGTGCCAGGCCCTCTATCTTTCGCGTCACATCGATTTCGACGACAAGGGCGACGCCTGATGTTCTATGCAATCACCGGCACCGACGTTTCCGGCAGTCTCGCCCGCCGGCGCGAAGCGCGCCCCGCGCACCTCGCGCGGCTCGAAGCGCTGCAACGCGACGGCCGCCTGCTGCTTGCCGGCCCCTTCCCCGCCATCGATTCCACCGACGCCGGCGAAGCGGGGTTCACGGGCAGTCTCATCGTCGCGGAATTCGAATCGCTGCAGGCGGCAACCGAGTGGGCGCAGGCCGACCCTTACGTGAGCGCCGGCGTGTATGCGGACGTCAGCGTGAAGCCCTTCCTGAAAGTGCTGCCATGAGCGGCACGCGCATCGAGCGCATGCGCGAACGGCTGGAAGCGGCATTGCAGCCGCAACGGCTCGACATCGCCGATGAATCGCACAAGCACGTTGGTCACGCCGGCGCGCGCGACGGCCGCGGGCATTTCGCCTGCACCATCGTCAGCCGGGCCTTTGAAAACACGTCACCGCTCGAGCGGCATCGGATGGTTTACGACGCACTCGGCGACATGATGCTTACCGATATCCACGCACTCAGCATTCGTGCATTCACACCCGGACAGCTTGAAGGGAAAAATCAGCGTCCACATTGAACATTCGGGAGATCACCATGCGTAAAATCCTTTTCCACCTTCTGCCGGCCCTGCTGCTGCTGGCCGCCTGCAACGGCAACGCGCCGGCGCCAGCCGAAACCCGGGAAGGCATCGCCAGCGTCAACGGCGAAGCCATCACCGAAAGCGAATTCAACAGCTATGCCGAACGCCGCACCGGTTCGGATCCTGCCGCGCTTGAACCCATGATCCGCGAACAGCTGCTGAACGAACTGGTCAACATCGAACTGCTGGCGCAGGCGGCGGCCGCGGACAAGCTCCAGGAAAAATCGCCGCTCAAGGAACAGCTCGAGTTCCAGCGCCAGACGGCCATGGCCGATGCCGCGATGACCGCGTACCTGGAAAAGCATCCCGTCGCCGAGGAAGCCGTGCGCGCCGAGTACGAGAAGCGCCAGGCGGAACTGAGCGGCACGGAATACAAGGCGCGGCACATTCTCGTTGAAGACGAGGCGACCGCCAACGAGCTCATCAACGAACTCGAAGCCGGTGCGGATTTCGCGGAACTCGCGAAACAGCATTCCATCGAGCCGGGCGCCGACCAGAGCGGCGGCGACCTCGGCTGGTTCTCGCCCGCGCAGATGGTGCCGCCGTTTGCCGCGGCCGTGACGTCGATGCAGCCGGGCGAACGCAGTGAAACGCCCGTGCAGACGCAGTTCGGCTGGCACGTGATTTCCGTCGAAGACAAACGCGAGGTCCCGCCGCCGCCGTTCGAACAGGTCGCGCCGCAGATTCAGCGCTTCCTCACCAGCCAGCGCATCCAGGATTACATCAACGAGCTGCGCGGCAAGGCGGAAATTTCCGGCGTCGAGACGACGACCGACGCGGCGACGGATGACGCGGAGAACGCCGGGGAAACGGCGCCCGCGGAAGAAGGCGCGCAGGAAACGCCGGCGGCGGATCCGGCCGACACGGAGGAAGGCGGCGAAGCGAAGCCGGAAGCGTGAACAACTTCACGGTCGTGACGATGGCAGGGCTGTAGCTTTGAGTCCGAGGTCGATCGCGGGACGGTAATCGCAGCACCCTCGCAACTGCCCCTGGCATCGTTTCGCGAGACGCCTCGTTCCTGCCTCACGCTACAGTGCTCCTTTGGTCGTTGAGGTAATTCGGCCGGCTCATTGAGCCGGCCGATTTTTTTTTGCGTGCAGGAGCGCGCTCCTGCATTCCCTCGTCAGGCTTTCAGGAGATCCAGAAACGCCTCCTCGTCAAGTGTCGCAACACCCAGCGCTTCCGCCTTCGCGAGTTTCGATCCCGCGTCGGCGCCGACTACAACATAATCGGTCTTCTTCGACACGCTGCCCGTCACCTTTCCGCCCAGCGCCGTGATGCGGTCCTTCGCGTCATCGCGCGTCATGCTTGCAAGGCTTCCCGTCAGCACGAACGTCTTGCCATCCAGCGGCTTCGGTCCGCCCCCCGCGCCTTTCACTTCTTCCCAGAGCACGCCCATCCGCTGCAGATCCGCGATGACAGCGCGGTTGTGCGCTTCATTCACGAACTCATGAATGCGCCTGGCCACTTTCGGCCCGACATCGGGAACTTCCTGCAGGCGTTCTTCGTCGGCAGCCTGCAGGGCATCGAGCCTGCCGAAATGCCGCGCCAGCGCCTGCGCCGTCGCTTCGCCGACGTCGCGAATGCCGAGCGCGTAGAGAAAACGCTGCAGGGTCGTGCGCTTGCTCTTTTCGATCGCGGCCAGAAGGTTGTCCACCGATTTCTCGCCGAAGCCTTCGAGCTCCAGCAGCGTGTCGCGATGTTCGTGCAGGCGATAGATATCGGCAGCGGTACCGATCAGTTTCATCTCCACGAACATCTCGATCAGACGATCACCAAGACCGTCGATGTCCATGGCACGGCGTGACGCAAAATGTTTCAGCGCTTCGCGCCGCTGTGCGGCGCAGTAAAGCCCGCCAGTGCAGCGCGCGACCGCCTCGCCTTCCTCGCGCACCACGTCGCTTTTGCATACCGGGCACTTGCGCGGCATGCGGATGGCTTTCGCGTCCTTCGGCCGCTTCTTCTCGACAACCTGCACGATTTCCGGAATCACATCGCCGGCGCGGCGAATGATGACGGTATCGCCGATCTTCACGCCGAGACGCCGGATCTCGTCCATGTTGTGCAGGGTCGCGTTGCTGACCGTGACGCCGCCGACGAACACCGGCTCAAGCCGCGCGACCGGCGTGATCGCACCGGTGCGTCCCACCTGGAACTCGACGTCGCGCAGGATCGTCATTTCCTCCTGTGCGGGAAACTTATGCGCGATCGCCCAGCGCGGCGCGCGCGAGACGAAACCGAGTTCGCGCTGCTGGTCGAGACGGTCGACCTTGTAAACCACGCCGTCGATGTCGTAACCGAGAGACGGGCGCTTCTCCAGCATGCGCGCGTGGTAGCGCAGGCAACCGTCGATGCCCTTGACCGTTTCGATCTCGGGATTCGTGCGCAGGCCCCATTCGCGCAATTTCTCGAACGTCTTGCCGTGGCGTTCCGGCAACCTGCCGCCCTGCACTTCGCCGACGCCGTAGAAATAGATCTCGAGCGGGCGGCGCGCACTGACTTTCGGGTCAATCTGCCGCAAGCCGCCGGCGGCCGCGTTGCGCGGATTCACGAACGTCTTCTCGCCGCGCTCGGCGGCATCGCGATTCAGTTTCTCGAAACCGGCCTGCGACATGAAAACCTCGCCGCGCACTTCGAGCACGTCCGGCCAGCCCTTGCCTTGCAAACGAAGCGGAACGCTCTGGATGGTGCGTACGTTCGCAGTGACGTCCTCGCCGGTGCTGCCATCGCCACGCGTGGCCGCGCGAACCAGCACGCCGTTTTCATAACGCAGGGAAACCGCCAGGCCGTCGAGCTTCGGCTCGCAGGTGTAATCGATGCTCGCAACATCCTCGAGGCGTTCCCGCGCGCGCCTGTCGAAAGCGCGTACGTCTTCTTCGGAGAAGGCGTTGTCCAGCGACAGCATCGGCACCGCGTGGCGGACCGGCGCGAAGGTCCTGTTGGAAATCGCGCCGACGCGCTGGGTCGGGGAATCGGGAGTCACGAGTTCGGGGTGCTCCGCCTCCAGGGATTTCAACTCCCGCATCAGGCGGTCGTACTCGGCGTCCGGGATTTCCGGATCGTCGAGCACGTAATAAAGATGGTTGTGATGGCGAAGCGCTTCGTGCAATTCGCGGATGCGCTTTTCCGCGGACGGCGTTGCGGCCATGTTCAGCTCTCGTTCGTTCGGGCGACAGTGAGTTGATGTTCGAAAGCAACGATTTCCTCGCGCACGTGATGCGCGGTCTGGCGCGTCAGCGTGCTGCGGTTGTGATCCGTCACCTCGCCGCGAATCTGTTCGGCGATGCGACGCGCCGTGGCGAGCATGTCGGCGAAGGCGTCGACGCCGCGCGCCGGTCCCGGCAACAGCATGAACAGGGAAAGTCCGCGAAAGCTTTCTTCCGCCATGCCGGTGATGTCGAAGGAGCCGGGTTCGGTCGCGCTCGCGACGCTGAACACGCTCCGCGGTCCGTCCGGCGTTTCCCTGATCCGGTGAAACACGTCGAACTGGCCGTACTCGAGACCCGCGCGATCGAACACGTCCAGCAGGTCCGCGCCGGGAAACGTCGCGCCCGCCTCCATCGGCATGATGTTGAGCACGATGATCTTTTCGTCGCGTGGCGGCTGCGGCGACGGCGTCTCATCGTCCTGCCTTGCGGCGAGGCCATCGGATTTGCCCGCGTGCAGCGGCGGCAGGTCGTCGGGAAGCTCGTCGTCGAAATCCGCGTTCAGCTTCGGCTCGACGTTATCCGCGGCTGCCTCGTCCTTGCGCCGGCCCGGCCGCGCGCCCATCCGCGAATACGCGTAAACGCCGGCAACGACCAGCGCGCCGACGATGAGCAGGATGAGGCGCAGGCCTTCCATTTACATCGCCGCCATCTTCGCGGCCTCGTCGACATCGACACTGACCAGGCGCGACACGCCGGGCTCGTGCATGGTGACGCCCATCAGCTGGTTCGCCATTTCCATGGTGATCTTGTTGTGCGTGATGTAGATGAACTGCACGCGCTCGGACATTTCCTTGACCATGTCGCAGAAGCGGCCGACGTTGGCGTCGTCCAGCGGCGCGTCGACCTCGTCGAGCATGCAGAACGGCGCGGGATTGAGCTCGAAGATCGAGAACACCAGCGCGACCGCGGTGAGCGCCTTTTCGCCGCCGGACAGCAGGTGAATGGTGCTGTTCCGCTTGCCGGGCGGGCGCGCCATGATGGTCACGCCGGCGTCCAGCAGTTCCTCGCCGGTGAGCTCGAGATACGAATGCCCGCCGCCGAAGAGCTTCGGAAAATTCTTCTGCAAGCCGGCATTCACCTTGTCGAAGGTTTCCTTGAAGCGCGTGCGCGTTTCGCGGTCGATCTTGCGGATCGCGTTTTCCAGCGTCTCAAGCGCTTCCATCAGGTCCTGGTGCTGCGCGTCGAGATACTGCTTGCGCTCGGACTGCTCCTCGTACTCGTCGATCGCCGCGAGATTGATCGGGCCGAGGCGTTCGATGCGGCGGACGATGTCATCGACCTTCTGCTGCCAGGCGTCGACGTTCGCGTCCTCGGGCAGCGCTTCCAGCAAGGGCGCGGCTTCCATTTCCAGTTCGGCGAGCTGTTCGGCCAGCGTCTGGCGGCGAACGCGCATTTCCTGCGAGTTCAGTTTGAGCTGGTTAAGCTCCTCGCGCAACGAACCCACGCGGCGCTCCTTCGCGACGCGCTCCTGCTCCAGGTTGCGCAGTTGCGCGTCGAGTTCCTCGACGTGCCTGCGCGCTTCCGTCAATTCCCCTTCCACCTTGCCGCGCTTCTCCAGCAGCGCGTTCAGTTCGTCCTGCTGTCCCGCGACCGGCGTGTTGCCCGCTTCCAGCGCGCCGCGCAATTCCTCGCGCCGCTGCGACAATTGCTCAAGCTGCTGCTGCATGCGTTCAAGATTGCGCTGCGTGGATTCGCGCATGGAGCGGCGCGACTCGACCTTCAGCGCAAGTTCGTGCGCGGCTTCGCGATCGGCCTTCGCCTGCGCGCGCGCCGCATCCAGTTTCGAACGCAGCGCGTCGCGCTCGGCGAGCAGCTTGCCGTGATCGGCTTCGAAGCCCTGCAGGCTGGACAGCGTTTCATCGAGCCGGCCGCGCGCGGCGCGAACATCCGCGTCATGCTGCGCAAGTTCTTCGTTCAGCTCGTTCAGTTCGGCGTTCACTTCCTCGCCACGGCGACGCAGTTGTTGCTGGCGCTCCGCGCGCGAATCCAGCATCGCCTTCGCATCCGCGTACTGGCGGTGCGCGCGGTTCACTTCCGTCTGCAGCTCCTCGCGGCGCAGTTCCGCGTCCTTCAGGCGTTCGCGGATCGCTTCCTGGCGGCCCGACAGTTCGGTGACTTCATTTGCAAGCCGATTCTGCTGTTCCTTCAGCGTCTTGATTTCCTGCTCGCGCGCGAGCACGCCCGCGTGCTCATCCTGCTCGCGGTTGACGCGCACCCAGTTCGCGCCCACCCACACGCCGTCCGGCGTGATGACGGACTGGCCGGCCTGCAGTTTCGAACGCAACGCGAGCGCGGCTTGCGTGCCGCTGGCGGTGAACACGCCCGCGAGCAACGCCGCCAGCGGCTTGTCCGCCTTGACGTGACTACTTAGCGGTTCGGACGGACCGCCTGCATTGCCGCCAGCGGGTTCGTGACCGTCCAGCAGCGTGACCGCTCCATCGCGCAGCTCGTTCAGTGCGCCGTCAAGATCGTCGATCTCTTCCACGCACACGGCTTCAAGGTAATGACCGAGCACGGTTTCGACCGCGCGTTCCCAGCCGTTCGAAACATCCAGGCGTTCGGCAAGACGTGGCAGGCTTTCCAGGCTGTTGCCCGCGAGCCAGTCGTTCACCGCTTCACGGCTCTTGCCGAGCGCTGCCTGCTGCAGGGCTTCCAGCGAACTCAGGCGGCCGCGGCCGTCTTCGAGCTGCGAACGGCGATCGTGCAAGGTCTGCGTGAGCTGCTTGTCCTCGTCGCGCAGGCGCGTGATTTCCTGCAAACGCTCGTCGAGTTCCTGTTGCAGCTTTTCGCGCTGCTCGCCCGCCGACTGCTCCGCAACGCGGAGGTTGTCGAGTTCCGCTTCCAGCGCCTGAGGATCGAGCGTCTTCGCTTCTTCCTCGAGTTTCGCGATGCGGTTGTTGATCTGCTGCACCTGGCGTTCCAGGTGTTCGATCTGCGTGCGATCGACCTGCGCGGACTGCGACGCCTGGCTGGAATCCTTGTTGAAGGCATCCCAGGCCGTCTGCCAGGACTGCATCGCCTCGTCCGCGGATTGCATCGCGGCCGTGGAGGTTTCTTCGGCGGCGCGCAGGCGTTCAAGGCCCGGCTCCATTTCCGCGAGCGCGCGCGCAACGTCTTCGAGCTGCTCGGTGTCGCGTTCGATATGACCCTGCACTTCCGACCAGGCGTGCTCCGCCTGCGCGAGCTCCCGCTCCTGGCGCTGGCGCAATTCCTTGCCGTGCTGGATCGCCTGCTCGATACGGGCGATGTCCGCGCCGACGCTGTAGAAACGGCCCTGCACTTCGTTGAAGGCGTCGTTCGCTTCGACATGACGGTCGCGCGACTTTTCGATATCCAGTTCGACGTTGCGCTGATCCGCGACGCCCGCTTCCAGCAGGTTCTGCTTCTCGGCGATCTCGCGATCCTTCACGCCGACGTCTTCATCGAGCGCCTTCCATTTCAGCGCGATCAGTTCCGCGCGCGACTGGCGTTCCTCGGCCTTGAACTCCTTGTAGCGCTCGGCGGTGCGCGCCTGGCGCTGCAGATGGTTCAGCTGCTTTTCGATTTCGCCGCGAAGATCGTCGAGACGCTCGATGTTCTCGCGCGTGTGGCGGATGCGGTTCTCCGTTTCCCGGCGGCGCTCCTTGTACTTGGAAATGCCGGCGGCCTCTTCGAGAAAGATGCGCAGTTCTTCCGGTTTCGCCTCGATCAGGCGCGAGATCATGCCCTGCTCGATGATCGCGTAACTGCGCGGGCCAAGGCCGGTGCCAAGGAAGATGTCCTGGATGTCCTTTCTCCGGCAGCGCGTGCCGTTCAGGAAATATTGCGAAGTGCCGTCGCGCGACACCATGCGCTTGATGGAAATCTCCGAGTAGTTGGCGTACTGCCCGCCGACGGCGCCTTCGGCGTTGTCGAACACGAGCTCGATGCCGGCGGTGCCGACCGGCTTGCGCGCGGACGAGCCGTTGAAGATGACGTCCGCCATGGAATCGCCGCGCAGATGTTTCGCCGAGGATTCGCCCATCACCCAGCGCACGGCGTCGATGGTGTTCGACTTGCCGCAACCGTTCGGGCCGACGATGCCGACAAGATTGCTGGGAAGATTGATGGTGGTGGGATCGACGAAGGACTTGAACCCTGCCAGTTTGATCTTTCTGAGACGCATGACTGCCCTGTACGCATGAGCCCGCTGCGGGAAACCGCGCGAACGTGTGTGATGTTAGAATGCTGGCCCGTTTGAATCCCCCCGCGGGCTTCGCGCCGGCGGACCGCCAGGAACATTTATAATGAGTACCCGCCCGAGTAAAGAGCTCGAGAATTTCCCCAACCCGCGCGAGGGCCGGGATTATACCATCCGG
>DASVCH010000040.1:0-24975 GCA_036381715.1 Gammaproteobacteria bacterium | reverse complement strand
TTTCGCCTTTCGCCTTTCGCCTTTCGCCTTTCGCCTTTCGCCTTTTTCCTAGTCGAGCAGCGATTCGAAAACGTCCGGGAAACCGTACGATGTCGGGCCGCGGTTGCCCGGATTCTTCGCCGCGTCAGCGCGGCGAACCATGCAGGGTGAAATTCTTTGGATGTCTTCGAAGTAGCGATCCACGATCATGTCTTCGTACAGCTCGCCGACGTATTCGCCCGTCAGGCGGTGCACGCTGGGCCCGTTGAGCTGCGCAACGGGCCGTCCGTTCAGCGCGAAGACCAGCCTGTCTTCCCAGAAGCCAACGGCGTCACCGTCTTCGTTGTAGATGTAATTGACCATCACTGGTGTTCCAGGCTTCCTTTCCGTGTACCCGCGATTCGCGTCCACCCGCAGTGCAGGCGAGATTATTGTCCTTGAAACCGGCAAGGCAATGTCCGGCGCGGCGCTTCCCGGACGGACGGCAAATTATTGCAGACGGCGCGCCGCGCCGGAACCGGACGCGGATTCCGGCACCCGCCAGTCCAGCAGCGCTTTCGCGTCCGGACTGCCCAGCCGGCGCAGCCAGTCTCCGGTCTCCGCCAACGCCGCATCCGCCTGCCAGGGCGGATTGATCCAGGCGATTCCCGAGCCGCGCAGCCCGGGCGCATCGGGAAACAGCAGCAGCTCCTGGACCAGCATCTTCGAAACACCGCCGTCCGCAAGCGCTGCCAGCATCGGGCGATGCGGGTTCCCGGCCAGCAGCGGATACCAGAGCAGGTAACTGCCGGTGGACCAGCGCGCGCAGGCCGCAAGGATCGTCTTCGGCACGTCGGAATATTCCGCGGCCTGCTCGTAGGGCGGATCGATCAGCACCAGCCCGCGCTTTTCCGGCGGCGGCAGCAGGGCCGGCAGGCCTTCGCGGGCGTCGCGCCGGTGGACATGCACGCGGGAGTCGCGGCCAAGGAACGATTTCAATGCGGGATGATCGGCGGGATGCAGTTCCAGGCACACGAGGCGGTCCCGCTCGCGCAGGCTCATCGCCGCAAGCGCCGGCGAACCGGGGCAGCGCGTGACGCGGCCGCGCCCGTTGAATTCGCGGACCGCGTCGCGGTATGCGGCGAGCGCCGGCGGCAGGTTCTCGCCTTCCAGCAGCCTGCCGATGCCGTTTTCCCATTCGCCGGTCTTGCGCGCGGCTTCCGCGTCGAGATCGTAGACGCCCGCCCCGGCATAGGCGTCGAGCAGGCAGAACGGCGCGGTTTTCCCTTGCAGTGAACGGATGCCAAGCAGCCAGGCGGCGTGCTTGTGCACATCGGCGAAATTCCCGGCGTGGAAGGCGTGACGGTAGCTGAGCACGGAGCGAACCTCCTGGCGAAGGCTCGCAGTGTATCGAACCGGAAGCGGCTACGTGCCCTTCGGCCCGAATATGAGCCAGGCAATGAAGCCGACGACGGGCAGGAAAATGATCACCAGCACCCAGATGACTTTCGCGCCCGTGGAGACGGACGACTTGATGACGCTGACGATCGCCCAGATGTCCGCGATCAGGACGATGAGGCCGAGCAGGCCGCCCATTTCTCCGATCATTGAGAAGTCTCCGGTCGATGGAACGTGACCGGAGAATCCTTATTCCGGTCGATCAATTGCGTAGTACATCAGGTCGTGAGTCCGGCTGCGTACGCGTTCGAGGAACCGCATGCCTGCCTTCTCCATGACCCGCTGCGAGGAAACGTTCGCGCGATCGGTGGCGCCGGTCACGCGCGCGAGCTGCAGCGTCTGGAAGCCATAGTGAATGAGGCACTGCGCGAGTTCTGTCGCGAGCCCCATGCCCCAGTGCTCGGGACGCAGCCCGAACAGTATCTGCAACTCCCGGGGCTCGCCGAAATACCAGTATCCCCCGAACCCGATCAGTCCCGGTTCTTCGCGGCGTTCGACGGCCCAGAGGCCGGCGGCTTCATCGCGATGCAGTGCGGCGCTTTGCTCGATGATGGCGGCCGTGTCGTCGCGGCCAAGCTGGCGGTTGTCCCAGAGGTGACGGCGGACGTCCGGATCGGTCCACAGCGCGTGCAGGCTGTCGAGATCCCCGGCCACGAAAGGCCTGAGCTTGAGGCGCTCGGATTCCATGTCGTGCTCCCGTCGTCATCGCCGTCTGACGAGGGAGCATAGCAACAAACCCGTGAAGAACGGGAGTTCCGATCAGTGCATGCGGCTGAGCACATCCTCGATGCGCGCCAGCCGCTGCCGTGCCTTGCGCTGGATCTCGATCAGGTTCTGGCGGTTCTGCAGCTCGGCGGGCTGTTCGTCCAGGTCGTTGTCAAGCGGCTGCTGCAATTCCTGTCGGATGTCCTCCAGGCGCTGGCGCAGCTCGTCGCGCTCCTTCTGCAACTCCCGTTTTTCACCTTCGTTCATCGCGTACCTCGTTCAGGACTGGCTGCGCGAAAGCCACTGTTCCCCGCCTGCGGGCTCGAACGCCGCGATGCAATCCAGCACCTTCGCCGGCGTTTCGGCGACCGCAAACAGCCCGCGGTGCTTCGCGCGGATGAATTTCTCGTTCACCGCGCGCTCGACGAGTTCCAGCAGCGGATCGAAATATCCCGCGACGTTCAGCAACACGCACGGTTTGTCGTGAATGCCAAGCTGCGCCCAGGTGATGATCTCGAACCATTCCTCGAAAGTGCCGAAACCGCCCGGCATGGCAATGAAGCCGTCCGCCAGATCCGCCATGCGCGCCTTGCGCGTGTGCATGGAATCGACGACCTCCAGCCTCGTGAGCGCGCCATGCCCGACCTCGCGTCTCAGAAGCGCTTCCGGAATCACGCCGACCGCCTCGCCGCCGGCTTCCAGCACCGCCGACGCGATTTCGCCCATCAGCCCGATGCGTCCGCCGCCATAGACGAGTCCCAGGCCGCGCTCCGCCATCAAGCTGCCGAGTTCGCGCGCGGCCTGCGCGTAGCGCGCATCCTCGCCGCGGCTGGAACCGCAGAACACGCACAGATTTTTAATGACGCCGCTCATCGCGCTTTCAAGAGCCATGGGTGAACTTCAGGCCGAGGATGCCGATCACGATCAGCAATATGGAAAGCAGCCGCGGCCACGCGGTCGATTCCGCGAACAAGACGATGCCGAGAATCGCCGTGCCGACCGCGCCGATGCCCGTCCACACCGCGTACGCCGTGCCGACCGGCAGCGTCTTCAGCGCCTGGCCGAGCAGCCAGAAACTCGCGATCATCGCCGCAACCGTCAGCGCGCTCGGCACGAGCCGCGTGAAACCCTCGGTGTATTTCAGGCCGATGGCCCAGCCGACTTCGAGCAGGCCGGCGAAAAACAGGTAAGTCCACGCCATTTCGATCTCCCTTGTTGGCAACCGAGTCTAACATTCGGTCGAGACGCGGAGGATCTCTGGCGAGATGGAAAGGAAGAAGAGAAGTGGACAGGATTTACAGGATGAACAGGATTCAAAAACCGTCACTTGCGGCGAAGGAAAACAGGCCGGATCACCATGCATCTGGTGGCCTTTGTCCAGGGGAATGAAACAGGCAGCTAGAAACCCCAGCCGACGGAAACGTAAGGCAGCGGAACAAAGTCCAGCACCGAACCCGTGCCAGGATGCCACGCCAGGCCACCGCGAAGTTGGATGCCACCTTCCATAGGTTCGTAGCGCATCCCATAGGAAAGCATGCCAACGGGCTCGTCCTCGTCGCGCCGGAAATTCCCGTTGACGTCCTGCACCCGGCGACGCTCGTACAGCACGCCAATACCGAGTTCGCCGTGAAACTCGCCCGACCCCAGAAGCAGGATATATCGACCTCCATAGAAAACCGACCTTGCCGTACCGGAGCCCCCAAGGCTGTATCCGGAGATCGCCGCACGGTGGCCTGGGAGGAATTCGTATTCGACTTGCGGGCCGGTAAACGGGACTTCCACTGACAACGACCAGCGTGATCGTTCATCGGCGTATGCGGCGCAAGACACGAATGAAAAGAAGATGATTACGTTCCTGGCGCACCCGTTGAATTGCATGACAATCCCTCCGTTGATAAAAAAGATCCGGTGCCTGTCGGCACCGGATTTTTTCTCACATGCCATGCTGGCCGTCACTCAGGGTTTGTCGCAAGCCTGCGGTCTCGCCTCGTCTTCCATGTAGCGATTTCTCAACCGACTTCGGGCGGGCCAGCGAAGAATGGAAGTGTTCAGACCATGCTCCATCTCCTCTTTTGGGTAGTCCTGCACACCTCTGCCTGCATGCGCATCTCAGGAAAACGAGTTCGTGCCTTGGGTGTTCTTTGGCGTGCACATCGGGTTGAATAGCTGTGGAGGCCGCACTTCAAGGAAGGAGAGAACGATGACTACCACAAGCAAACCCCGAATCAAGTATTTCCTGTTCGCCATTGCCGGGCCAGCGATCCTCGGCATCGCATTCCTTGTGCTGTACGAGAGCGAGTATTTGCCGTCAGCGCAAGGAACCGTCCGCGATGCCGCCGGCAATCCGACTGCCGGCGCGATCGTTTTCAGCGTGCAACAAGTTGTAGAGAAGCAGACATGGAACTTTCACGGATATAGTCGACGTCGCTGCGCACGCGTTGGCGCCACCATCACCGATGCAAACGGCCACTTTGATCTGGATGGCGGCCGTGTCTCAATTCCTAAGGGCTGGGATTTCGAAACAATCAATGTGCAGTACCACGTTATTGCGAAAGGATTTCGATCGACAACGGTGGGCGATCGCCTTGAGTTGTCCGGTATCGGCGAACGCAGCGCCGAGCAGGCGATCGGGACTGACGGCCGGGTCAATGCTGTCCTGGAGGCCGCCAGTACCGATCTGTTCATTTCGCCGTGGTTCGTGGAAGCGCTTCAATACTGCGAATCCATGAACGCAGACCTGACGCCCGCGTACCAGGGATTCAGGAAAGTATTCGAGGACGCCAACCCAAAGAGCGAAAGCATTCACCAACGAAAGTGGCTGAACGTCGTCGGCAACATTGCGCTCCGCGCGCGGTTTTCAGCCGATGAATTGCCGGAATCCTCGCAACCGCTCACCAACGAAATCATCCGCGAACTGTTGAGCGGGGATACCGACCCGGCGTTTGCACAGATCGCCCTTCGGCAAGCGGTGATCGCCAACGACGTCGACAGGATTCGGCAGCTGTTGAGGACCGGAATCGACGTCAACTTCGATGACGGTTATCGCTACTCGCGTCGCGCGCTGGCGCTTGATCACGAATCTCACGACGCCTATCGGTTGCTGCGCGAAAACGGCGCTCGCTGGCGAGACGGCGAAGCCCAACAGTTGCTCTACCTGCTCGCGCAACGCGGTGATACTGCAGGCGTCGAGATACTGGCCAGCGAAGGCGTGCGCGCGGATGTATTCGTTGAAGGCGGCCAAAGCGTTGCCTTCATGGAGGCTGTAGCAGGAGGTCACGCCGACGTCCTGCAAATCATGCTTTCGCGCAATCTTGTCGCGGATATTGACGCGGCCTACGGCGATCAGGAAAACGCGTTGCAGAAGGCGTTCGCCAGGAACCAACTTCAGGCCTTCCGCGTACTGCTCTCATTCGGCGCGAATTCGGACATCACTGACAAACACGGCCGGTCACTGTTCGAGAACGCCGTCCTGTCGCGGCCGGACTTCGCCTTGGTCATGCTCGAACACGGCGCTTTTGTGCAAACCGATTCCCGAGGCCGCAACCTGCTCACGAGCGCAATTTATCGCGACAACCGGATACTGGCGGAGGCAATGCTCAAGGCGGGTTTCACGCCTGCTGCCGAACACAGTACAGCACCGTTGGCAGCAGCCGCTGGCAAAGGTTGGCAAGACATGGTTCACAGAATGCTGCAGCATCCGGATACGCCGCCCGGAAGCAACGCCTGGTGGAGCGCCTTGTCGATCGCGGTTACGCGAAACCGCGCGATGGTCGATTATCTTCTTGACAGTTATGACGCGCCCTTGAGCAATCCACCGCCAAAGTCCGGTTGTGCAAGCTGCCGTGCCGCTGCGGACGGCAAACTCGGCATCATCAGGCAGCTCCTTGCACGCGGCCTGCCTGTTGACGTTCGCAACTCCACCGGCGAAACCGCGCTGATGTACGCCGCTCGCAACGGACAACTCGAAACCGCGAAGTTTCTGCTTGAGAACGGTGCCGCTCTGTCACTCGTCGATGAAAACGGGATCAGCGCGCTAGCGTATGCGGCCGACGGCGGCAATCACGAAGACCGGAAGAGGCGCCTTCATAGCGGGTTCAGCGCAGCAACTTCCGGCCAATCGCCATCGCACGACACTGTACGGAGCGCAAAGGCCGGCAAAAAAACCGTTACGTTCAAGCCCGTCGACCTTGCAGATCGGCCTTCACATGAAGCACCGCCCGAAGTCGTGTCCGTGACCATGCTTTCTCCCTCGAGCACTGCCAGGGCTGTCAGAATGGAGCGACGGCGAGAAAAGGCTTGCGTCGTCGTTCCTGAGATGGTGGCGCTTCTTCTACATGAAGGCGCGAATCCGAATGCCGTTGATGAAAACGGGTGGAGCGCCTTGATGCGCGCAGCCGATTGCGGCGAAGCGTCAATTGTCGAGATGCTACTGGCGAATGGCGCGGACAGGAAATTGAAAAACCTGCAAGGCAAGACCGCAGCGGATATCGCAGAGGGCGCAGGTCACGCAGCCATCGCCGCAACGCTTCGATAGGCAGTCATCTGCGCGAAACGGGATACCCGCGCCCTCGAAACTTTCGTTGCCGGATTTGCGATATCGGCAAGCACAAAAAAGGCCCGGCGATTGCCGGGCCTTTCTCGCGTTACCGGACGTAACCTACGGCCTGTCGTAAGCCTGCGGCCTCGCCTCGTCTTCCATGTACCGATCCCGCAACAGCGTCTGCCGCGAAACCATCGGGATGTCGCGGCCCTGGATGAACACGCGGTCGGCGAACGTGGTCACCTCGAGCGGGTCGCCGTCCCAGATGACGACGTCGGCATCAAAGCCCGGCGCAAGGCGGCCGTAGTTTTCGACGCCGAAGATTTTCGCCGGGTTGACGGTGAGCGCTTCCAGCGCGGCGGTCCACGGCAGGCCGTTGGCAACGGCGATGCCCGCCGCCTGTTTCACGTTGCGCGCGTTGTGCGATTCGCCCTGCGAGAAGGCGATCGTGACGCCGGCGGAATGCAATGCCGCGGCGTTCTTCAGCGTCGAGGCGATCTGCTCGAAGCTGAACGGGAGGTTCTGCAGGGGATTGAGAATCACCGGCACGTCCGCCTCGGCGAGCTGTTCCGCGACCAGCCAGGCTTCCGATCCGCCCTGGATGATGACTTCAAGACCGAAGTCCTCGGCAAGACGCAGTACCGCTTCGATGTCCGAGGCGCGCTCGACGTCGACCACGAGCGGCAGGTCGCCGGCGAGCACGGGCTGCAGCGCTTCGAGGTCCGGACGCGAGAGCGAGTACGCGTAACGGTCCGCGCTTTCGAACGCACGGCGGTTTTCGCCGTAGTCGCGCGCGTCCTGCAAGGCTTCGCGCAGTTTCACGAGCGCGGCGCCGCGGCTGCCGCCGGTGAGCTCCGCACCGGAAATGCCGAGCGTGAGATGCATGGCCGCGGCACGATCGATGAGGTAGTCGTCGATGCTGCCGAGCGAAATCACGGCGCTCCTGCCGGCGAAAATGCTCACACCGGAATACGGCCGCGTGACGACGCGCGTGATGCCTTCGATGCGGTTCACCGGAATCAGCGTGGAACGCGGGTTCACCGCATCCGCCACGGAGTGCGCGGCGGTGTAACGGTCGCTCAGCGTCGACGCATCCACCGTTCCGTCAACCGCGCTGACTTCAACGATGCC
Source organism: Gammaproteobacteria bacterium (assembly GCA_036381715.1). Lineage (GTDB taxonomy): Bacteria > Pseudomonadota > Gammaproteobacteria > Natronospirales > JAJUFS01 > JAJUFS01. The sequence continues at coordinate 17,183 of DASVCH010000040.1, read as the reverse complement.
GATGTTCGTCGCCGGATCCATGAAGCCTGGCGTGACGACCTTGCCTTCGGCATCGATGACCACGGCGCCTTCCGGCACGTCGACGTTTTCGCCGACGGCGACAATGCGATCGCCTTCGATGACGACAGTGCCCTGCTTGATGACGCCTTCAGGCCCCATGGTGTGAATCACGCCATTGGTGATGGCGTAAACGCCGGCCTGCTCCTGGGCGAGCGCGATGCCCGGCAGCGCGAAGGCGGCGAGCAATGCGAGATGGATCTTTTTCATTGCAGTTCCCCTTCGACTTCGATGATGCCGAGTTCGAAATCCGATTCCGGCTGGAACTTCGGATCGTTCATGTCCCAGGCGAGCGCGCCGTCGATGAAGACTTTCTCCGCATGCGAATAGACGCTGAACGGATTGCCCGTCCAGATGACGACGTCTGCCATCTTGCCTTTCTCGAGCGAGCCGGTCTGCTCGGCGATGCCGAGCGACGTCGCCGCGTTCAGCGTGAGCCAGCGCATCGCGTGTTCCGGCGTGATTTCCATGCCGGCGCGGTTCGCGGCGGCCATGGCCTTCGCGGCTTCCTGGTTCAGGCGCTGGATGCCGACCGCGGAATCGGAATGGATGATCGCGCAACCGCCGGCGGCGTCGACCAGCGGCGCGTTCACGCGCACGCCGTCGAAGGCTTCCATCTTGAAGCCCCACCAGTCGGCCCACACCGCCGCGCAGGTGCCTGCAGCCGCGAGTTCATCGGCGATCTTGTACGCCTCAACCGCGTGATGGAAGGTGCCGACCTCGTAGCCGAACTCTTCGGCGATCTCGAGCATCACCAGCATTTCATCGGCGCGATAGCAGTGGTTGTGAACGATGATGTCGCCCGTCAGCACGCCCGCGAGCGTTTCGAGCTTGAGATCGCGCGCCGGCATTTCGCCGGTGCCGGCTTCGGCGGCTTCCATCTTCTCGAGATACTCGGCCGCTTCGATCCACGCGGACCGATAACCGGCGACATTGCCCATGCGCGTCGATGGCGCCTGGCCGCGGCTGCCGTAGACGCGTTTCGGGTTTTCGCCGCAGGCCATCTTCAGCCCGTAGGGCGCGCCGGGGAATTTCATTTCCATGACGGACAGGCCCGGCACGTTCTTGAGGGTCACGCCGCGGCCGCCGAAGAGATTCGCCGAACCCGGAAGAATCTGCAGCGTCGTGACGCCGCCGGCGAGCGCGGTGGTGAACGCCGGGTCCTGCGGCCAGACGGAGTGTTCGGCCCAGACCTCGGCCGTGTTCGGGCTGGTCATTTCGTTGCCATCCGCGTGCGCGTCCACGCCCGGCACGGCGTAATCGCCGATATGCGAATGCACGTCGATGATGCCGGGCGTGACAAAGCCGCCCTTCGCGTCGATGGTCTTCACGCCTTCCGGCGCGTCGACGGACGTGCCGACGGCGGCAATCCTGCCGTCGCGCATCAGCAGTTCGCCATCCTCGATCTTCTCGCCGGTGCCCGTGTAGATCGTGGCGTTGACGATCAATACCGGTTCGGACGGCATCGGTTCGTACGTGGAAGCGTACGCGTCGCTGGTTTCCGCTTCGCCGGGCTGGTCTTCCTTCATCGCGTCGCAACCGGCGGCAGCCAATGCGAAAAGTGGCAGGAAGAGCAGCGCGAAGCGCTCTCTGGCGTGGTGTGGCATGTGCTACCCCCCCATGGGATTGAGATGAACGAACAAGTCGTGATTCTTCGCGTGCGCGCCGCGAGATGCAACTTCAAGCGTTGTCCCCGTCGACGTCGCCCTTGAGGAGACAAGCCCGTAACCGCGAAGTTCAAGAAAAAGGCCGCCCGGAGGCGGCCTTTCGTCAGATCCAAGACGGCTACTTACTCTTCCGCCGGGATTTCCTCGGGCTCCCAGAATGCAATACTGCGTTTGATGGTTGCCGGGACGCCGTAAAGCTCATGTGTCTTCCTGGCGTACCAATACTGAATTTCGGTATCGAGCGTATAGACTCGATCGCCGTCACGGAATAGCGGCTGAATCAGCTTGCGCTGTAAGACAAGGCACTCTTCTCCCGACGGGTCGCAGTTCGGATCGTAATGCGTTTCGATATCGCTCTTGACGTAACGGAAGATCGCTTCCCAAATCAGGTCGCCCTCATCGGTAACGCTCCACTTGTACTCGCGGTCTCCGTCGACGCCTTCTTTCCCCAAGGGCCCCAGCCTGACGGTATGATCGTCGAACATTTCAGCCGCATTGGCGCGAAATCCTTGCAAATCGAAGCGTGACGCCAAGTCGCCGAAGCGCACCAGCCGCACCGGCGTCTCAAATTCGAAGGCCGCGGACTCGTCGACAACGATGGCCATCCCGCCGTTCGCATACAGTTCACCTGTCCCGGGATCAGACTGCAGCACGGCCAGGTCATAGGCCACGCCGTCGTGGCGCATCTTTCGGTACGTCACGATGTTTTCATCCGCGAAGGCAAGTACCAGGCTTCCGGAAACGTCGATGGACCAGTCGAACGGGACGGCATCTTCGTGCACATGCCCCGTCCCATCCTCATGAAACGTCACCAGTCCTTCGTCCCGCATCTTCACGAATTCGGGAACGATCTGCTGTGCTGCCTTTTCCATTGTTTGTGTCACTCCGAGCGCAAGTCCGGGCATCGCCCACGTCTTGCCAGCAATCTCGTCCTTGGAGAATGGCTCGGCGCCATCCGACCGCAACGCGGTCACCGCTTTCAGGAAGATGCCGGTCTGCGGCCAGAAACCGCCGTCATCACCGACTTCCCGCTCCTCGATCCGGTACTCCATCGTGAGAAGATCCGCATATTCTCCGCCACGCAATCGGCGCAGCACAATGTCACCGACAAACTCCTGTGTACGTGTCGCAAGATTGTCGTTGTCGATCAACAGTTCCGCCAACGTGACAAGCGACATGAGTTTGCCCGGTTCAGGCGTGACGACCAATTCGCCGATGTCGTTGATTCTCCAGGTCATCGTGTTGGTGCCGGCAGGGGTTATATGTTCCCCGGTGCCGTCCTCGTTGAAACGAAGCAGTCCTCCTTTCAAATCAAGCACGCTTCGTGATATTTCGGTCAGCAAGTACTCCTCCGGAACATCCTCGACGGTGAACGGTGCGAAGTCTTCAAGCACGACCTGAATGACACCGTCGTCGAACAGTTCGTCGCCGGAAACCTTATCGCTGACCGTCCGCGCGCCGTTCTTCGCCTCTGCCTCGTTGCTCGATCCGTCGAAGATGCTTTCGTCCTGCAGGAACTCCCATGTGGTCTCATAGCCGACTGGAAGGGCGAGACGACCGTTGTTGGCCAGCCACTTGATCGCACCGCTTGCCAGAACATCATTACCGTCGACCGTATCGCGCTGAAGCCGCTGGAACTGTTCGTTTGTTGTAACGTGCTGTCTGCCGTTCTCGACGAAGAGCCGTGCGTACCTGCCGACGGCCATCTCGGACAACTCGAGATCGATGTACTCGTCCGCGGTCAGTGTCCGGTCTTCGCCCGCCAGTTCCCGCAAGCGGGCGGCATCCGGCGCCGCCACGTGCCACTCAATGTGTTCGTGCGATCCTGCTCCCTTGACCTGGAAACGGACAACGCTTCCTTCCTCCAGACTGGCGAGAGGCACGTCAGCTTCAAACGTCTCATGACTGTCGGTATGGGCTGTGAACGTCTCGCCACCCAGGTGAATGACGACCTCAGCTTCCGGACCCACACCGGGCGCCTTGCCTGCGAAACGGAACTCGTCGTTCCCCAGTACATCGTCATTGCCAGGCGGCGGTTCGGTCGTCCCAACCGGCGAACTTCCGCCGCCCCCGCAGCCAGTAAGCGCCAGCAACCCGCCCAACAGAAGAATCTTCAGCATTTCTCGCATGTGCATGGATGCGTCCTCCATAATGTCGTTCCTCGCAGCCGCCCATTTTTCGCTGGCGCAGCTGTGCCCGACATCAGGTCACGCCTGATATGACTGGATCATCGGAGGACGTCGCGCGGATGGATTCCTCGCTCAACCAGATCATCGTGCTTCTTGGCATCACCGTGCTGGCGGTGACGCTCCTGATGCGGCTGCGTTTGCCGCCGATCCTTGGCTATCTCGTCACGGGGGTGCTGGTCGGGCCGCATGGCCTCGGCTGGGTGGACAATTCCGAGGACACGCGCCTTCTGGCGGAGTTCGGCGTGGTGTTCCTGCTGTTCACCCTCGGCCTGGAATTCTCGCTGCAGCGCCTGATGGCGATGAGAAAGGAAGTACTGGTACTCGGTGGAGCGCAGGTGGCGCTGACCACGCTGGTCGCGGTGTTTTGCGCGCGGTTGTTCGCGGTGCCGCCGGATATCGCCATTGTGGTCGGCGGCATGTTCGCGATGTCATCGACGGCGATCGTCGTGAAGCAACTGAAGGAGCAGGTCGAGCTGACGCAACCGCACGGCCGGCTGGCTGTCGGGGTGCTGCTGTTCCAGGACATCGCAGTGGTGCCGTTCATCATCCTGATCGCCTCGCTGTCGAACGCCGGCGAAAGCACGCTCTGGACGGATCTCGGGCTCGCGCTCGCCAAGGCCGTCGCGGTGCTGGCGGTGGTGTTCGCGCTCGGCCGGCTGGTGCTGCGCCCGGGTTTCCATGAAATCGCGAAATCCCGCTCGCCGGAGCTGTTCACGCTCACGGTGCTGCTGTTCACGCTGGCGGCGGCGTGGACCACGCACGCCTTCGGACTGTCGCTCGCGCTTGGCGCGTTCGTCGCCGGCATGATGCTGGGCGAAACGGAGTTCCGTCACCAGGTGGAGGCCGACATAAGGCCATTCCGCGACATGCTGCTCGGGCTGTTCTTCGTGACCATCGGCATGCTCGTCGATCTCGAAGCGCTGCTGCCGGTGCTGGGTTACGTGATCGCCGGCGGCCTCGGCCTCGTGCTGTTCAAGTCCGCAACGGTCACGCTGCTCGCGCGCCTCGTCACCACCGACTGGAATGCGTCGCTGCGCGCCGGCGTCGTGCTTGCGCAGGGCGGCGAATTCGGTTTCGCCCTGCTCACGCTCGCGCTGGCCGGCAACCTTCTGCCGCTGCCGCTCGCGCAGGTCGCCCTGGGCAGCATCCTGCTCAGCATGATCGTCAGTCCGCTGCTGATCCGGTACAACGAGGGGATCGCGCATCGCGTCCTTCCGAAGGACAACGAGGCGCGCGAGAAGGCCATGCTGGAACATGACGTTTCCGCGCACCACATCCAGGCGCACGACCACGTCATCATTGTCGGTTTCGGCCGCGTCGGCCAGAACATCGCGCGCTTTCTCGAGCAGGAAGGCTTCGAGTACATCGCGCTCGACCTCGACCCTTACCGCGTGCGGTCCGCGCGCGCGGCCGGCGATCCTGTCTATTTCGGCGACGCCACGCATCCCGACGTGCTGCATGCCGCCGGCGTCGACAATGCGCGCGTGCTGGTTCAGAGCTACTTCGGTTTCGAAACCTCGATGCGAGTGCTGGAGCAGGTGAAGAAGATTCGCCCCGACCTGCCGGTGCTGGTGCGCACGCGCGACGACACCAATCTCGACAAGCTGCAGGCGGCGGGGGCGACGGAAGTCGTGCCGGAAACGCTCGAAGCCAGCCTGATGATGGCCGCGCACGTGATGACGCTGCTCGGCGTGCCGGTGCGGCGAATACTGCGCGACATCCAGGAAGTGCGCTCGCACCGCTACAACCTGCTGCGCTCCGTTTTCCGCGGCCAGAACGCGCAGCGGATCGAAACGGATCACACGCTGCGCGAGCAGCTGTCCACCGTCGACGTGAATCCCGGCGACTACGCCGTCGGCAAGCGCCTGGAAGAACTGAAACTGGATGAGTTCGCCATCAGCGTCACCGGCGTGCGCCGCGAAGGCATACTCGGCCGCCAGCCCGGACCGGAAACCGAGGTGCGCGAACACGACACGCTGATTCTCTTCGGCACGCCGGAAGACCTGGAGCGGGCGGAGGACCGCTTGCTGAAAGGCTGAGCGCCTGCCGCTGCGCTCACCTGAGCGTGCGCAGGCTTCTGACCAGTTGCATCGCGATCGAACGGCTCATCATCAGTACGTAAACGCCGCCGTGCTCCATTCCCGGCGCGCGGCGATTGCGCAGATTGACGACCGGCGATTGCTCGGGCCCGGACTCGAAGACCTTGAGATGATCGGCGCCGCTTTGAAGTTCATGCTGTGGAAACGCCCAGGTTTCGATGCAGGCCAGCAGCATCTCCGTCACCCAGCGCGCGTGCCTGGCCTCGAACCACAGATGACCGCCCATGTCCTGCCCGCCCTCGACCTGCCAGTGCCGGACGTGAATGAATGCGCCGTCGTGAAGCCTCGCCGAGACCCATTCGCGCTCGATCTTCATCGTGAGTCATCGCGTCCGGTTTGGGCCGGGCGCGGGCGCGCGCCGCCGGTGACGATTGCCGGCACTTTCCACGTCGCCATGCAGCGTTGCTCCCTGGATGACGGGCCTTTCGCGACATGCGCAATCCGGCGGGAATCCGGCCTGGCGCTGTGGCGGCTGGACGACAGCCTGACTTAGAATCCCGGACTTTCAAAGACGGACAGCATGATGACCACTCTCGGCACGCCGCTCGCGAACGGCGCGGTGAAAATCCTGCTTCTTGGCGCGGGCGAACTCGGCAAGGAAGTCACCATCGAGGCGCAAAGGCTCGGCATCGAAGTGGTTGCTGTCGACCGTTACGCGAACGCGCCGGCCATGCAGGTCGCGCATCGCGCGCACGTCGTCAACATGCTCGACGGCGACGCGCTGCGCGCGGTGATTCTTGAAGAAGATCCCGATTTCATCGTGCCCGAGATCGAAGCCATCGCGACCGCGACGCTGCTCGAGCTTGAAGGCGAAGGCCACCGCGTGATTCCGACCGCGCGCGCGGCGCGCCTGACCATGGATCGCGAAGGCATTCGCCGGCTCGCGGCGGAAGATCTCGGCCTGCCGGTCTCGCCCTACCGCTTCGCGGACAACGAGAAGGATTTCCGGCGCGCCGTGGAGGAAATCGGCATGCCCTGCGTGGTGAAGCCGGTGATGTCGTCGTCCGGCAAGGGCCAGAGCACGGTGCACGGCGTCGAGGACATCGACAAGGCCTGGCGTTACGCGCAGGAAGGCGGGCGTACGGGCGCGGGCCGCGTCATCGTGGAAGGCTTCATCGATTTCGATTACGAGATCACGCTGCTGACGCTGCGCCACGCTGGCGGCACGACGTTCTGCGAACCGATCGGTCACCGGCAGGTGGCGGGCGATTACGTCGAATCCTGGCAGCCGCACCCGATGAGCGAGACCGCATTAAAACGCGCGCAGCAGGTGGCCGGCGCGATCACGAACAATCTCGGCGGCTTCGGCATCTTCGGCGTGGAATTCTTCATCAAGGACGACGAGGTGTGGTTCAGCGAAGTCTCGCCGCGGCCGCACGATACCGGCATGGTGACGATGATCTCGCAGGACCTTTCCGAGTTCGCGCTGCACCTGCGCGCGATCCTGAAACTGCCGGTTCCCGTCATTCGCCAGAACGGGCCCGCGGCAAGCGCGGTGATTCTCGGCGACGGCGAATCGACGGACATCGCCTATGCCAACGTCGAAAAGGCGCTCGCCGAACCGGACACGCAGCTCCGTCTTTTCGGCAAGCCGGCAATTTCCGGCAAGCGCAGGCTGGGCGTTGCGCTCGCGCTCGGCGATGACATCGACTCGGCGCGCGAGAAGGCGCGACGGGCGGCGGCGAGCGTTGCAATCAAGTATTGATGGAAAGAAAACGGACATGACTTCGCAGCATTGGTCAGGGCGGGCTTTGCCCGCTCCCTTCTCCCTTCTCCCTTCTCCCTTCTCCTTTCGCCTTTCGCCTTTCGCCTTTCGCCTTTCGCCTTTCGCTTTTCGCCTTTCGACTTTCGACTTTCGACTTTCGACTTTCGACTTTCTCCCTTCAGCTTCCCGCCTCCAGCCGCTGCAAGGCATACGCGCCCATCTGCAGGGCGAGCTCGCGCTCGCCCATCACCACGCGGTTCACGCCCAGGCTTTCGAACGTCCTGATGTCCGCTTCGCTGTGCGCGCGGGCGACGATGTCGAGCTTCGGATTGATCTCCTGCACGTACTCCAGCGCATGACGCAACTGGAAGCTGTCGGGAATCGCGAAAGCGAGCAGCTTCGCGTAACGCAGGCCGACGGCGATGCTGACGGAACGGTCGGAGATGTCGCCGGACACCGCCGGCACGCCTTCGGCCACCAGGCGATCGACGATCTTCCGGTTCGTTTCCACCACGGCGTACTTGATGCCATGTTCACGCAGCTGCTCCGCGATCACGCTGCCGACGCGGCCATGACCGACGATGATCACATGGTCTTCCCAGTCGGCGGGAATCTGCAGGCGCGGCGCGTTCGTCACGCGCTTGCCGGAGTGGTCGAGCAGGGCGACAAGGCGCGGGCGGCGGCGGATTTCCCGTTCGACGACGGGCATGGTGCGGAACGCCACCGGATTGAGCGCGATGGAAAGAATGGCTCCCGCCAGGATCAGCGACTGCGCATCCTGCGACACCAGGTCCAGCGCGATGCCGACGCCCATCAGGATGAAGGAGAACTCGCCGATCTGTGCGAGGCTCGCCGCGATCGTCAGCGCGGTGCGAATCGAGTGCCGGCAGACGAGCACGACGAGCAGCGCGGCGACGGACTTGCACAACACGATCACCAGCACCACCGCGAGTACGCGCAGCGGCCACTCGATCAGCACGGCGGGATCGAACAGCATGCCGACGGCGACGAAGAACAGCACGGCGAACGCGTCGCGGAACGGCAGGATATCGCGGCCCGCCTTGTGGCTGAGCTCGGATTCGTTCAGCACCACGCCGGCGAAAAACGCGCCCAGCGCAAGCGAGACGCCGAACAGCTCGGCCGACGCAAACGCGATGCCGAGCGCGATGGCGAGCACCGACAGCGTGAACAGCTCGCGCGACGACGTGTGCGCAACGCGCTCCAGCAGCCACGGCACCGCGCGGCGCCCGACAACGAGCGCGATGGCGATGAACAGCCCCACCTTGCCGACGGTCAGCGCGAGCAGCCACGCGATCTCGCCGCCCGACAGCGCCGCGCCACCGTTGGCGCCGGCGCGGATTTCGGCCAGCACGGGCAGCAGTACCAGCGCGACGACCGTGAGAATGTCCTCGACCACCAGCCAGGCGATCGCGATGCGGCCGCGCTCGGTCTGGATCAGGCTGTGCTCCTCCAGCGAGCGCAGCAGCACCACGGTGCTCGCGACCGACAGCGCCAGGCCGAAGACGACGCCGCTGGTCACGTCCCAGCCCCAGCTCACGGCGAGCGCGGTGCCGATGGCCGTGGCGATCGCGCTCTGCACCAGCGCGCCCGGGATGGCGACGCCGCGGACACGCATGAGATCGCTGATCGAAAAGTGCAGGCCGACGCCGAACATCAGCAGGATGACGCCGATCTCCGCCAGTTCCGCGGACAGGGACAGGTCCGCAACGACGCCGGGCGTGAACGGTCCGACGACGATGCCGGCGAGCAGGTAACCGACGATCGGCGCGATGCGCAGCCGGTGCGCGATCATGCCGGCGAGAAAGGCCAGCGCGAAAGCGGCGACGAGGGTGGTGATGAGGGGCGTGGCGTGTTCCATGAGCTCCTTGCAGCGATGTTCGATTCGTCGCCACGAGTGTACAACGGCGGACATTGCCGCCGTGCGCCGCGCTGACCGCGGCGATCAATAATTCCAGGTCTGGAAGGCGAACAGCCCGTGCGCGGTCATCGCTGTCGCGGCAATTGCCGCGGCGACCGCGATGAACAAGGCCGGGACCGTGACGGTTTTCGGCAGGCGCCAGGCGATGCCCGCCACGCCGGCGGCAAGGGCGAGCAGCGCCAGCAACGGCGTGGCGATGGAAAACACCAGGATGGCGACGCTCGCGGCGCTCACCACGCCGAGCGCGGGATAGTCCGTGGCGAACAGCAGCGCCTGGAAAGCGACGACCGCCGTGACGGCCGCGATCGGCATGAATCGCGGCAACAGCTGTTGATGATCCCGTGTCCGCCGGCGCGCGAGCGACACCGTCCAGAAAGGGAGAAACACAAGGCCGGCGAGCACTCCGGCGACAACGAACGCCGCGGCGGCAACCGCGCCCGCCACCTGCCAGCCCGGCACGCGCTGCCAGCGATCGCTCGCGCCGCCGAGCACCACGCCGGTTTCCGTCGCGTGAATTTCCCAGCCCGGGTACCACCGGCCGGCCTCGCGCAGGCGGCGTGCGTCGAAGGCTTCCAGGACCGTCGTGCTGCCGATCGTCTCGAAGCACCAGCGATCGCCGCAGCGGTCCATGTGCGCGAGCCCGAGCCAGGACTGGTACAGCGCGCGCGGCGGACGTTCGGAATTTGCCTTCCGGTACCAGCCCGCGAGCGGCGGGAGGCCGGCGGCGTCGATGAGGGGCGCAGGCACCGGCGGAGCGGCCGGCAGCTCGCCCATGAGCTGGCCGCGCAACAGCGCGTCCGCCTCCGCGAGCGCGCGGCGCGCACCGCCATGGTTCATGAGCACGAGATAACCGCCGCCGAGCTCCGGGCTGTACGCGAAGCGCGCAAGGAATCCGGGCAGCGCGCCTGTCTGGGTATAAAAAAGGAATCCGTTGAAGGCTTCCGCCCGCACGCCGTGCCGCGCGCCGGGCACCAGGGCCGCATCAATCGCGGGCGCTTCCAGCCACGCGACGGCATCGGGCTTGAGGATCCGGTGCTCCGCAAAGGCGCCGCGGTCGAGCAGCATCTGTCCGACGCGCGCGAGATCGGCGGCGGAAATCCAGACACCCCCGGCGGTGACGAAATTCAGCGGCAGGACGGGCGCCGCCGCCGCGGGCCGGCCGGAATGCCCTGTTGCGTCACCCGGCAACGGCCCGCCGCTTCGGCCGACCGTCGCGGACAACTGCATGGGCTCGAAGAACATGCGCGCGAGCACGTCCTCGTAGGAAAAGCCGGTCGCCTTTTCCGCGAGATAGGCCGCGATGGCGGGACCGAGAACGCTGAACTGCTCGTGATCGCCGGGCCGGTACTCCGCGCGCAGCGCGCGAAATGCGCTGTTGATGCCGGCCAGCAGCGGCTGGTTCCGCGTTGTCGCGTAGACATCGCGAAAATGCGCCGTCCCCAGTCCGGCGCGATGCGCGAGCAGGTCTTCCACGCGCACCGGACGCTCGGGAACCCAGGAATTTCGCAGGTCGACTTCCGGGGCAAGCGCGCGCAACTCCCCGTCGGCCGGGATGCTGCCGTCGGCCACCAGCGCCGCCATTGCCATGCCTGTAAAAAGAATACTGGCCTGGCCGATGCGAAAGCGCGTTTCCGGCGTGACGGATCCGCCTTCCGCGCCGGATTCGCCCACGCCGAAGGCACGAACCGTTTCGGCGTCGAACACGGCGGCGGCGAGTCCGGGAACGCCGTGACGCGCGCGAATGGCTTCCAGCGCTGCGCGCAAGGCCTCTTCGGTCGCCCGCGGACGCGTATCGAGCAGCGATGCCGAAGGCGCGGCGTACGCCGAACCGAGCGTGCCGAAAACGAGGCTGGCCAGAAGGGCGTTTCGGAACATCCTCTGCAAGGTGAAATTCTCCGGGCGACCGGTGTTCATCTTCGCGGCGCGCGGCATTCAAGACAAGGCGCAACGCTTACGCGACGGGAATTTCCGTGCCGGAAAGAAACCGCCGCCAGGAGGCGCGGTTCATCACGAGCATCACCAGCACCGCAGCGGACAGGCCGCAGGCGGCATAGACCGGCGGCGCGTTGTTGCCGCTCAACTCGCCGAGGATGCCGCCGACGAACATGCCGAGCGGCGCCATTCCTCCGGACAGCGTGATGACCACCGACATGACGCGGCCGCGAATATCCGCCGGCGTCGCGGACTGGAACAGCGCGAACACGAGGATATTGACGAGCCCGCTCGACGCGCCGGCCAGCAGCAGCAAGGCGCCCGCCGCGATCGAATTGCCGGCGAGCGCGAGACACGCCATGGCAAGCGCGGCAGCCAGCATGCCGCCGTTCACCAGCAGGACCCGGCGCCTGCCGTGCGCATTCATGGCTCCGGCGAACAGCGAACCGAGAATCGCACCGAGGCTGAGGCTGGCAACCATTGCGCCGTACGTGAACGCCGCCTCGCCCAGCGTTCCGGTCACGTAGAACGGCAGCAGCACGAAAACGGGCGCGAGCAGGAAGTTGAACGCCGCCGCGAGCAGCAACAGCAGGCGCATGCCGGGCCGCTGCCAGACAAAGTCGAACCCGGCGCGGATTTCCTGCCCGAAGCGGCGATACGAGAACGCGGACCCCGTCGCGGTGCGGGCGGGCAGGCGGATGAAGGTCTCGCTGACTGCGGACAGAAGATAACTGGCGGCGTCAAACAGGAACAGCAACGGCGCGCCGATCAGTCCGTACAGCAGGCCGCCGGCGGCCTGGCCTGCAAACGTGGTGACCTGGCGATTGAGCTGGATGGCGGAATTCGCCGGAACGACATGGTTCTCCGGCACGATATCGGGAATGGCCGCGGACAACGCCGGCTGGAAGAACGCGTTCAGGCTGCCGATCCCCAGGGCGGCGATTCCGACGAGCGCGAACAGAACCGGCGCGGGGACTTCGCCCGACAGCATCGCGATGCCCGGAACAGCCACCAGCGCGCCGCTCAGCGCGTCCGCCACGATCAACAGGTTGCGGCGGGAATGACGGTCGGCGATCACGCCGCCCAGCGGCGCGAGCACCACCGTCGGAATCGTGTAGAACATCATCAACAGGCCGACCTGCGCGGCCGAGCCCGTGGCTTGCGTCGCCCAGAACATCATCGCGATGAAGAACGCCTGGCTGCCAAGCTGGCTGACGAACTGTCCCTGCCAGAGCAGAAGAAAATTGCGGTTCCCCAGAAGCGCGTGCGTCATCGCTTCACGTTCCCCGGCTCTCGCCGGAAAAAATGCTCCGGCGCGAGTTCGGAGCAACCTTCGGAGGGGGGAACTCCGCAGAAAAAGAACGGCGGGCGTCCCTGCCCGCCGGGTAACGACTCATCCGGCATCGACAGTGATCTCGGACACGACGCGATCGACGCCTTGCACGCTTTTCGCCGTCGCCAGCGCGCGAGCGAGGCGGTAGACGTCCGAAACGCGGCCCTTCAGCACGACCATCCCGTCCTCGCTGGTGACGCGAATGTCTTCGGAAGACAGGTTGACGTCGTCGGCAATCAGCCGTGCGACGTCGCGGCTGAGGTCGTCGCCGTCATGCTCGACGCCGTTCACGGAGTAATCCTCGCCGCCCCAGTAGGCGCCGTCCTCGGTACCGCGGTCGACGACGATGACGCAGCCTTGCAGCGCGAGGACGGCGGTAGTCAGGATCAATGCGGTCAAATTGCGTTTCATGGATTTCCTGCCTCCTGCAGTTGGCGTTACGACTCGTCGCGGTAACGACGCAGCCAGATGGCGCCGGCCGTGCACGCGGCGGCGAACAGCAGGCCGTACCAGAATCCGGCGGTCGTGAAGAGATCGCCGAACACGCTGTAGTCGAATCCGGCCGTGCCGAGGCTGACGCTGTCGCCGAACAGTTCCAGTTCTTCCTCGATGCGTCCCTCGAAACCGTGCGCACCGCCGAACGGCGCAAGACGGCCGCCGACAAGGTCGAGGAAGTGATCCGAATCGAGAAACATCTTCTCGAGGACCGCGATGCCGACCGGCGGCAACGCCGCCCACAGGAACGGCGCCTTCTTCGCCCAGGCGGAAGCCAGCAACAGCCAGCCCATCACCGGCAGGTACCACAGGGTTTCGACATAAAAGAGCGTCAGTGCGGCGCCGAGACCGTCGAACAGGCTGTAGTGCTGCCATACCAGCGTCCAGGCGTTGCCGCCGCCGAAGATCACGAACAGGCCCGTCAACAGCGTCATCAGCAGGGACAGCAGCACGACAATCGCGAACACGATGGCCGGGAACACCACCAGGACCGCGCCCCACTTCGAGAACACGGTGGCGGTGTCGTTCACCGGCAGCGATTTCCAGAACAGGATGGAGCGGTCGCGCCGCTCGCTGTACAGCGCGTCGAGCAGGTAGAACGACGACACGAAGACCATCATCATGAAGAACGGCGCGGCCAGTCCCGGTATGAGGTAGGTGCCGATCCGCTCCAGCGCCTCGTGATCCGACGTGCTCATGCGGTCGACCCACAGGTCGTAGCCGATTTCATGCGGCATGGCATAGATCATCGCGTACAGGAAAAAGAACAGCATCAGCCCGGCGATCACCGTCGGCACGATCCAGAAGCTGCGATGCTCCCAGGTCTCGCGTTTCAGCAATGCAATTGCAGTGTTCACATGAGCGTTCATGAACGGGCTCCTTTCATCTTCGCCACGAACAGGTCGGCGACGCTTGGCGTGTGCAGCTCGCCGAGTTCGCCGAGCGTGGTGCGCGCGACGCCCTCGAACAGGAACAGCTTCTTGCCGAACACGTCGCGTTCATGCAGCGGCTTTAGTTCGCGCGCGGCATTGGCCTTGTCGGGCGCGACCAGCACTTCGGTGTAGTTCTCGCCGACGGCGTCCATGCTGTCGTCGAGAATGATCTTCCCCTGCCTGATGAACATCAGGTGGGTGAGGATCTTCTCGATCTCCTCGACCTGGTGCGTGGTGACGAGAATCGTGCGCGTATCGTCGAAATAGTCCGCGAGCAGCGAGCTGTAGAATTCCTTCCGGTAGAGGATGTCCAGCCCCAGCGTCGGCTCGTCGAGCACCAGCAGGCGCGCGTCGATGGCCATGACGATGGCGAGATGCAGCTGCACGACCATGCCCTTCGAGAGCTGGCCGACCTTCTTGTTCTCGCGCACATTCGAGCGGGCGAGGAAGGCGCGGCACTTCTCCTCGTTGAAGCGCGGGTGCGTGCGGCGCACGAACTCGATCGCCTGGTTGACGCGCATCCAGCGCGGCAGCACGGCAACGTCGGCGATGAAGCACACTTCCTGCATGATCGCGGCGCGGTTGCGCTTCGGATTCATGCCGAGCACTTCGAGTTCGCCGTCGAAATCGGTCAGGCCGAGGATCGCCTTCAGCGCCGTGGTCTTGCCCGCGCCGTTCGGACCGATCAGGCCGACGATGCAGCCTTCATTGATCTCGAAATCGACGTGATCGAGCGCGGCCTGGTCGCCGTAATGCTTGCTCAGCCCTTTCGCCTTGACGAGCGCAGTCATTTTCCGTCCTCCCCATGCGACGCCGCCGCCAGCAGTTCCTTCGGATCGAGCCCGAGGCGCTGGATGGTCTGCACGATCAGCGGCCATTCCTCCTGCAGGAAGCGGTCGCGTTCATTGCGCAGCAGCTTGTTGCACGCGCCCTCGCGGACGAACATCCCGAGGCCGCGGCGTTTCTCGACGAGATTCTCGTCGACCAGTTCCTGGTAGCCCTTCATCACCGTGAGCGGATTGAGCTGGTAATCCGCGGCGACGCTGCGCACGGACGGCAGCGCATCGCCGTCCTTGAGTGCCCCTTCGAGAATCATGGCGACCACCTTGTCTCGCAGTTGCCGATAAATCGGCTGGTTGTCATTCCAGTTCGGATCCATTGTCCGGACCTCCAGTCATGCGCCGGGCTCCGCCGGCTTTTTCGCCTCGCGCCTTATTCGGCCACGATGACGGCGACAGTCAGCGCGGCGGCCGACGCCTGGTTGGCGAGGTAGCGATACACGCCGAACATTCCGGGGACTTCCAGCGCCTTGGCCACGAGATCCTCGCGCAGCGCCGCGTCCAGCCCGTCAGTCTCGACCGAGGTGGTCGTCAGCGGCCCTTTCGGCGCCTCCTTCCCGGCCGGCTGCGTCTTCACGACGCGGATTTCGCCGACGGATACGCCGGGGACGTAAATCGTCAGCGGCAGGTCCTTCAGGCTCGCCCGCTGGCTGGCCTGGATGGAAGCGCTGGCGTCCTGCGCCTGCGCGCGGATGGCGCGCTCCAGCGAGGGAATCCGCGCGGCCTGCGCAGTGCCCGCACCGAGCAGCAGCGCGGCGGCCAGCACATTGAGAGTCAGGGTCTTGCGTTTCATGGTTCAACTCCTCGAGCGGTTTCTCCGCTCTTACCGAAGTGGTGTTGTAGCTAACTATAACACCAACATACTGGAAAGCAAGTCCCGGGATGGAAAATTTTTTCGATGGCGTCGATCGAAAGCATTTTTTCTCGTATTTACAATAACTTGACGGCAGAGACGTCCTGGCGTCCCTGCATCTTTCCCGGCAGGCGCCGCTGTCCGGGGCCGCCAGGAAAGCCCCGCGAGCGCGCCTGCGACGCCCGGCCTTGCGGTGCTAAAATTCGCGCCTTTCAAAATCCGGCAACACCAACAAGGACACCGCTCATGAAGAAACCTGTCCGCGTCACCATCACCGGCGCCGCCGGCCACATCGGCTACGCGCTCGCCTTCCGCATCGCCTCGGGCGACATGCTTGGCAAGGACCAGCCCGTCATCCTGCAGCTGCTGGAAATCACTCCCGCGCTGGACGCGCTGAACGGCGTGGTCATGGAACTGAACGATTGCGCGTTTCCGCTGCTCGCCGGCGTTGTCGCGACCGACAAGCTCGACGTCGCCTTCAAGGACGCGGATTACGCCCTGCTCGTCGGCGCCCGCCCGCGCGGCCCGGGCATGGAACGCAAGGACCTGCTGGAAGCCAACGGCAGGATCTTCGGCCCGCAGGGAAAAGCGATGAACGATCACGCCTCGCGCGACATCAAGGTGCTTGTGGTCGGCAACCCCGCGAACACCAACGCCCTGATCGCGATGGCCAACGCGCCGGACCTGAACCCGAAAAACTTCACCGCCATGACGCGCCTCGATCACAACCGCGCGATGGCGCAGCTTGCGGAGAAGACCGGCAAGCACGTGAACGACATCGCGGGAATGATCATCTGGGGCAACCACAGCTCGACGCAGTATCCCGACATCGCGCACTGCACCGTCGATGGCGAGAAGGCGAAATCGCTGGTCGACGACGCCTGGTACCGGGAAACCTTCATCCCCACCGTGCAGCAGCGCGGCGCCGCCATCATCAAGGCGCGCGGCGCGTCGTCTGCCGCCTCCGCCGCTTCCGCCGCCATCGATCACATGCGCGACTGGGCGCTGGGCACGAACGGTGAAACGGTTTCCATGGCCGTGCCGTCGGACGGTTCGTACGGAATCGGGGAAGGCGTGATCTACTCGTATCCCGTTACCTGCAGGAACGGCGAATACGAGATCGTGCAGGGACTCGATATCGAC
>DASVCH010000039.1:0-1051 GCA_036381715.1 Gammaproteobacteria bacterium | reverse complement strand
CTTGAAGCGTGTCGGCTGGAAAGCGGAAGAGGTCGATCTCTACGAAATCAACGAAGCCTTCGCGGTCGTCGCGATGGCGGCGATGAAGGAGCACAAGCTGCCGCACGAGAAAGTGAACGTGAACGGCGGCGCCTGCGCGCTCGGACATCCGATCGGCGCCTCGGGCGCACGGCTGATCGTGACGCTGCTGCATGCGTTGAAAGCACGCAATCTCAGGAAAGGCGTGGCGTCACTGTGCATCGGCGGCGGTGAAGCAACGGCAATCGCCGTCGAGATGCTTTAAGAGAAGAATATTTGACAGGATTTACAGGATTCACAGGATTAAATAATTTCTTGAAAAAATCCTGTTAATCCTGTCAATCCTGTCGATTTTTCAAGGGAGCAGCGGATGAGTGTCCTGAAATCGAACATCGATACGAAGTCGGAGGAATTTCAGGGCAACGCCCGGCACATGGAAGGCATCGTCGCGGACCTGCGCGAGAAGGTCGCGCAGGCAGCACTCGGCGGATCGGAGAAGGCGCGCGCAAAGCACGTCGGCCGCGGCAAGCTTCTGCCGCGCGAACGCATCGAAGCGCTGCTGGACGACGGCAGCCCATTCCTCGAACTCTCTCCCCTCGCCGCTTTCGGCATGTACAACGATGACGCGCCCGCCGCCGGCGTGATCACCGGCATTGGCCGCATCAATGGCCGCGAGTGCGTAATTGTCGCGAACGACGCGACGGTGAAAGGCGGCACGTATTACCCGATCACGGTGAAGAAACACCTGCGCGCGCAGGAAGTCGCGCTGGAGAACCGCCTGCCCTGCGTGTACCTCGTCGACTCCGGCGGCGCGTTCCTGCCGCTGCAGGATGAAGTCTTCCCGGACAAGGAACATTTCGGCCGCATCTTCTTCAACCAGGCGCAGCTCTCTGCGCGCGGCATTCCGCAGATCGCCGTGGTGATGGGTTCGTGCACGGCGGGCGGCGCGTACGTGCCGGCCATGTCGGATGAAACCGTCATCGTGAAGAACCAGGGCACGATCTTTCTCGGCGGACCGCCGCTGGTGAAAGCC
>DASVCH010000038.1:0-20060 GCA_036381715.1 Gammaproteobacteria bacterium | reverse complement strand
CGGCACGGCATGAATCCTGGCTGGGGCCTTCAACGACATCGCGCCCGATGCGCGGTGGCACGAACCACGGAATGCGGTTCGTGGTTCATCAACCAGGCAACCTTCCGAGGAAGGGGGATTTTATGCGTAGCCAAACCATTCAATGCGGGGCATGGCGATCGCTTGTGATCGCGTCACTCGCTCTGTTCATTCCGATTTCATTCACAGCTGGCGCGGTGGAACAGGATCTGCCGCCGCAGCAACTCATCGTCAAGTTCCGCGCGCCGCTGGACGTTGCATCGACGGCGGTTCTCAGCGCAGCGGAAAACCGGGTGCTGGGCGCGGTCGGCAACCGGCTTGCCGTGCAGTTCGCCCCGGTGCGCCGGCTCGCGACCGGCGCGGACCTGGTGCGCGTCTCGCGCGGCAATGCGCGTCTCGGCCCGGCCGAGCTCGGCGCGATCGCGGCCGCGCTGGAGCAGAACCCCGACGTGCTGTACGCGGAAGTCGATCGCCTGCTGCACGCGATGGCGACGCCGAACGACCCGCGCTACAACGAGCAGTGGCATTACTTCGAAGCCACCGGCGGGCTGAACCTGCCGTCCGCCTGGGACGTTTCGACCGGCAGCGGCGTGCGCGTCGCGGTGATCGACACCGGCTACCGGCCGCATGCGGACCTCGCCGCGAACATCACCGGCGGGTACGACTTCATCTCCGATACCTTTGTCGCCAACGACGGCGGCGGCCGCGATTCGGACCCGCGCGATCCCGGCGACTGGATGAACGCCGGCGAGTGCGGCGGCGGCCAGCCGACGCAGGATCAGGGCTCGAGCTGGCACGGCACGCACGTCGCGGGAACGATCGCCGCGGTGACCAACAACGGCGTGGGTGTCGCCGGCGTTGCCTACGACGCCGAGGTCGTGCCCGTGCGCGTGCTCGGCAAGTGCGGCGGCCTGATATCCGACATCGCCGATGCCATCGTCTGGGCGTCCGGCGGCACGGTGTCCGGCGTGCCGGGCAATGCCAACCCGGCCGACGTTATCAACATGTCGCTGGGTGGCGGCGGCGCCTGCGGCGCGACCATGCAGTCCGCGATCAACACCGCGCGCGGCAACGGCACGGTCGTGGTGGTTGCCGCCGGCAACGCGAACACCAACGCCTCGGGTTCGACGCCCGCGAACTGCAACGGCGTCGTCACCATCGCCGCGACCGGGCGCGACGGCGGCCGTGCGTACTACTCGAACTACGGCAGCGTGGTCGATGTGGCCGCGCCCGGCGGCGAGCTGTTCATCGGCGATTCCAGCGACGGCGTGCTGTCAACGCTCAACAGCGGCACGACCACGCCGGGCAGCGACAGCTACGGGCTCTACCAGGGCACCTCGATGGCGACGCCGCACGTCGCCGGCGTGGCGGCGCTGATGCTGGGCGTCGATCCGTCGCTGAGCCCCGATGACGTGGAGTCGATCCTGAAGAACACGGCAAGGGCGTTCCCGGCGAGCTGTTCGCAGTGCGGCACCGGCATTGTCGACGCCGAGGCGGCCGTCGCGGCGGCCGACGGTGGCGGTGGCGGCGATCCGGGCGGCAACGAGCTCGAAAACGGCGTGCCGGAGAACAATCTTTCCGGATCGCAGGGCTCCGAGCTGCGCTTCACCCTGGAAGTGCCGGCAGGCGCCACGGACCTCGCGTTCTCGATCAGCGGCGGCTCGGGCGATGCCGACCTGTACGTGAAGTTCGCCAATGCGCCGACCACCGGCGACTGGGATTGCCGGCCGTACCAGTGGGGCAACAACGAGACCTGCAACATCGGCAACGCGCAGGCCGGGACGTACCACGTCATGGTCCGCGGCTACACCAGCTTCTCCGGCGTCGCGCTGGTGGGCAGCTACAACGAAGGCGGCGGAGGCGGCGGCAACGAACTCCAGAACGGCGTGCCGAAGAGCAATCTTTCCGGCAGCCAGGGTTCCGAGACCGTGTTCACCCTGGAAGTGCCGCCGGGGCAGGCGAGCCTGTTGTTCCAGATGAGCGGCGGTTCGGGCGATGCGGACATGTACGTCCGTTACGGCGCGCCGCCGACCACCTCGAACTACGATTGCCGGCCTTACCGCTGGGGCAACAACGAGAGCTGCAGTTTCTCGTCGCCGCCGGGCGGAACCTGGTACGTGATGATTCGCGGTTATTCGTCCTATTCCGGCGTTTCGCTGACCGGAAGCTATTGAACCGGCGAAGGAGAGGCGGCCCGTTCGCGCGGGCCGCCTTGTTTTTCCGGCGTGACAAATCACCGCGAACCTGTTGCTTTTCGTCCCAAACAGGGATAAAACCTGCCGACGATAAAAAGCGGCGCCGGCAGACCGGCGTCCGAAAACAATAAAAAATACCCGGTGCCATGACGCCGGGAGGCTCCTGAAAAACGACCCAGAACATCGCGTTGGGGAACGCGATGACACGGACCACGGTCGGTTCGGGTTTTTTTGCCAATCAGGACGTGCCTTCAAAGAAGGGGGAAATCATGTTGATCCGTCACGCCGGGCGTGCGCCCGGCGCTGTGCTGCGCATTGTCGCGGCCGCAGCGTTTCTGTCCGTTCCGTTTGCCGCGTTCGCGGCCGATGCGGGGCCTCCGCAACAACTCATCGTCAAGTACCGCAAGCCGCTGGCAAACGCGCTCGACAATCCGGGCGCGCTGCATCGCAGCGCGCGCGCAACGAGCGTGCTCAATGCCGTCAGTGACCGGCTCGCGGTGAAGTTCGAACGCAAGCGCGTACTTGCCACCGGCGCCGACCTCGTGCGCGTCAGCCGGGGCCATGGCAACGGCGTGTCCGCGCGCCGCGCCTCGGACCTGATGTCGATGGATGAGCTGGAAGCCGTCGCCGCCGAACTGGAGAAGAACCCGGACGTGCTGTACGCGGAAGTCGACCGCATGCTGCGGCCCATGGCGACGCCGAACGACGCGCGCTACAACGAGCAGTGGCATTACTTCGAAGCCACCGGCGGGATGCGCCTGCCGGCCGCCTGGGATCTTTCCACCGGCCAGGGCGTGCGCGTCGCGGTGCTCGACACCGGCTACCGCCCGCACGTCGATCTCGCCGACAACATCGTCGGCGGCTATGACTTCATCTCCGACACCTTCGTCGCCAACGACGGGGGCGGCCGCGATTCCGATGCGCGCGATCCGGGCGACTGGATGGAAGCGGGCGAGTGCGGCGGCGGCTATCCGCCGCAGGACTCGGGTTCGAGCTGGCACGGCACGCACGTCGCGGGTACGATCGCCGCGGTCACCAACAACGGCATCGGCGTCGCGGGCGTCGCATACGACGCCGAAGTCGTGCCCCTGCGCGTGCTCGGCAAGTGCGGCGGCCTGACCTCGGACATTGCCGACGCGATCGTGTGGGCTTCCGGCGGCGCCGTGTCCGGCATGCCGTCGAACCCGTATCCCGCCGACGTGATCAACATGTCGCTCGGCGGCGGCGGCTCCTGCTCCTCGACCACGCAGGCGGCGATCAACACCGCGCGCTCCAACGGCACCGTCGTGGTCGTCGCCGCGGGCAACGAGAACACCAACGCGGCGAACTCCAACCCGGCGAACTGCGACGGCGTCGTCACCATCGCCGCCACGGGCCGCACCGGCGGCCGCGCGTACTACTCGAACTACGGCAACGTGGTCGACGTGGCCGCGCCCGGCGGCGAGCTGTTCCAGGGCGATTCCACCGCCGGCGTACTCTCCACGCTGAACTCGGGCTCCACCTCGCCGGGCAGCGACAACTATGCCTTCTACCAGGGCACCTCCATGGCGACGCCGCATGCGGCGGGCGCCGCGGCGCTGGTGATGAGCGCCAACGGCACGCTGTCGCCGGACGAGGTCGAATCCATCCTGACGGGCACTGCGCGCGCCTTCCCGGCCAGCTGTTCGGGCTGCGGCGCCGGCATCATCGACGCTGAAGCCGCGGTGAACGCGGCGCTCGGCGGCGGTCCCGGTCCGGACCCGGAGCCGGGCGACACGGTCCTGGAAAACGGCGTCGCGGAGACGGACCTTGCCGGTTCCGCCGGCACCGAACTGCGCTTCACGCTCGACGTGCCGGCGGACGCAAGCAACCTGTCGTTCGTCATGAGCGGCGGTTCGGGTGACGCCGATCTCTACGTGCGCTTCGGCAGCGAACCGACGACGTCCAGCTACGACTGCCGGCCGTATGTCGGCGGCAACGACGAGCGCTGCGACATCGACGACGTCCAGGCCGGCACGTACCACGTGATGATCCGCGGCTACACGTCGTTCTCCGGCGTCAGTCTCGTCGGCAGCTTCGACGAAGGCACCGGCGGTGGCGGCGACAGCGTGCTCGAAAACGGCGTCGCCGAGACGGACCTTGCAGGCGCGAGCGGCTCGGAAACGTTCTTCACGATGGAAGTCCCGGCCGGCGCGTCGAATCTTTCCTTCGCGATGAGCGGCGGTTCGGGCGACGCGGACCTGTATGTCCGTTTCGGAGCCGCGCCGACAACGTCCAGCTACGATTGCCGGCCGTACCGCAGCGGCAACAGCGAGTCCTGCAACTTCGCGTCGCCCGCGGCGGGTACCTGGCACGTGATGATTCGCGGCTACTCGAGCTACTCGGGCGTGTCGCTCACCGGCAGCTACACGGAAGGCGGCGGTGGCGGCGGCGGAAACTATTTCGAGAACACCTCGAATGTCGCCATTCCGGACAACGGCACCGTTGAAAGCCCGGTCAGCGTTTCGCGCAGCGGCGATGCGGGCACCGTGAGCGTGCACGTCGACATCGTCCACAGCTACCGCGGCGACATCCGCATCGAGCTGGTCGCGCCGAACGGTTCGGCCGTGACCCTGCGCGAGCCGTCGGGCGGCGGCGCCAACGACATTCACGACGATTACACGGTGAATGCGAGCGGCGTGGCGTCGAGCGGCACCTGGAAGCTGCGCGTCACCGACATCTACAACCAGGACACCGGCTACATCGACGGCTGGAGCATCACCTTTCCATAAGGTCTGAAGTTGAGAGCCTTGGGGGCGGCTTTTGCCGCCCTCTTTTTTTGCGTTTTCCGGCGATGCCGTCGTGCGTTGCGCGATCCCGGCCGGCTTGCATCGCGCCGCGAGACGCTGCAACGTGGCGGCATTGCCCATGGGCGCCGTTCGCAGCGATGGCGCCCGTCACGAGACTGCGAGGAGCACTGCATGATTGCCTGGTGGATCATCGGCGCCATCGTTCTTTTCCTGGCGCTCGTCGCCATCCACGACCTGGTGCAGAAGCGCCACGCGATACTGCGCATCTACCCGGTCATCGGGCACTTCCGCTACTTCGCGGAATCCATCGGCCCGGAACTGCGGCAATACTGGGTCGCCGACGATCGCGAAGAGCTGCCGTTCAACCGCGCCGAACGCAGCTGGGTTTATGCCACCTCGAAAGGCGAGAACAACCTGCTCGGGTTCGGCACGACCGAAACGATCTATTCCATCGGCTATCCCATCATCAAGAACAAGGCCGTGCCGTACCCGGAATCCGAGGCGCAGTACGATCCGCTGGATCCCGCGCTGGTTCCCTGCCTGAAGGTCATGGGCGAATCGCACAATCGCCGCCGGCCGTGGCGGCCGACCTCGGTCGTGAACATCTCCAGCATGTCCTTCGGGGCGCTGGGCCGAAACGCGATCAGCGCGCTGAACAAGGGCGCGAAGATGGGCGGCTGCTATCACGACACGGGCGAGGGCGGCCTGAGCCCGTATCACCTGTTCGGCGCCGATGTGGTGTTCCAGATGGGCACCGCCTATTTCGGCGCGCGCGACGAAGACGGGCGTTTTTCGCTGGAGACGCTGGCGAGCAAGTGCGAGAAACATCCCCAGGTGCGCGCGGTCTCGGTGAAGCTCAGCCAGGGCGCGAAGCCGGGCAAGGGCGGGCTGCTTCCGGGCGTGAAGGTGGTGCCGGAAATTGCCGCGACGCGCGGCATTCCCATCGGCCGCGACTGCAAGTCGCCGAACGCGCACGAGGAGTTCTCGACGCCGGCGGAGCTCGTGGAATTCGTCGAGCGGATCGCCGAGCGCACAGGCTTGCCGGTCGGCATCAAGGCCGCAATCGGGGATCTCGAATTCTGGCAGGAGCTTGCGGAAATCATGGCGCGCGAACAGCGCGGCCCGGATTTCATCCAGATCGATGGCGGCGAGGGCGGCACGGGCGCCGCACCGCTGACCTACGCGGATCACGTCGCACTGCCGTTCAAGCTCGCGTTCGCGCGGGTGTATGAAATCTTCCTGCAGAAAGGCATCGCGCGCGACGTGGTGTGGATCGGTTCCGGCAAGCTCGGCTTTCCGGACCGCGCGGTGATCGCGTTCGCGATGGGCTGCGACATGGTCGCGATCGCGCGCGAGGCGATGATGTCCATCGGCTGCATCCAGTCGCGCAGCTGCCACACCGGCAAATGCCCGTCGGGCGTTGCCACCATGAACGAATGGCGGCAGCGCGGGCTCGACGTCGACGGCAAGGCGCTGCGCTTCGGCACCTTCATTCGCGGCTTCCGCCGCGAACTCATCGCGCTCGCGCACACGGCCGGCTACCAGCACCCGGCGCAGTTCAAGGGCAGCGACATCGAGTTTTCCGTCGGCGTGAACAAGTTCATGCCGCTGGACGATGTGCTCGGTTACCGCAAGCACGAAGTGCCGTTCCCGGGCATGGAAGCGCTGGGCCCGTCGGCGGAAAAAGCCAACAAGCCCGTCGAGCCGGGCGCCGCGCCGCCAAGAAAGGTTTCCTGAAGGCCGCCATTCTTCGCGGCGCGTGTAAACGCCGTCGTCCATGTGTCCACCCACGGGGCCGCGGCCTCCCGTGAAAGCAGGAGGACGTCCGTCCAGCTGCCGGGTACCGGTGCAGTCCCGGGACAATCCGCCAGTGAAACCCAGGCGAACCGGTTGCGTGGTTCAACATCCACGCCAGCCTGGCGCGAGCGTCACGCGCACAGAATCAGTCCCGGGATGATTTCACTCGTCGCACGCTCCGATCACGTGCTCGTCTTCTGTCCTCGTCCCGTCGTCCGCTGCGCCTGGATCAGCACGACTGCGCTCACGATCACGGCCATCCCCGCGTATCCCCAGCCGCTGACACTTTCGTTTGCGAGCCACACGCCGAACAGCACGGCCAGCGGCGGATTCACGAACGCGTAACTCGTCGCGAGTGCGGGACGCACGTTCTGCAACAGGAAGAGATACGCGGAAAACGCGATCAGCGAACCGAACACGATCTGGTAGAGCCACGCGGCGAGCGCGGCGTTGCCGATCTCGTCCGGCCAGCGCTCGCCTAGCGCGAAACTCACCGCCATGAGCAGGACGCCGCCGCCGAGCATCTGCGCCGCGCTCATCATGAGTCCCTTCGGCAGGTTCATGGAGCGCGAGGCGACCGAGCCGAAAGCCCAGCACAGGGGCGCGGCGATCAGGGCGAGCGCGGCCGGGTGAAGAATGCTGCCCATGCCGGCGTCGTGGTTGAGGATGGCGACGCCGGCAAAGCCGACGAACACCGCGACGAGGTCCAGCCGCGTCAGTTCGCGCCCGAAGAAGTAGCCGAAGACCGTCGCGAAAATCGGCATTGACGCCACCGCCGTCGCCGCCAGCGACGAGGCGATCCACTGCTCGGCGAATACCACGCCGCCGTTGCCGACCACGAACAGCAGGAAGCCGAGGAAAAAGCTGTTGCGCCATTGCGCGAACGTCGGCAGCGCGTTGCCGCGCAGCATGGCGAAGATGCCGAGCGCGAGACCGGCGATGACGAACCGGCTGCCCGCCATGATGAACGGCGGAAAGTCGGTGAGCGAGTAACGGATGGCGAGATACGTCGAGCCCCAGATGATGTAGACGGCGGCAAGCGCGAGGGCGATGCGAAGTTTCAGCGCGGCGTCCATTTGGCGGTATCCGGAACGGGAAGCGGCGCATCATACGCCTGGACCGGCCTCGCGGCGAGCGGCGCCGTGGCGTTAGAATGCGCGCGTTTCTGCACTTGTGAACAACCCCGGGGTGACCCATGCAAGCCGGTTCCGTAGCAGCCCGCAAACTGGAGAAGCGCCTGTACCGCCAGGCCGGCCAGGCGATCCAGGATTTCAACATGATCGAGGACGGCGACCGGATCATGGTCTGCCTTTCCGGCGGCAAGGATTCGTACACCCTGCTCGACCTCCTGATGGGCCTCAAGGCGCGCGCGCCGGTAAGCTTCGAACTCGTTGCGGTGAACCTCGACCAGAAGCAGCCCGGCTTTCCCGAACACGTGCTCCCGGAATATCTCGCCTCGATCGGCGTCGAGTACACGATTCTCGAGCAGGACACCTACAGCGTCGTCAAGCGTGTCATCCCCGAAGGCAAGACCACGTGTTCGCTGTGTTCACGGTTGCGGCGCGGCGCGCTGTACACCTTCGCCGCCGAAAACGGCATCACGAAGATTGCGCTCGGCCATCATGCCGACGACATTCTCGAAACCTTCTTCCTGAATTTTTTCCACGGCGGCAAGCTGAAGGCGATGCCGCCGAAGCTTGAATCCGACGACGGCCGCAACATTGTCATCCGTCCGCTCGCCTACTGCCGCGAAAAGGACATCGCCCGCTGGTCGCATTTGCGCGAGTTCCCGATCATCCCGTGCAACCTGTGCGGCTCGCAGGAAAACCTGCAACGCAAGGAAATCAAGCGCATGCTCAACGCCTGGGAGAAGGAATCGCCGAAGAAGATCGATTCCATGCTCGCGGCGCTGAAGAGCGTGGTGCCGAGCCACCTGATGGACACGGAACTGTTCGATTTCCGCGCGCTCGGCGGAAACATCGCACGCGATACGCGCTGGTTCCCTGGTGATGAAGGCGGGGAAGACGAGCCGCCGCACCGGACGCGCGAAGTCGCCGTGTCGCTGGATCAGCTTGTACGCCGCGCGGGAGGCGCGTGATGGACGAGAAGATGATCGACCTGGAAACGCGGATCGCGTTTCTCGAGGACGCGCAACAGCAACTCTCGGACGTGGTCGCGCGGCAGGAAAAGGAAATCGCGCGGCTTTTGAACCGCGTCAAGATTCTCGAGGAACAACTGCGGCAGGCTGCACCATCACTGGTCGCGGACGCAGCAGACGAAACGCCGCCGCCTCACTATTGAACCCTGCCTTGCGCGGTGATCGCTCGTGCCATGACGTCCGGCGCCAGCAATCGTCGTCTCACCTCTCACGTCTTACGGCCCTCAGGCATCCAGGTCCGGAATCAGCCGGCTCTCCAGCCGCGCGATGAAATCCTTCAACTGCAATTTTCGCTTCTTCAGGCGCTTGAGCTGCAATTCGTTCACTGAAGGGTCTGCGGACATCAGCAGGATCGCGTCGTCCAGGTCGCGGTGTTCCTGCCGCAACAGCGCGAGTTGATTGCGGATGGCTTCCTGGTCCTGCATGCGGCTCCCCTCAAGCGAAGGCTTCAAATTTACCTGAATCCACGTCGTGGCGCAGTCTGTGCGCCGTATTGTTGTTTTCCGCGAGGCCCCGACCGACAATGGGACCCCTTCAAGGGGGATGGCATGAAAATCCTGAAATTACGTCCATTCGTACGCTGCGTGGCCGTGCTGGCGCTGCTGTTCACGGCGGCCTGCGGCGATCCCGAACAAACGGGCGAGCCGGCGCCGGAGGCGGGCTACGTCGAAGACATGGCCGAAGCGCATGCCGAGGATTCGAGCATGCCGAGCGGCGCAGCGGAGCTTGTCGACGATCTGGGCGAGGTTGCCGCCATGCCGGTGCTTTCGGAGACCGTCGTGTACGGCCGGGTCAACGGCGAGCCGGTCAGCGGCTACCTGGCGTATCCCGAAACGGCTCACGGCGGACTGCCCGGCATCCTGATGTTTCACGAGTGGTGGGGCCTGAACGACAATATCCGCGCCATGGCGGACAAGCTGGCCGCGCAAGGCTACGTCGTGCTTGCGCTGGACGTTTACGGCGGCGAGGTGGCGACGACACCCGAACGCGCGCGTGGACTCATGCAGGTTGCGATGGCCGACAAGGTCGCGCTGAACGACAACATCCGCGAAGCCTGGAAATTCATGACCGAGGAAATCGGCGCCCTGTCCGTGGCGTCAATGGGGTGGTGCTTCGGCGGCACGCTCGCCTTCAACACGGCGCTGCTGTACCCGGACCAGCTCGATGCCGCCGTCGTGTATTACGGCCACGTCACCAGCGTCACGCCCGCACAGCTCGCCATGCTCGGCATGCCCATCATCGGATTCTTCGGCGCCGAGGACAGCGGCATTCCCGTCGCCGGCGTGCGGCAGTTCGAGCAGTCGCTGAAGAATCTCGGCAAGGATGCGGAGATCGTCATTTACGACGGCGCGGGCCACGCTTTCGCGAACCCGACCGGCGAGAATTTCCGGCCCGAACCCGCGGCCGACGCCTGGCAGCGCACGCTCACCTTTCTTGACCGCACCTTGAACGCTGCGGTAAACCGGAACGTCATAAAACAACCGCCTGCGGCTGACAACGCGCCGGCAGCCACGACGAGGTAAACCGACATGAAGAAGATGCTACTTGCGGCGGCTTTTGTTGCGTTCACGGGCAGCGCGCCTGCGGCCGAACTGGCCGGCGTCACCCTGCCGGACACCGTCGAGCTCGGCGGCCAGGAACTCGTGCTCAACGGCATGGGCCTGCGCGAAAAATTCTGGGTCGACGTCTATGTCGGCGCGCTGTACCTGCCCGAACCCGCGGACACCGCGGAAACCGCCATCAACATGGACGGCCCGAGCCGCGTGGTGATGCACTTCGTGCACGACGCCCCGGC
Organism: Gammaproteobacteria bacterium; assembly: GCA_036381715.1. Lineage (GTDB taxonomy): Bacteria > Pseudomonadota > Gammaproteobacteria > Natronospirales > JAJUFS01 > JAJUFS01. Next base: position 9,329 of record DASVCH010000038.1, on the reverse strand, counting down.
GGACAAGATCGTCGATGGCTGGAAGGAAGGCTTCGCGAACAACAACGAAAAAGCCGTCATTGATGCCCTGGGCGAGCGCATCGCCACGTTCAACGGCTTCTTCACCGAGGACATCGTGGAAGGGCAGGCGGTCGTGCTGGATTACGTTCCGGGCCAGGGCACGACGGTGAGCATCGACGGCGAGATGAAAGGCACCATCGAAGGCGCGGACTTCAATCGCGCCTTGCGCGCGGTGTGGCTGGGGCCGAAACCGCCGAGCAAGGAATTCCGGGGAGGATTGCTGGGGAAGGAATAAGACGTCGAAAGTCGAAAGTCGAAAGTCGAAAGTCGAAAGTCGAAAGGCGAAAGGCGAAAGGCGAAAGGCGAAAGGCGAAAGGCGAAAGGCGAAAGGCGAAAGGCGAAAGGCGAAAGGCGAAAAAGCGGCGCAAGGCGCCGCTTTTTCTTGCGCGTTTGGCCTCTATGGCGGGGTGCCAAGTCCAGCTCGCCGGACTCGACCGAGGAGCACTTGTCGCCGCAGGCGAAACCGGAAGTCCGGTTACGGCCTTAACACCACCTTCACGCAATCATCCTTCTTGTTGTTGAACATCTCGTAACCCTTGTCCACTTCGTCCAAGGGCAAATGGTGAGTGATAATGTCGTCCGTCACGATCTTCCCATCCGCGACCAGCGCCATGAGTTCGTCAATGTAGTTGTGCACCGGCGCCTGCCCCGCCTTGATCTGCAGGCCCTTGTCCATCCACTGGCCGAGCGGAAAATTGTCGTAGCTCGTCCCGTAAACGCCGAGCACGGAGACGCGCCCGCCGCGCCGGACAGCTTCCAGCGCCTGGTCGAGAACGTCGATGGAACCCCGTTCCAGGTGCGCCGCCGCCTTCAGCTTCGCGCCCACGCCGCGATCCGGTTCCATGCCGACGGCGTCGATGCAGACGTCCGCGCCGTGCCCGCCGGTCATCTCGAGCACGGCGTCCACGGCGTCGCGTTCGTTCGCATCGATCGTCTCCGAGCCGCAGGCGTCGCGCGCCATTGCAAGGCGATACGGCACCACGTCGATGCCGATGACGCGTTCGGCGCCACGATGCCAGGCGCATTTCTGCGCCATCAGCCCGACAGGGCCGCAGCCGAACACCGCGACCGTGTCGCCTTCACCGACATTTGCCCAGTCATTGCCCGCCCAGCCGGTCGGCAGGATGTCGGTGAGAAACAGCGCCTGGTCGTCGGAAAGCGCTTCGGGCACGACGCGGCAGCCGTAATCCGCATAGGGCACGCGCACGCCCTCCGCCTGGCCGCCGTCGTAGCCGCCGTAGAGATCGGTATAGCCGAACAGCCCGCCGCCCTTGTTCTTCAGTACGCCGCCGCGCACGCCGTATTTTTCGGGATTCGAGTTTTCGCAGCCGACCGGCACGCCGTGCCGGCAGTTGAAGCACTCGCCGCACGCGATTGGAAACGGCACGACAACGCGGTCGCCCTTCTTCAGGTTCGTGACGCCGGAGCCGACGTCCTCGATGACCCCCATGAACTCATGGCCCAGCGTCTGCTTGCCGAGTTGCGGCATCAGCCCGTTGTAGATGTGCAGGTCCGAACCGCAGATGGCGGTGGAGGTGACGCGCACGATCGCATCGCGCGGATCCCTGATGGCGGGATCGGGGACGTTCTCGCAGGTAACGTGCTTTGGCATGGAGAAGACGGCGGCTTTCATCGGGAACTCCCGCGACAGAGGACGGGAAAGTTCTGGGGGTGATGGCGCCGGAAGAAAACGGGGGGAAGGACTCACGGAAACGCTGGAATATTTTCTTCTCCCTTCTCCCTTCTCACTCCCGCAACAGCCAGTCTCGCTTATTGTCGCCATAGACGATGAAATACGGGTTCAGCAGTGTTTCCTTTGCGTTGTAGCGCAACGTTTCGCCGCTCACCGCTTCGACCACCGTGCCGCCCGCGGCCGCAACCACCGCGTGCGCCGCCGCCGTGTCCCACTCCGACGTCGGGCCCAGGCGCGGATAGACGTCCGCAACGCCCTCCGCCACGAGACACAGTTTCAGCGAGGAGCCCATCGAGACGATTTCGTGTTCACCGAGTCTTTCAAGATACGCGTCGACGTCCGGACCGCGGTGCGAGCGGCTCGCGACAACGCGCGGCACCGCGCGCGCCGGTGTCCTGACGTGAATCGGCGCCTGCCCGCCGTTGCCTTCGCGCTTGAAGGCGCCCGCGCCATCCGCGCCCATGTACGTCGTGCCTTTCACCGGGACGTGCACCACGCCGGCGACGGGCTTGCCGTTTTCGATCAGCGCGATGTTCACGGTGAATTCGCCGTTTCGCTTGATGAATTCCTTCGTGCCGTCGAGCGGATCCACGAGCCAGTAGCGTTCCCAGTGACGGCGTTCACCCCACGGGATTTCCGCGGATTCCTCGCTGAGTACCGGAAGATCCGGTGTCAGCTCGTGCAAGCTGGCCACGATCTCGCGATGCGCTGCGAGATCGGCCTGCGTCAGCGGCGAGCTGTCGCCTTTCTCGGTCACGTCGAAATCGGTATCGTAGACGGCGAGAATCCCCTGACCCGCGCGCTCGGCGATCGCGACCAGCGGCGCGAGAAATTCCTGTTCGGACACCTGTGATTTCCCCCAATGAAAAACGACGCGCAGTTTAACGCTTCCTCGGGCAACTTGCCGCAAGCCCTTGTCGATTGGGACAGGGTCGATACCGTATTGCTCGACATGGACGGCACGCTGCTCGATCTTCACTTCGACAACCGCTTCTGGATCGAACTGCTGCCGGCGCGCTGGGGCGAGCAGCGCGGCATGACGTACGAGGAAGCGTTCGCGGAGCTGTATCCGCTGTTCAAGGCGCGCGAGGGCACGCTCGATTGGTACAGCACGGCGTTCTGGCAGGAGAAACTCGGCCTCGACATCGTCGCGATGAAAGGCGAGCTCGCGCACCTCGTGCAGGTGCTGCCCGGAGCGGAGGATTTCCTGAAGGCCGTGCGTGATTCCGGCCGCCGCCTCGTGCTCGTTACCAACGCGCACGGCGACACGCTGGAATTCAAGCTCGCGCGCATCGAGATCGGCCGGTATTTCGATGCGATGTACACCTCGCACCAGTTCGGACTGCCGAAGGAGGCGGAAGGTTTCTGGGAGCGCGTACAGGAAAGGGAGCCGTTCGACAGAACGCGCGCGCTGTTCGCGGACGACAGCATCAGCGTGCTCCGTGCCGCGCGCGACTATGGCATTGCGCAACTTGTCTGCATGCGCCAGCCGGATTCCACGCAGGCGGCGCGCGAGATGACGGAATTTCCGGGCGTGTTGAGCCTGCGGGAAATCATGCCGGGCTAGCTGGCCGAGGCAAGACGGCGCGATTTGCGATTCACCAGGCCCCTGTAATAGCGCTGCCACAGTTCCAGAAACCCCCGCCGGAAGGACGCCTGCTCATGCCACGGCTTCCGCGCGCCGGAGTAGTGAAGCACGCGCACGCGACTCCCGCCGTGGGCGGCGCCTTTCCTCTGGCTGTTGTGCAGGATGATCCCGTTGCTGTCGATTTCGATGCGGACATTCGCGTCGAGCCAGTGCGCCTCGCGGCGTTCCTTCGGAGGAAATGCGGCCGTGTCCGAGAAATGCAGGCCCGCCGCGTTGTCCTCGTAGTCCAGCAGGCCGGCCGCGATTCTCATGTCCGCAAGACACAGGCTCAGCAGGTTCTGATCCGGCAAGGGGAAATCGCCGAAGAAGTCTGCATATTTCATCGCTGTCTTGCGAAGCTGCGCGATCAGTTCGCGGCGGACGACAACGGTGCCGGAACTCAGTGCCGAAAAGCGCGCCGTCAGCGTCCTGGGAAGCACGTTCGGATGTCTTGCCAGGAATTGCAGCATTTTTTTCTTGGGGCGCTTGGGGATGCAGCGCGTCAGTGGGCAGCGGTATTCCCGATTTCGGAGCAGCCGGCCGATATGATCGGGAGTCGCCAACAGTGGGTGCCGGTCCAGTCGCCGGAAAAGATCGCGAACGTCTTCGAGCACCAGTACATCAGGATCGATGACGATCATGCGATCGAAGGGCGCGGCATCGACATCGAACAGCGCGTAGCAGCCGAAGAACCGGTCCGAATCGACGGGAATGCTTCGGGCTGGACGATGGCAGGAAATGCCGTTTCGTGAAAGCCACCGGCGCTGGGCACCCGAGAGACCGACATCGATGACCGCGACCGGCGCGTCGCTGTTACAGCGAATCGAGTTCGTCAACGCCTGCACGCCGACGAAATACCGGGAGTCCGAAATGGTGACAAAACCTTCGCTCGGCATGACGCGCCCCCGGGCTGTGAATGCCGGCGGGAGTCTAGGAGCGGGTCAGGATGAGAGCAGTCAGGAAAACCCTGAGAAACAAGCCAAAGGGTACTGATTGAGGGTGGTTCTACGCTTCGGCCGGGCCGTCTTTCGCCCAGTCCTCGTGCCGCCGGTCCCATGACCGGAACCGCTTGCGGCAGTAAGCGTCGAGGGTTTCGTAATCGGGAAAATACAGCTGCCAGTGTTTCGACAGGGGCTCGTCGAATTCGCACCAGTCGTTGGAGTGATAGCGGCAGATCTGCGGCCGCTTTTCATAGATGCCGCAGCGGCCCCCCGGCTGCAGGTGCCTGCAGGTGGTCACCACGAGCAGGTACCACTTGCCCTCGTCCTTGAAGAACTGGATGTTGTCGTGCGAGATCTGCCAGAGCATGAAATCGAAATCGTACCTGGAGCGCGGCGTTTCGATTTCCTGCGTGACGTAGTGGCAGCAGATGGCGTTCGCGCAATGGCTGCATTTTTCCTCGCTCGAAAACTGCGCGCCGTCAAGCTCTACCGTGATCGGCGGAAAACGTGCGTCGTGTTTCCACGTCATTGCGCGCCACCGCTGCGGCGGCGGCCGCCACCCGGACGTCCGCGGCGCTGGCCACCGCGCGGCGTGGCGCGTTCGCGTTTTGCGGGGCGTTCCAGCTCGGTTTCAAGCAGGTCTTCATAGTAGTTCTCGCGCGGGATCGGCAGGCCGATGTATTCCTCGATCTCCGGCAGCGTGACGGCGTAGTCCTCGCAGGCAAAGGAGATCGCGTCGCCCTCGGCGCCGGCGCGCGCCGTGCGGCCGATGCGATGCACGTAGTCCTCGGCTTCCTGCGGCAGGTCGTAATTGAAGACGTGGCTCACGGCCGGGACGTGCAGGCCGCGCGAGGCGACGTCCGTGGTGACGAGGATCGGCAGCTCGCCTTCCTGGAACTGGCGCAGCAGTCTCAGGCGCTTGTTCTGGCGCACGTCACCCGACAGCACCTCGGCATGGAAGCCGTTGCCTTCCAGCCACGCGGTGAGGTCTTCGGCGACGCGCTTGGTGTTCACGAAGACGATCGTCCGCGTGCAGTCCATGCGCTTCAGAAGACCGATCAGCAGCGCGACCTTTTCCCGGTTCGACGGAAAGAACACAAGCTGGCGGATGCGTTCGACGGTGACAGTGTCTTCCTGGACCTTCAGCGTCTCGGGATTGTTCATGTGCTCGTAGGCGAGCTCCATCACGCGATGCGACAGCGTGGCGGAAAACAGCATGGTCAGTCGCTTTGCCGGCGGCGGCAGGCGGCGCAGGAGGAAGCGGATGTCCTTGATGAAGCCCATGTCGAACATGCGATCGGCTTCGTCCAGGATCGCGACGCGCGCTTCCTGCAGGTCATAGACATGCTGCTTGAAATAGTCGATCAGGCGCCCGGGCGTGCCGATGAGGACGTCGACGCCGTCGGAAAGCCGCTGGCGCTGTTTCTCGTAATCCTCGCCGCCGTACACCAGGCCGATCTCGAAGCCGGTGTGGCCGCCGATCTGCTCGGCGTCCTTCGCGATCTGCACGGCAAGTTCACGCGTGGGCGCCACGATCAGCGCGCGCGGCTGGTTGGCGCGCCGCGTGGGGGAAGCCTGCTCGCGCAGCAGGGTTTCGTACATGGCCACGAGAAACGCCGCGGTCTTGCCGGTGCCGGTCTGCGCCTGGCCCGCGACATCGCGGCCGGCAAGCGCGACGGGCAGGGCCAGCGCCTGGATCGGGGTGCAGAAATCGAAGCCGGCATCGTCAATGCCGCGCTTGAGCGTTTCGTGAAGCTGGAAACTGTCGAAGGACGTATCGCTGAGATGTGCTGTCATGAAGCCTTCTGGCGGGTCAGGTGAATACCGGGGATGCCGGGGCTTGAAATCGAAACGAAATTGGGCTCAAATAAAGCCAGTCATGGGTCCGCAGCCGCCGGGCCGGAATACCTCAAACAGTCCAACGAGCCGCGACCCGGCAGTGCTATTGTGCCTTAACAGGCTTCGCACGTCACATCCCCGAAACTTCATTCCTGATGTGTCATCGCCGCATTCGCGCCCGTTTACTGGAACCTGACCATTTTCTCACTGGAGGCCTTGCAGCGTGAGCGAAAAGATCACCCATACCAGCGATTCCGCTTTTGAAAGCGACGTTCTGAAATCCGACCTGCCGGTGCTGGTCGACTACTGGGCCGAATGGTGCGGTCCCTGCAAGATGATCGCGCCGGTGCTCGACGACATTGCCGGCGAATACGACGGCAAGCTGAAGATCGTCAAGCTGAACATCGATGAAAACCCGCAGACGCCGCCGAAATTCGGCATCCGCGGCATTCCCACGCTGATGCTGTTCAAGAACGGCGCCGTGGAAGCGACCAAGGTCGGCGCGATGTCCAAGTCGCAGCTCGCGGCTTTCATCGAAACCAATCTCTGACGGATTTTTTGTCGGATTTTTTTGGCGGTTCGGCGAGGGGCCGGGCCGCATTTCAAACCGGGACAGCCTTGATCCAGACGGATTTGCACCCTCCTCATGCCGGTGGCGGCCGCTGCCGGGCGAAAAAAAGCGCAAGCCTGAGCAACTCGAGAACAACAGATGAATTTGACAGAACTGAAACAGAAATCGGCATCCGAGTTGATCGGCATCGCCGAGTCGATGGGACTTGAAGGGACGGCGCGTTCCCGCAAGCAGGACATCATCTTCTCCATCCTGAAAGCGCACGCCAGGAGCGGCGAGGACATCTACGGCGACGGCGTGCTGGAAATCCTCCAGGACGGCTTCGGCTTTCTCCGGAGCGCGGACAGCTCCTATCTCGCCGGGCCGGACGACATCTACGTGTCGCCGAGCCAGATCCGCCGCTTCAGCCTGCGCACGGGCGACACGATCTCCGGCAAGATCCGGCCGCCGAAAGAGGGCGAGCGCTATTTCGCGCTGCTGAAGGTCGCCGAGATCAACTACGAGCCGCCCGAGAACGCCAAGAACAAGGTGCTGTTCGAGAACCTCACGCCGCTGTTCCCCAAGGACCGGCTCGTGATGGAGCTTGGCAACGGCTCCACCGAGGACATCACCGCGCGCATCATCGACATGGCGGCGCCCATCGGCAAGGGCCAGCGCGCGCTGATCGTCTCGCCGCCGAAGGCGGGCAAGACGATGATGCTGCAGAACATCGCGCATTCCATCGAACACAACCATCCCGAGTGCTATCTCATCGTCCTTTTGATCGACGAGCGCCCGGAAGAAGTGACGGAAATGTCGCGCTCGGTGCGCGGCGAAGTCGTCTCCTCGACCTTCGACGAGCCCGCCTCACGGCATGTGCAGGTCGCGGAAATGGTGATCGAGAAGGCCAAGCGCCTGGTCGAGCACAAGAAGGACGTCGTCATCCTGCTCGATTCCATCACGCGCCTCGGCCGCGCCTACAACACCGTCGTGCCGTCGTCCGGCAAGGTGCTGACCGGCGGCGTCGACGCGAACGCGCTGCAGCGCCCGAAGCGCTTCTTCGGCGCCGCGCGCAACATAGAGGAAGGCGGTTCGCTCACCATCATCGCCACGGCACTGGTGGAAACCGGCTCGCGCATGGACGACGTGATCTACGAGGAGTTCAAGGGCACCGGCAACATGGAAATCCACCTGGACCGCCGCATCACCGAGAAGCGCGTGTTCCCGGCCATCAACATCAACCGTTCCGGCACCCGTCGCGAGGAGTTGATGGTGAAACCGGATGAACTGCAGAAGATGTGGATCCTGCGCAAGGTCCTGCATCCAATGGACGAATTGCAGGCCATCGAATTCCTGATGGACAAGCTCAAGGACACGAAGACGAACAACGAGTTCTTCGATTCCATGAAGCGTTAAGCGTGCCGGCGGGGGAGTCCCGCCGGGGCTGAGTGCCGGGGGGACGCGTGAAACTTCCAATGTTCCTGCGCAGGCTGTGCAGGATCCTGCTGTGTATCGTGCTTGTCCTCGTGCTGCTGGCCGGCACGCTGGTGGCGCTTGGCAAGTACGAATCCCATCGCCTGCATGCGCAGCAACCGGACGTCGCGGCCGTGCACGCGGATCGCGTCGACGGCGACCGCCTGCTCGATGATCTCCGCTGGCTCGCGGATCCGGCACGCGAAGGGCGCGGCGCGGGCACGCCCGGCAACGCCGCGGCACGCGCCTGGCTGGTGCAGCAGTACGCGGACATCGGCCTCGAGGCAGCCGGCACGGATGGCTACCTGGAACCGTTCACGTACGTGCAGGACGGACGGGAGCGGCCGGGCGCAAACGTCATCGGCCGCCTCGCAGGCAGCGACGCCGCCCTGCCCGCAATCGTCGTCAGCGCGCACTACGATCACGAGGGCATGAGACGAGGGGAAATCTATCCGGGCGCGGATGACAACGCCTCGGGTACGGCAGCCCTGCTCGCCGCGGCGCGCTACTTCGCGAAGAATCCGCCGCGCCACACGCTGCTGTTCGCGGCCTTCGACGCGGAGGAGGCCGGTTTGCGAGGTGCGCGCGCATTCGTGGCCGACCCGCTCATGCCGTTGTCATCGATCGGTTTCAACCTCAACCTCGATATGGTTGCGCGCACGGATCACAACGAGATCATCGCGGTCGGCACCTGGCAGCACCCATGGCTGCGTCCGCTGCTCGACGAGGTGCAGAAGGAAAGCACGGTCAGGATTCTCTTCGGGCGCGACCGTCCATGGTGGATCGCCGGCACGCACCTGAACTGGGTGGATGCGTCCGACCAGGGCGCATTCCATCGCGCCGGCATTCCCTTCCTGCTGTTCAGCGTGGAAGACCACGCCGACTACCACCAGCCGACGGATACGGTGGAGAGGATCGACCCTGCGCGCTTCGAGGCAAACGTGGAGATGATCGTTGCGACGCTCCTGCAACTGGATTCGCGTATCGACAGGTTCCCAGGGGATTGATGGCGGCCTATTCCAGGTGCGCCCTGAGCATCCAGGCCGCTTTCTGGTGCACTTCAAGGCGCGCGGTCACCAGGCTGATGGTCGCCTCGTCACCGCATTTCGTCGCTTCCTCGAAGACGTTCATCAGGCTGCGCGACAC
>DASVCH010000037.1:0-3544 GCA_036381715.1 Gammaproteobacteria bacterium | reverse complement strand
CGCGTCTCATGAGCCTCACGCCGGCGACGTACGTGGGATGCGCGGCGAAGCTGGCGAAGGAGATATAGGAAGGGAGAAGGAAGAAGTGAGAAGGAAGAAGATGCCTTGCGAAGTTCCCCTTCTACCTTCTACCTTTTTCCTTCTACCTGGCACATGACATGAACAACAACCGATCCATTCTCGGCAATATTGGCGCGAGAGACTTTCTCGAACGCCACTGGCAGAAAAAGCCGCTCCTCGTCCGCCAAGCTATTCCGAATTTCGAATCCCCGCTCGACGCCAACGAACTCGCCGGCCTCGCCTGTGAAAGCAATGTCGAATCGCGTCTGATCGAAAAGCGCGGCGATCGCTACGCGCTGGAACAAGGGCCGTTCGACGCGAAACGGTTTGCGAAGCTTCCGAGGCAGAACTGGACGCTGCTGGTGCAGGATATCGAGAAGCATTTGCCGGATTTCGCGCAGTATCCTGACCTGTTCGATTTCATTCCGCGCTGGCGCATTGACGACCTGATGATTTCGGTCGCGGCGGAAGGCGGCGGCGTCGGACCGCATGTCGATGCCTATGATGTGTTCCTGTTGCAGGCGAAGGGACGGCGTCACTGGCGAATCGCGGAACACTTCGATCCCGAAATCGTTCCCGGCATCGATGTTCGTGTGCTGAAACATTTCGACGCCGAACAGGAATGGACGCTGGAACCCGGCGACATGCTCTACCTGCCACCGAACGTCGCGCACGACGGCGTTGCGCTGGATGACGGCTGCCAGACCTGGTCGGTCGGTTTCCGTGCGCCCTCGCTGCGCGACATGTTCAGCGATTTCAACGAGTGGCTTTACCAGCGCCTGCCGGAGGAAGTCATGTACAACGATCCGGATCTTGCAAGCGAAGAAGCCGCCGGCGGCAGGATTTCCGCGGAGGGTTTTGGCCGCATGCGTCAGTTGCTGCGCGAGGCAATGTCGCCGGATGACGCGGCCATGGACCGCTGGTTCGGGCAGTTCGTCACCGAACCGAAGCCATGGCTGCATTGCGAACCCGCCGCCGCGACGCCGGAACCGGAAGCCTTCGCATCGCGTTTGAAAGACGGCGATGCATTGTTGCGCGACAGCCGTGCCCTGCTTGCCTGGACGCCGGCCGGCGACGCCGCCCGGCTTTTCGTGAACGGCGAGGCCTGGGAGCTTCCGCGCGGCCAGGAAAGCCTGCTCGAGAGAATCTGCGCGCGACGTCGCATCGAATTCGGCGAACCGGAAGCTGACATCGAACTTCTGCGCAGACTGCACGCCGCCGGCGTGCTGCATTTTGCATCGGACGTGGAGACCGGCAATGACTGAAGGACGCGATTTTCGGTTGCGCCTCGCGCAATGGCCACAAGACATGAATCCCATCCGCGAGGTGCGCACGGAAGTCTTCATCGAGGAACAGAACGTCAGCCAGGAAGAGGAATGGGACGGACTGGACGACCAGTGCCTGCACATCCTCGCGCTGGACGATAACGACGATCCGGTCGGCACCGCACGGCTGTTGCCGGAAGGCAAGATCGGCCGCATGGCGGTGTTGAAGGCGTGGCGCGGCAAGGGCGTCGGCGCGGCGATGCTCGAGATGCTCATGCAGGAAGCCGAAGCGCACGGCTTCTCCGAGGTCAGGCTGGCGGCGCAGGTGCACGCCATGCCGTTCTATGAGAAATTCGGTTTCACGGCGTATGGCGAGGAATTCATGGATGCGGGCATTCCGCACTACTGGATGAAGGCGCCGCTTGCGCCGCCTGTTGTCGACGCCGGAGCCGAAACGGGGGAATGAGTGGCGAACGAACCGACACACCGCGAACTCGCGACCGCTGCGGACAATCGCGCTGCCGCGCTCGAAATCGCGCGGCTTGCGCGCCGGCAGTTGTCGATCTTCAGCCGCGATCTCGAACCGCAGGCCTTCGACACGGCGGAGTTTCTCGACGCCGTGAAAAACCTCGCGCTTTCCGGCAGCAAGGCCAGCGTGCGCATTCTGCTGATCGACGCCACGCGCGCGACGAAGGACGGCCATCGCCTCGTGGAGCTTGCGCGGCGCCTTTCATCGTTCGTGGAGATCCGCAAGCCGCACCGCGACTACCTCGACATGGCCGAAGCCTTCATGATCGCCGACGAGCGCGGCCTGCTTTACCGCGCGCTTGCCACGCGCTGGGAAGGCGTCGTCGATCCCGACGATCCCCTGCAGGCGCGCGAACGCCTGAAACTCTTCAACGACATCTGGCAGCGCTCGCATTCCGACCCGGAAACGCGGCAGCTGCGCATCTGATCGCGCTCAAGAGAACCCGATGAGAGACTCGCTGCCACGCGTCACCGTTTCCGCCGTCACCGAACGTGGCGGAAAGTTCCTGCTCGTCGAAGAGAAGGTTCGCGGCAACATCGTCATCAACAATCCCGCAGGTCACCTCGAGAACAACGAGACGCTGCTCGAGGCAGTAGTGCGCGAAGTCACCGAAGAAACGGGCTGCGTGTTCGAGCCGCACGGCGTCACCGGCATCTATCTCTGGAAGACGCCGAAAGGCGACCGCACGTTCCTGCGCGTGAATTTTTACGGCGCGTGCCTGCACGAGGATGACAACGCCTTGCTGGATGACGGCATCCTGCGCAAGCTGTGGATGTCACGCGACGAACTGCTGGCATGCAAGCCGCGCCTGCGCAGCCCGATGGTGCTCGGCTGCATCGATGATTACGTGTCCGGCAAGCGCTATTCGCTCGACGTACTGAGCGACCTGGGACAGGGATTCGAAGAGTAATGCTGCAGGCGTCGCCATGAACGATGTGCGGCGCTTCGGGAAAAAACCAGGCAGGATCGATTCGGGGGGATTGGAAGATGCGTAACGCGTTTGCCTTGCAAGGCGCCGGCCTCGTCGGCTTCATCGCGGTGCTTGCCGTACTCGCCGGCTGCCAGTCGAATGCCGCGCGGCCCAACCGGATAAATCCGGAAAGGCTCCGGCAGGTCGAATCGCTGGCTCTCGACGTGCGCACGATGTCGGACGAGTTCAACGTCGACTACCGCGCCAGCCAGTTGAATCTCGACGTTTCCGTCGCCGCCGTGACCGCCGCGCAGGTTGCGGCAATGAATACCGACCGCGAAACGGCCGCGGCCGGCGGCATCATCGGTACGTTCATCGGCATCCAGATCGCCAGGCACGCGCACCAGGAGAAATTGCAGAACAACGCCAACAAGCCGGTCGCACCGCTGAAACAGCGGCTCGAAACCGGCGAATTCCACCGGCGTATCGTGGACGCATTCCGCACCACGCTTGAAGAGCAGCTGTCCCGGAGATACCGGCTTGCCCCGAAACCCGCAGCGCCCGACGCCGTGTTTCGCGTCAGGCTGGACGTCTCGCTGAGCCAGGACCTGGCGTCGATGCACTTGCGCGCGGAGGCGGCCATGGAGAAGTCCCCCGGACCCGCCGTCTACACGCGCGAAATCGATTTCTACGACGTTCCGATCGGCAATCCGGCGACGACGAGCGATACCGATTTCGCGCGGCAGTGGATGGAGAACGACGGCGCGCTTTTCTGGAGCC
>DASVCH010000036.1:0-1171 GCA_036381715.1 Gammaproteobacteria bacterium | reverse complement strand
GTTGATCATGTCGAGAATGTTGAGATCCGCGGACGCGAGCGCGGTCGTCACCTGGCCCAGCATGTTCGGCACGTTCGCGTTTGCGACAGCGATGCGATAACTGCCGTCCGCGCGCGGCAGCTTCACGTCCGGAAAATTCACTGCGTGGCGAATGTTCCCGTGCTCGAGAAAATCGCGCAGGTTGTCCGCGACCATGACCGCGCAATTCTCCTCGGCTTCAAGCGTCGATGCGCCGAGGTGCGGCAACGCGATGACGCCTTCGGCCTGCAACAACTTCGCACGCGGAAAATCGGTCACATAGGCATGCAGGCGCCGGGCCTGCAAGGCGTCAAGCACCGCATCTTCATCCGCAATGCCGTCGCGCGCGAAATTCAGGATGACGCCGCGCTTCGGCATCAACGCCAGCCGTGATGCATTCACGATGCCGCGCGTCGCATCGACCAGCGGCACGTGCACGCTCACGATGTCGGATTTCGAAAACAGCTCGTCCAGGCTGAGCGCCTGCTGCACGTCCGATGACAATTGCCAGGCACGCTCGACGGTAAGTTTTGGATCGAAGCCCATCACGCGCATGCCGAGATCGCGCGCGGCGTTCGCCACCTGCACGCCGATGGCGCCGAGGCCGATCACGCCCAGCGTCCTGCCGGGCAGCTCGAACCCCGTGAACTGCTTCTTGCCTTTTTCGACGGCGGCGTGAATTTCCGCGTCGCTGCCGGAAAGACTTCGCGCGTACTGCCAGGCGCGCGGAATATTGCGCGCGGCCAGCAGCATGCCTGCGATCACCAGCTCCTTGACCGCATTCGCGTTCGCGCCCGGCGCGTTGAAGACGGGAATGCCGCGTCTTGTCATGGCATCGACGGGAATGTTGTTCACGCCCGCACCGGCGCGCGCAACGGCTTTCACCGTTGGCGGGATTTCCGTGTCGTGCATGTTCGCGGAACGCAGGATCACGGCATCGGGATGGCCGACTTCGGACGCGATCTCGTACCGTTCCCGCGGCAGGCGATCAAGGCCAACAGTGGCGATATCGTTGAGTGTCAGTATCCTGAATCGCTCAGCCATGACGCTGCTCGAAGTCGCGCATGAACCCGATCAGCGCATCCACGCCTTCCTCGGGCATGGCGTTGTAGATCGACGCGCGCATGCCGCCGACGGCGCGATGGCCGGCAAG
>DASVCH010000035.1:0-1140 GCA_036381715.1 Gammaproteobacteria bacterium | reverse complement strand
GGGCCTGATGCTGACGGGAAAGGTGTTGAAGTTCGGCGCGCGCGAGGAGAAGGGCGCGAGCGGCGTCATCGATCGCGCCATCCAGCGCGTCGGCGAACCGATGGTGCGCGCCGCACTCAGGCAGGCGATGCGCATCATGGGCTTCCAGTTCGTGATGGGCCGCACGATCGACGAAGCGATGAAGCGCTCGCGCTCGAAGGAGCATCGCGATTACCGGCATTCCTTCGACATGCTCGGCGAGGCGGCGCTCACGTACGCCGACGCCGAGAAATATTTCAAGGCGTACGCGGACGCGATCGACGCCATCGGCCGCAACAAGGGCGAAGGTTTCGATGTCTTCTCCGCGCCGAGCATTTCCGTGAAACTTTCCGCGCTGCATCCGCGCTACGAGCTCGGCAACCACGAACGCGTGATGAAGGAAATGGTGCCGCGTCTTCGCGAACTCGCGGAGAAGGCGAAGTCGCACGACATCGCGCTGACGGTCGACGCCGAGGAAGCCGAACGCCTGGACATCTCGCTCGACGTCATCGAAGCGGTGTACCGCTCGAAATCGCTCGAGGGCTGGGAAGGTTTCGGCCTCGCGATCCAGGCCTACCAGAAGCGCTGCATTCGCCTCATCGACTGGCTGGTTGCGTTGTCGAAGGACGTCGGCCGCCGCATTCCCGTGCGCCTCGTGAAAGGCGCGTACTGGGACACCGAAATCAAGAAATTCCAGATCGAGGGCGAGCAGGGCTACCCGGTGTTCACGCGCAAGGTGAACACGGACGTCTCCTACCTTGCCTGCGCGCGCAAGCTGCTTGGCGCGGGCGATCTCGTCTACCCGCAGTTCGCCACGCACAACGCGCACACCGTTTCTTCCATCATCGAGATGTCGCAAGGGCGCAAGGATTTCGAGTTCCAGCGCCTGCACGGCATGGGCGAGGAGCTTTACGGCGAGATCGTAGGCGAAGAGAAGGAAGGTTTTCATTGCCGCGTGTACGCACCGGTCGGCGCGCACAAGGAACTGCTGCCGTATCTCGTGCGGCGCCTGCTCGAGAACGGCGCGAACACCTCGTTCGTGAACCGCATCGTGGATGAAAAAGTGCCGGTCGATGAAATCGTCGCCGACCCGGTCGCCGAAGTCGAAAACCTGAAAATCAT
>DASVCH010000034.1:0-4218 GCA_036381715.1 Gammaproteobacteria bacterium | reverse complement strand
CAGCATGTCGCGCAGTTCATTGTCATCCGGACGCCGGTTCGAAACGACCTTCAGGTTCGCGGCATCGACCATCATCGCGTCCGCATCCTGCACCAGCAATCCGCCATTGACGCGCTTGTAATCGGGACCGGCGGTTGCGCCATCGAACCGTCCGCTGTCCAGCACGCGCACGTTCGGCTTGCCGCGCAGCACGTCGATCGCGTCACGCGTCACGCCGGGCGCGACGATGACTTCGACGAACTGTTTCTCCAGTATCGCGCGCGCCGTTTCGATGTCGAGCATCTGGTTGAAGGCGATGATGCCGCCGAAGGCCGAGGTCGGGTCGGTGCTGTGGGCTTTTTCGTAGGCCTCCCGGATGGAGGTTGCAACGGCAACGCCGCAGGGATTCGCATGCTTGACGATCACGCAGGCCGGACTGTCGAACTGCTTCACGCATTCCAGCGCCGCATCGGCGTCGGCGATGTTGTTGTAGCTGAGCGCCTTGCCCTGGATCTGTTTCGCGCCGACGACGCTGCCGGCCGGCGCGTTGCGTTCCGCGTAGAAGGCGGCGCGCTGGTGCGGGTTCTCGCCGTAGCGCAGTTCCTGGCGTTTCTCGAACTGCATCGAAAGCATGTCGGGGAAAGCCGCCGGTTCTTCGCCGGGACGCACGCGCGTGAGGTACGCCGCGATCATGCCGTCGTAGCGCGCGGTGTGCGCGTAGCCTTTCGCTGCCAGCGAAAAGCGCAGCGCGTCCGTCGTCGCGTTGTCGTTCGCGTCCATGTCCGCGAGCACGTAGTCGTAATCGGCGGGCTCGACCACGAGCGTGACGTGTGCATGGTTCTTCGCCGCTGCACGCAGCATGGCCGGACCGCCGATGTCGATGTTCTCGATGGCGTCGTCCAGCGTGCAGTCGGGCTTCGCGACCGTCTGCTCGAAGGGATACAGGTTCACCGCCAGCAGGTCGATCGGCTCGATGCCGTGCTCGCCCATGACGGCGTCGTCCTCGCCGCGCCGGCCAAGCAGTCCGCCGTGAATCTTCGGGTGCAGCGTCTTGACGCGCCCGGCCATGATTTCCGGAAAGCCGGTGTGCTCGGCGACTTCCGTCACGGCGATGCCGCTGTCACCCAGGAGTTTCGCGGTGCCGCCGGTGGAAAGGATTTCAATGCCGCGGCGGGAAAGCTCCTTGGCGAATTCGACGATGCCGGTCTTGTCGGAAACGCTCAACAGCGCGCGTCGGATGGGTCTCATCTTGCGGTGGCCTTCGATGGTGGGGCGTGAAAAACGGCCGCAGCAAGTGCCGCGGCCGCGATGAAATGTCAGTTGTGCAGTCCGTGTGCGCGCAGTTTCTTGCGCAGGGTGCTGCGATTGATGCCGAGAATGTCCGAGGCCTTCGACTGGTTGCCGCGGGTGAATTCGAGCACCGCCCGCAGCAGCGGTTCCTCGACTTCGTTGATGACCAGCGTGTACAGGTTGGCCGGCACATGGCCGTCCAGGTCCTTGAAGTACCGTCGCAGCGCGGCCTCGGCGCATTCGCGCAGCGGCTGGCTCTGGTTTTCCCGGACGACGTTCAGATCCACGACCTGCCCCGTTGTGTTTTCAGAAAGCCTTTCGGCCGTCCCCCTGTTGTTCATGCAGCTTTGTCCTCCCATGCCCCTTCCGTTGTGGAGAAATACCGATGCACGAGGCCTGCCTGTTCCTGCGTTGTTTCCACGCGCATGACCTGCTTCCGGAACGCACTGGCGGCCGCGCCTTCGGCCTGGCAATACCAGCCGATGTGCTTCCGCGCGATGCGAACGCCCGCAGCCTCGCCGTAGAACGCGTACAGCTCGTGCAGATGGCCCAGCAGTATTTGCCGGACCTCCGCCCGGTCCGGCGCGGGCAGCGTCTCGCCGGTGGCGAGATAGTGCCCGATCTCCCTGAATATCCACGGTCTTCCCTGTGCCGCGCGGCCGACCATGATGGCGGCAGCGCCAGTGAATTCGAGAATTTCCCGCGCCTTTCGCGGCGAGTCGACGTCGCCGTTGGCCATCACGGGAATATCCACCGCGCGCACGATGGCGCGAATGGTGTCGTATTCCGCCTCGCCCTTGTACAGGTCCGCGCGCGTGCGCCCGTGCACGGCGAGCGCCTGGATGCCGGCGTCCTGCGCGATCTCCGCAATCCGGATGCCGTTGCGGTTTTCGCGGTCCCAGCCGGTGCGGATCTTCAGGGTCACGGGCAGATCCACGCTGCCGACCACCGCGTCAAGAATCTCCCGCACCAGGCCTTCGTCCCTGAGAAGCGCGGAACCGGCTGCCTTGTTGCAGACCTTCTTCGCGGGGCAGCCCATGTTGATGTCGATGATTTCGGCGCCGAATTCCGCGTTCAGTACCGCGGCCTCGGCCATCATCTCCGGATCGCCCCCCGCGATCTGCACGATGCGCGGCGAATCCTCGCCGCCGTGATTCAGCCTGTGGCGCGTCTTCCGCGAATTCCACAGGCGCACGTCCGATGTGACCATTTCCGAGACTGCCATTCCCGCGCCGAGGCGGCGGCACAACTGCCGGAACGGGCGGTCGGTGACGCCGGCCATCGGTGCCAGCACCAGGTTGTTCGCAAGAACGTGCTGGCCGATGCGCATTGGGATTGAAACAGTCGTCGACGATTCAAGGACCGGAAATGATACCCGTCCGGAGAACCGAGTCAAAGCACGACGCAGCACATCATTCGCGTTTTCAAGCGGCGTGAAAAATCAAGTCTTGAGAAATGAAAATTTTGTGCTTGTAACGTCAACGCGCGATGCAATTTTTCAATTGGCCGCGTCGATATCCGCCGCACACACGCGGCGATTGTCCTTCGCAAAGCAGGGTTCGATCTGGAAACCGACCGCCGAGCTGCCGGGATCGACAATGGCGAGCTCGATCGCATGACGCGTGTTCGCGGACAGCGGCATTTCTGCCGCGCCGGGATTGCGCAGGTATTCCATCGGCGCGAAGTAGCGCGAAGCGACGCTTTCGCCCCAGCGGTTCTGCAGTTCGACGTGGAGTTGCGGCCAGGGCTGTGCCGCATCGGCGGTGTTCTCGATGACCGCGGTCAGGTGCAGCGCGCGCGGATGGTCCGGATGCGAGCTGACTTCCGTGCGCGAGACGCGCAGCGCCGCGAGATCGCGCGGCGGCTCCAGCGCAATCCCCAGCAGCGCGTAGGCACGCGCGAGGTACGGCCCCGCCAGCGGCTGTTCGAGGATTTCGAAGCGCTGCCAGTGAACGATCTGCGCGGCCAGCGCGAGGAGCAGCAGCGCATTGCCGACGGCCAGCAGCACCGGATGGCGCCTGCGCGGCCGTGGCCCCGGGAAGCCGTGAATTTCCTGTGCTGGCGCTGCCATCGGCTGGGCGAAAATCTCGGGCTCCGCAATCGGCGGCGGATTGAGTGCGTCTTCCCCTTCATCGCCGCCAGGAACATCGGGATCGGCCTCGTTCGCCGCAAAACCGAGCTCCTCGTTCCGCGTGTACTCCAGGCTGTCGAACAGGTCGCCGGCGTATTCCTCGCTCAGCAGCGGCGCGTCCGCCTTCGGTTCGCGCCGGCGGGCTTCCTCGACGGCAGCGATTTCCTCCGGATCAAGCTCGTCGCGCAGCGTTTCCAGTGCGTTGAAGACATGCTTGCAGCGCGAGCAGCGCACGCGCCCCTGCGCGGCCTTCAGGTGCGAGGGCTTGAGGTGGAAGAAGGTGAGGCATTCGGGGCACTGGGCGTACATGGGGGAGAGTCTAAGGTCGAAAGTCGAAAGTCGAAAGTCGAAAGTCTGGTGCCGCCGCAGGCGGCCCACCTTCGACCTTAGACTTTCGACCTTCGACTTCCGGCCTGGCGTCCCGCCAGCCGCACCCAGTCTTCGCGCTCGTCTTCGATCTCGAGCGTCACGCCGTGTTCGCGCCAGGCGTCGGCGACTTCCGCGGCCTGCGAGCGAAGCAGGCCGGCCAGTGCGACGCGACCGCCGGGTTGCAGGCGCGCGGTGATCGCGCCGGCGAGTTCGGTCAGCGGGCCGGCAAGAATGTTGGCGACCACGATGTCCGCGCGTGCGTCGCCCATGGCGGCGTCCAGCGCGGCGGGAAGGCAGGGAAGGATCTTGTCGGCGACGCCGTTGCGCGCCGCGTTGTCGCGCGTGGCGGTCAGTGCCTGGGGATCGATGTCGGTGGCGATGACACGATCGGCGCCGAGCATGGCCGCGGCGACGGCGAGAATGCCGGAGCCGCAGCCGTAATCCAGCAC
>DASVCH010000033.1:0-16884 GCA_036381715.1 Gammaproteobacteria bacterium | reverse complement strand
GCCCGGCGCGCGCGCCGCGATCGCGGCAACGCGCGCGAAACACGTCGCGGTGATCGCCACCGAAGGCACCGTGCGCGGCAGCGCCTACCCGCGCGCCGTGGCGAACATCGACGCGGCGGTTCGCGTCGAGCAGCGCGCCTGTCCGCTGCTGGTCGCGCTCGCGGAGGAAGGCTGGACGGAAGGTCCTGTCGTCGACGCCGTGCTTGAAAAATATTTCGAAGGACTGTTTCCGAATGCCGACGTGCTGCTGCTTGGCTGCACGCATTTTCCCGTGCTCGCGAACGCGATCCGCGGCATCGCGCCCGCGCACGTTCGCCTGGTCGACTCGGCCGCGACAACGGCGGCCGTCGTCGCCGAAGACCTCGCCGCGCGCGGCTTGCGGCGATCATCCGGCGTCGGCAAAGTGCACTTTCTCGTCACCGACAATCTCGAGCGTTTCGAGCGCATGGCGACGCGGTTTCTCGGCACCGCGCCCGCGCACGATGAAATCGAACTGGTGGATCTGAACGAAGCTACGGAAATCCCATGAACCGATTGATCGACCTGCGCAGCGACACCGTCACGAAACCCTCCGCCGCCATGCGCGACGCCATGGCGCGCGCCGAAGTCGGCGACGACGTCTATGGCGAAGACCCGACGGTCCGCGCGCTCGAGGAGATGCTGGCCGAACGCGCCGGCAAGGAAGCGGGCCTGTTCCTGCCCTCGGGCACGCAATCGAACCTCGTGGCGCTGCTTTCGCATTGCGCGCGCGGCGACGAGTATCTCGTCGGGCAGCAGGCGCACACCTATAAATATGAAGGCGGCGGCGCGGCCGTGTTCGGCGGCATCCAGCCGCAACCCGTCGAGTTCGAGCCGGACGGCACGCTGGACATCGAAAAGCTGCGCGCCGCGATCAAGCCGGACGACGCGCACTTCGCGCGCACGCGCCTGCTGTGCCTGGAAAACACCGTGCACGGCAAGGTCCTGCCGATGGAATACCTGGCGCGCGCGGAAAGCTTCGCGCGCGAACACGGCCTCGCGCTGCACCTCGATGGCGCGCGCGTGTTCAACGCCGTCGTGAAGCTCGAGGCCGCGCTCGCGGATATCGCGAAGCATTTCGATACCGTTTCCATCTGCCTGTCGAAAGGCCTCGGCGCACCCGCCGGCTCCGTGCTCGTCGGCCCTGCGGACTTCATCCGTACCGCGCATCGCTGGCGCAAGGTCGCCGGCGGCGGCATGCGCCAGGCCGGCATTCTCGCGGCGGCGTGCATTCACGCGCTGGAAAACAATGTCGAACGGCTCGCGGAAGATCACGACAACGCGCGCGCGCTCGCGGACGGTTTGCGCGGCCTGCCCGGATGCTCGCTGGCGGAAGAGCCGCAGACCAACATGGCGTTTGTGCGCATCGAGAGTGAACCGCAGCAGCTCGCCGCGCAGCTGCGTGAACGCGGCGTCATCGTGTCGCCGGCGAAAACGCTGCGCCTGGTGACGCACCTCGACGTCGATCGCGCGGACGTCGAGCATGTCGTCGACGCCTTCCGCGCCATCGCCGGACGGAACGTGCAATGAAGGTTCGGCTCGACGGTTCGCCGGTCGATGTGGTCCGCATTTTCTGCATCGGCAGGAACTACGCCGCGCATGCCGCGGAACTTGGCAATGCCGTACCCGGCGAACCGGTGATTTTCATGAAGCCGCCGACGGCGATCGTGCCCGCGGGCGCCGATATCGCGCTGCCGCGCAATCGCGGCGCCGTGCATTTCGAGACCGAAGCCGTGCTGCTTGTCGGGTGTGACGGCGCGAACAGCGTGCGCGACCTCGCGGGCATCGCACTCGGCCTCGATCTCACCCTGCGCGACGAGCAGGCGAAACTGAAAGCGCAGGGCCTGCCGTGGGAGCTTGCCAAGGCGTTCGATGGCAGCGCCGCGCTCGGCTCCTTCGTGCGTCCGCCGGAGGATTTCGATGCCGTCGAGTTCGAGTGCCGCGTCAACGGCGAACGGCGCCAGCACGGGCGGATGCGCGACATGCTGTTTCCCGTGCCGCGCATCATCGATTTCCTTGCAAGCCGTTTCGCGCTGCGAAAGGGCGATCTCGTGTTCACCGGAACGCCGGAAGGCGTCGGTCCGCTCGCGCCGGGCGACGTCATCGAAACCCGCTCGGCGATGACCGGCACGGAGTCCTGGCGATGCGCATAGGACCGGGATACGCCTGCACGGGATTTTTATGTTTCACTGGGCGCGACGCCGGTTTCCGGGCGGGATATTTTCGGGGTAACGGGCGGGTCGCCGCAGCGGCTTGCCGAAAAATGACGGGAGTTGTCGCATGCATGTCGGATTGAAGAACATGGCTTTGCTGTTGGCGGTTCTGTTGCTCGCCGCCTGCGGCGAGGCGCCCCGGCAGGAGGATTCGGACAAGCTCACGACCGCGGAAACCGCGACCGGCAAGGATGACCAGCGCCTGTTGCCGGCCGGCGCGTGGCGCGGCGTGATCGAAATCCAGGGCCAGGAACTGCCGTTCCAGATGGAGGTGCTTTATCCCTCCTCGCTGGCGACGCCCGACGTCGTCTTCATCAACGGCGAGGAGCGGGTCGAGGTCGAGGAGGTGCACGTCAGCGACGATCGCGTGGCGATGGTGCTGCCTGCGTTCAACACGCGGATCGACGCGCGTTACCAGGATGGCAAGCTGTCCGGGACGCTGACCAAGATCAACACCGGCGCGGTCGAGCAGAAAATGCCGGTAACCATGACGCCCGGCGAGCATTACCGTTTCTTTCCCATGCTGGAACCGGCCGGCGTCGACCTGTCGGGCAAATGGCGCGTGCAGTTCAGGGAACCGGACGGCGGCAACTACCCGGCGATCGGCGAGTTCCGCCAGGTTGGCAGCCAGGTGTTCGGCACCTTTCTCACGCCGATGTCCGATTACCGGTATCTTGCCGGCGCCGTCCGGGACGGCCGTCTCTATCTTTCCGCCTGGGATGGCTTCCATGTCTTTCTCTTCGAAGCGGAAATCCGGGATGACGGTACGTTGAAAGGCGATTTCTGGTCCGGGCCCTCGTATCATGAAACCTGGACCGCGCATCGCGATCCGGACGCGAAGCTCCCCGACATGGATACCCAGACGTATCTCAAGGAAGGCGTGGAGCGATTCGATTTCACCTTTCCGGACCTGGAAGGCGAGATGGTGTCGCTGTCGGACCCGCGCTTCGAGGACAAGGTCGTCGTCGTGCAGATCGCGGGCTCCTGGTGTCCGAACTGCGCGGACGAGACGCGTTTTCTCGCGCCCTGGTACCGGGAAAACCGTGACCGCGGCGTGGAAGTCGTGGCGCTGATGTTCGAGCACTTCGGCGATTTCGACAAGGCGGCGAAACAGGTACGCATCTGGCGCGGCAAATACGGCGTGGAATACCCGACGCTGATCGCGGGCACGTCCGAGAAGCAGAACGTCGCGGACGCGCTGCCGCAGCTCAACACCTTCATGGCGTTTCCGACAACGATCTTCGTCGGGCGCGACGGCGAGGTGGCCCGCATTCATACCGGCTTCAACGGACCGGCGACCGACCGCCATGAAGAAGACATCGCGAAATTCAACGCAACCGTGGACGCATTGCTCAAGCGGCAATAGCGTTCGGAGAAGGATTCGATGAAACATACCGGCATCGCCGCATTCCTCAAGCACCATTACCGGCATTTCAACGCCGCGTCCCTCATTGACGCCGCCGACGGCTATCTCGCGCAACTGAACGGCGGCGGAAAGATGATGGTCACGCTGGCGGGCGCGATGAGCACCGCGGAGCTCGGCCTGTCGCTCGCCGAGATGATTCGCCGCGACAAGGTCCACGCGATCACCTGCACGGGCGCGAATCTTGAAGAAGACGTGTTCAATCTCGTCGCGCACGATCATTACATCCGCGTGCCGGACTGGCGCAACCTGACGCCGGAACAGGAAAAGGAACTCGAGCGCGGCGGTCACAACCGCGTCACCGACACCTGCATTCCCGAGGACAAGGCGTTCCGCGCCATCGAGAACGAGATCCTCGAACTGTGGCAGCGCGCGGATGCGAACGGCGAACGGTACTTCCCGCACGAGTATTTCTACCAGCTGCTGCGCGAAGGCCTGATCGAGAAGCGCTACCAGATCGATCCGGCGAACTCCTGGTTGATCGCGGCCGCCGAGAAGAATCTGCCGATCTTCGTGCCCGGCTGGGAAGACTCCACGCTAGGCAACATCTTCGTCTCGCACGTGCTCGAAGGCGACCTTTCCGGTTTCCACCTCGTTAAAAGTGGACCGGAATACATGGGCGCACTCGCCGACTGGTACGTGAGCACCACCATGGGCAAATCGCTCAAGGAACTCGAAACCATCGGCGGGGAAGGCGACGAGGACGTCGTGCACATGCGCGCCATTCCCGGCAGCGAAGCGAAGAACACTGTCGGTTTCTTCCAGATCGGCGGCGGCATCGCCGGCGATTTCCCCATCTGCGTCGTGCCGATGATTCACCAGGACCTGCGCAGGCCGTGCCCGTACTGGGCGTACTTCTGCCAGGTCAGCGATTCGACCACGAGTTACGGTTCGTATTCCGGCGCGATCCCCACGGAAAAGATCACCTGGGGAAAGCTGGATATCGACACGCCGAAGTTCGTGATCGAATCGGACGCGACCATCGTCGCGCCGCTGATCTTTCAATACGTTCTCGAAGGCGGCGCGTAGCCTGGATGAGAACGCGCCTTGCGCGCCCGAATCCGGGAATCAACACGTACGAAATGACCGACGACACGCGGAAACACCTGAAAGAACAAGTCCGCGCCGCCTGCCTCAAGGCCGCGCGTGACGCATATGACGACGCGCTGGCGCGCGGCCTTTGCGCCGAAGGGGCGCTTGAAGCCGCGCTCGGTGCGATCGAGACGCTGGACCTCGATGCGCCCGATCAAAGGGAACCATGACCGCGCCCCGCGACATCGAATTCCCCGACAAGGACCAGCCGTTGCGCGATGACGTGCGCCTGCTTGGCACGATGGTCGGCGACATGCTGCGCGAGCAGGGCGGCGACGATTTCTTCAGGCGCGTCGAAGCCGTGCGCCTTGCCGCGATTCGCCGCCGCGAAAGCGGCGCGACGCGCGACCTGCAGGCGGACCTCGGCGGGCTGGAGCCGTTCGAGGCACGCGAGCTGGTGCGTGCGTTTTCCACCTATTTCCAGATGGTGAACCTGGCCGAGCGCGTGCATCGCATTCGCCGCGGCCGCGAATACGAACGCCGGCAGGAATCGCAGCCGGAAGGTTTCGCGGACAGCGTCGCGCGCCTGCGCGATGCGGGCATCGACGATAACGCGATCTGCGACGCGATTTCGAAGCTTGTCATCGAGCCCGTGTTCACGGCGCATCCCACCGAGGCCGTGCGCCGCAGCCTGCTGGAAAAGCAGCAGCAGGTCGCGGAAACGATGATCCGCCGTTTCATCGAGGACATGACGCCGCGCGAAGAGGAAGTCGCGCTGGCAAGACTGCGCGAGGAAATCACCACCGCGTGGCAGACCGAGGAGCATTCCGCTGCGCGCATGACGGTCGCGAACGAGCGCGATAACCTGCTGTATTTCCTGGGCGGCGTCATTTACCGCGCGCTGCCCGTGTTTCTCGAACAGGTCGAGAAACACCTGGAAACCCTCCCGGGCGGCTGCGTGCCCGAGCGGCTGTTGCGCTTCGGCTCCTGGGTCGGCGGCGACATGGACGGCAACCCGAACGTCAATCACGAAACCATCAAGGATTCGCTCACCGCGCATCGCGCGCTGATCCTGCACCGCTACCGCGGCGAACTGAAAAACCTGTACCGCCTGCTGAGCCAGTCGCGCTCGCGCATCAATGTCGATGCCGCAATCACCGAGCGCATCCGGGAATACTCGGCGCTGCATCCCGTCGAGTACGAATCGATCAGCCACCGCCATCGCAACATGCCGTACCGCGTGTTGCTCCGCCTGATGAGCGCACGCCTCAGCGCGAACGCCGCCGACCGCGCGGGCGGCTATGAAAACGCGGCCGCCTTCGCGGACGATCTCAAGCGCATTCACGCAAGCCTGAAACGCAACCGGGGCGAACACGCGGGGCTGTTTCCCGTGAAGCGCCTTTTGCGCCGCGTACGCGCATTCGGCTTTCACCTCGCGGCGCTGGATGTTCGCCAGGACAGTCTCGTGTTCCGCCGCAGCCTTGGCGCGCTGATGAACGACGCCGACTGGCTGGAGCTTGAACCCGTGGCGCGCGCGAAACGCATTCGCGAGGCGTGGCGCGACGGCGGCAAGCCGGCCGCGAGTGCCGAAGACGAAGCGGCTGACACCTTGCGCGTCTTCAACGCCATCAACGAATGCCGCCGGCGGTTCGGCGCGGATGCCATCGGCGATGTGGTCATCAGCATGGCGGAAGCCGCGGACGACGTGCTCGGCGTGCTGCTGCTCGCGCGCTGGTCCGGCCTGCACGATGAAGCGGGAAACGTGCCGCTGGACGTCGTGCCGCTGTTCGAAACCGTAGACGACCTCGAGAATGCGCCCGCCGTGATGACGGAACTCTTCAACGACCCGGTGTATCGCGAACATCTCGCGGCGCGCGGCAGTGCGCAGCGCGTGATGCTGGGTTACAGCGACAGCGCGAAGGACGGCGGCGTGGCCGCGTCGCGCTGGGCCCTGCAGCAGGCGCAAAGCGAACTCGCCGCCATCGCGCGCAGTGCCGGCGTCCGGCTCGCGTTTTTCCACGGCCGCGGCGGCACGGTCAGCCGCGGCGGCGGACGTGTGCATCGCGCCGTGCTCGCCGCGCCGCCCGGCACGGTCAACGGCGTATTGCGGGTGACGGAGCAGGGCGAAATCATCAATGCGAAATACGGCCTGCGCGGCATCGCGCTGCGCACCTTCGAGCAGATGGCCGGCGCCATGCTGATCGCGGACCTCGCGCCCGCGCCGTCGCACGAAGGCGAACCCGAATGGGCAAAGGCCATGCATCTTGTTGCGGGCGAATCGCGCCGCCGCTTTCGCGAGCTGGTTCACGACAACGGGAATTTTTACGAGTTCTTCCGCACGGCCACGCCCATCGACGTCATCGAGCGCATGAAGATCGGTTCGCGCCCGGCCGCACGGCGAAAGGGCAAGGGGATCGACGACCTGCGCGCCATTCCGTGGGTGTTCGCCTGGACGCAGAACCGCTGCATCCTGCCGGCGTGGTATGGCCTCGGCGCCGGCCTGAACGCGCTCATCGAACGCGACGGCCTGGACAGCGTGCAGCGGATGGCACGCGCCTGGCCGTTTTTCGCGAACCTGCTGGACGATGTCGAAATGGTGCTCGCGAAAACCGACATGGACATCGCCCAGCGCTACTTTGCGCTGCATGACGATCCTGCGGGCATTGGCGCGAGGATTGTCGACGAACACGCGCTGACCTTGAAGACGCTGCTGGCCGTCCGGGATGCCGAAGCACTGCTGGCCGACGATCCCGGCCTCGAACGCGCCATCCGCCTGCGCAACCCTTACGTCGACCCGATGAGTCTTCTGCAGGTTGAATTGCTGCGCGAATGGCGCGCGAACGGTGCGAAGGACGACGAGCATCTCAATGCATTGATCGCGACCGTCAACGGCATCGCGCAGGGTTTGCAGAACACGGGCTAGCGCCGGCCTATAATCGTTGCGCCGTCACTCAGCGGGAAAAAACGCCATGCCGTATTTCGATCCCTTCTCCGCAACATTCTGGTCGAGCATCGGCATCGCCGCGCTCTGCGGCGGCATTGTCGGCCTGGAAAGGCAGTTGCGCGGCAAGCCGGCAGGCATCCGCACCAGCATTCTCATCTGCCTTGGCACCACGATTTTCATTCATCTCGGCGCGCTGGCGGGTCCGGGCGCCGATCCCTCGCGCGTCCTGGGCCAGGTGATCACCGGCATCGGCTTCCTCGGCGCGGGCGTGATCATTTCGCGCGAGGGCACCATCACCGGCGTGACAACGGCGTCCGTTGTCTGGGTGCTCGCGGCAATCGGCGCGACCATCGGCCTTGGGCACTACAGCGGCGCGATCGCGCTTTCGCTCGTTACCGTCATCGTGCTGTGGGTGATGGATTATCTGGAGGAACGCGTGAGCGCGACCTTCGGACGCGGCGCGCACAAGCCTTCAGAGGGAAAAACGCCGGAATGATTGCGGTCTTGCGTCGCGCTTTTTTACAGAATGCGGCGTGAAGCGCAAGGGACCGTTGCCGCCCGCCGGGAAGACCTGCGGGATTTTCGAGGAGCCGGGCAATCGTGAACGCGGACCGCGATTGCTCAGCAATACTTTACATATGGCATCAGCTTGAAGAGATCCGGATCGCGATTGTTTCCGGAAATTCTCGTCGGGCTGCCGGAAAGCTCGCGGACCAGAATGAGGTCCGTCGAAGGCTCGATCGCCTGCTTGCACTTCCGCGCGATTTCGTCGATGGACCGGCGCGATTCGATCACGAAGAACGAATCGGTCTGATCCCAGAACTTCGTCGTGCCGTCGAGGATCGCCGCCTGAAGCGCCTCGTACCGTTCATCGTATGTCCTTCCGTTGACGTCCCCGTCCTCAAGCCGAAAGCTGATTCCATAGATGCACATCCCCGTCTCCTTGCATTCGCTTCCGAGGATAAAAGCGTAGTTCAGGCGTGCAGGATCATCGGGAGTTTCCGACAGGCGGTATTGCCGGTGTTTCGCGAAATCGAAGGGCGGGAAGACCGCCCTTCGCAGGCTTCCTAGAGCTGTCGCAACGCTGTCGCGACAGGCCGCCGTACCGCGCGGAAGGCCGGCAGGATGCCGCCGAGCAGGCCGAGCAGGAGCGAGTAGCTTGCGCCGTCGACGAGAAGTTCGGGCGTGACCCTGAACGCGAACGTCACCTGGCTGAAGCTCGACCATGACAAGGTCGAAACCTGGTAGCCGTTGAACAGCGCCCACGCCAGCGCCCCGCCAAGCAGTCCGCCGGCGATGCCGAGCACGATGGCTTCGGTGAGCACCGAAACCATGACCGCGGTCTTGCCGAAACCCAGCGCGCGCAGGGTCGCGATCTCGCGCGAGCGGTTCGCGACCGCGGTGGACATGGTATTCACGGCGCCGAACATCGCGCCGAGTCCCATCAGGAACGCGACGCCCACGCCGATGCCGGAGATGAAACCGGACAGCATGCGCGCCTGGTCCGCGTAATATTCCCGTTCCGTCAGCACGCGCACGTTCAACTGCGGGTTCGTGGTGAGCGCGTCCTTGAACATCGCGAACGAATCCGCCGACTCCAGCTTCACGCGCAGGGTGTTGTAACTGTTGCCGCGCCGGTAGGCGTCCTGCACGGCCCGCGCATCCGCCCAGATTTCCGAATCCGCGGCACCGCCGGTCTCGAAAACGCCGACGACCTGCCAGCTGTTCTGCCCCCATTTCACGCTGTCGCCGACGGCAAGCCCCGCGAACTGTCCGCTGGCGCCGCGCCCTACGATGATTTCGTACATGCCCGGCGTGAAGTTGCGTCCTTCGATAATGCGGAAGCTTTCGCGCACGCCGAACGCCGCCGGGGAGACGCCGCGCAGCGGCACGTTCGAACTCGTGCCGGTGGATTTCCGCGGCACGTCGACCACCACGAACAGTTCGGGCGAGGCGAGCGCGTTTCCGTCTGCGTCCTTCGCCACGCCGGGCGCTTCGGCGATCACGTTCGCCTCGTCCGCGCCGATGCCGGAATCCAGTTCCGAGGTCGCCGAGCCGCGCATGACGATGACGTTCTCGGGCGCGGTGCCGTCGGTCAGCGCGGCCTCGAAACCGCGCGCCATGGAAAGAATGCCGACCAGCACCAGCACCACGCCGGCGATGCCGATGACCGCGACCAGCGAGGAGCCCCAGCGCGCCGGCAGGTTGCGCAGGTTCATCACGCTGACCGTTACCGCTTGCAATATCCAGGCAATCATTTTCACACCACCTTGCGGAATGCGGTGACGGTGTTCAGCCGCGCCGCCTGCCAGGCGGGCAGCGCGCCGCTGGCAAGACCGAGGACGAAAATCATCGCGACGCCGAGAACCAGCGTCGAGGTTTCCACGAAGAACGCCGGCAGGAAACCGCCGGTCGGATCGCCGCCGGCCGTGACCAGCCACCAGGCCAGGCCGAGTCCCGTACCGCCGCCGAGGGCGGCGAGCAGCAGCGATTCGGCCAGCAACAGCCGGACGATGCGCGCGTTGGTGAAACCGAGCGCCTTCAGCACCGCGATCTCCGGCGTGCGTTCGCGCACCGATTGCGCCATGGTGTTGCCGGCGACCAGCAGCAGCGTGAAGAACACCACGCTGACGATGGCGGTGAAGATCGCGCCGATGTCGCCGATCTGGTTCATGAAGCCCTGCATGAAGGCCTTCTCGGGCGAGGTCTTGGTCTCGTACGGCGAGTTCGCGAACAGCGCGTCGATCTCGTCGGAAATTTCCGCTGCGCGGTCCGCGTTCGCGATCTGGATGACGAACCAGCCGACCATCCCTTCGCCGAAGGCGCGCGCCTCCTCGAAGTATTCGTAATGCGGCAGCACCGCGGTCGTGTCCGTGCCTTCCTTGCCGGCGGTGTAAACGCCCGAGATTGTGAATTCCCAGGTGTTCGAGCCGTCCTTGTTCTGCCAGATGCCGGTGGAGATCGGCACGCGGTCGCCCACTTTCCAGCCGAAACGCCGCATGGTCGATTCGCCGACGATGATGCCGGTGCGTTCCCGTCGCCAGTTCTCCATGTGCTCCGCGGACACGGTGTATTCCGGGTAGATTTCGAAATACGTTTCCTGGACCGGGAACATCGCGAGCTGGTTCTTCGGATCCTGGTAATAGCCGCCGAACCAGGTGTTGTGCGCGACCTTTTCCACGCCTTCCACGCTCGCGATGCGGTTCGCGTAGCTCACCGGCAGCAGCTGGATCAGCGACACCTTGTGAATGGTGACGAGCCGGTCGGCGCCGGCGACATCCAGGCCCGCGGTGAACGCGGTCTTCACCGCCGCGAGATAGGTGAACAGCAGGAACGCCACCAGCACGGACAGCAGCGTGAACACGAGCCGCATGCGCCGGCGGCGCAGGTTCGCCCAGAGCAGGCCGAGGTACTTCATGCTTCGGGCGCGTCGGTGAGGACGCCCTTGTTCATGTGCTGCGTGCGGTTCGCGCAGTTTGCCGCGTGCGGGTCGTGCGTGACCATCACGATGGTCTTGCCCTGGTCGCGGTTCAGCGCCTGCAGCAGTTCGAGAATCGCGTCGCCGGATTTACGGTCGAGATCGCCGGTCGGCTCGTCGCAGAGCAGGAGGTCCGGATCGGTGACGATGGCGCGCGCGATGCCGACGCGCTGCTCCTGGCCGCCGGAAAGCTCGGCGGGCTTGTGCTTCGCGCGGTCGGGCAGGCCGACGAGATCGAGCGCGGCATGCACGCGCTGCATGCGTTCCTTCTTGCTCAATCCGGTAAGAAGCAGCGGCAGTTCGACGTTCTTCTCCGCGCTCAGCACCGGCAGCAGGTGATACAGCTGGAACACGAAGCCGACGTGCCGCGAGCGCCAGCGGGCGAGCGCGCTGTCGGACAACCGGTCGATGCGCTGGCCGCCGATCTCTATGCTGCCGCCGCTCGGCCGGTCGATGCCGCCGAGCAGGTTCAAAAGCGTGGACTTGCCGGAACCCGACGGTCCCATCAGCGCGAGAAACTCGCCCTGCGCGATCTCGAGCGTGAGCCCGTTGAGCACGTCCAGCGTTTCGGATCCGCGCGTGAATTTCTTGTGGAGGTCGGTGACGCGCGCCAGTGGCGCGGCTGTATCGATGGCGTGTGCGGCTTGCTGCATGTCGGTGTTCCCTTTGAAAGGACTCTTAAATCTAGTTCACTTCGACGGTTTGTCCATCCGAAAGCGCGTCCGAGGCTTCGATCACCACGCGCTCGCCGGCATTCAGGCCCGCGACGATTTCAACGTCGCCGCGGTCGCGCCCGCCGGTCCGCACCGCGCGCCGTTCGAGCGTGTCGTCATGAAGGACGTAAACGTAATCCCGGTCGCCGTCGGCATGGAGCGCGCTTTCCGGCACGACCAGCCGCGGGTCCGTCGAGACCGCGGCCGGCGTTTCGTCGAGAAACCGCACCTGCACGCCCATGTCCGGCAGGATGCGCGGATCGAGTTCCTCGAAGCCGATGCGCACCTTCACCGTCGCCTTCTGGCGATCGGCGGTCGGCACGATGCTGATGACGTGCGCCGGAATCGTCCAGCCGGAATACGCGTTCAGCGTCGCTTCCACCGGCTGGCCGCTGCGTACGCGGTCGATGTACGCCTCGTTGACGTCGACTTCGATTTCCAGCGACTGCATGTCCACGATGGTGCCGATGCCGGTGCGCGTGAAGCCGCCGCCGGCGGAGATCGGCGAAATCATTTCGCCCGGCTGCGCGTTCTTCGCGACCACCACGCCGGAAAACGGCGCGCGGATGAGCGTGTTCTCCACGCCCTGCTTTGCGAGCGCGGTGTTGCGCTCCGCGACCTCGACATCGGATTTCGCGACCGCAAGCCTTGCCGTCCACGCATTGAACTCCGCCGTCGCCGTGTCCAGCGCCGCTGCGCTGACGAGCTTGTCTTCACGCAGGCTGCGGGTGCGTTCGAGATTCCGTTCGGCCTCCGCCAGCCGCACGCGGGTTTCCTCCACAGCGCGGCGCGCGCGTTCGAGCCGGCTTTCCGCGAGCGCGAGCTCCTTCTGCGCGATGCTGTCGTCCAGGCGGGCGAGCACCTCGCCGGCTTCGACGCGCTGGCCTTCCTCGATCAGCACGGCGTCGATCTGGCCGGTCACTTTCGAGGATGCCGTTGCGATGCGGCGCGCGACCACGTAGCCCGACGCCGTCAGCACGGTGCCGTTGTTCGACGGCGCGGCCGCCGTATTGCGAACCGTCGTGACCTTCACCGTCACGGCGTCCGGAAGCATCGCCACCCACGCCACGCCGGCGACAATGACGGCGACCGCGATGAGGCCGCCGATGATCCACGGGCGGGCGCGGTGAACCGCGGCGCTTTCGGTTTGCGCGCGGTCCATCCTGAGCGCGTCCAGTGCTTCTCGATTCAATGCCATGATTTTCCCCTCGGAGGCGGCCAGTTTACCTGTCCTGCTGCGTTTGCATAAGTGTGAAAAGCCGTGGGCCGGCCAATTGCTTTGCCCGTCATCGCGGCATAGCCTTGCGCTCACGTCCGCATTTCGAGGGATGAAAACATGTTCGCACGCGCAGGATTGTTGCTGGTGGCGGTGCTCTGCCTCGGCGCGACCGAATGCCAGCTGGATGAAGACGGCCTCGGCCCGGAAGAGCCGGCCGATTTCGACACCTTGCAATACGATGACGGCACCGACGTGAAAGGCGATCTCAGCGGCATCACCGGCAAGCGCCTGCAGGTAATCCGTGACATCAACACGTTCACGGAATTCTGGGCGGACCACGCTGCGGGGTTCGCGCCGCAGCCGGCGCAACCGGAAGTCGCCTTCGGCGCCGACATGGTCGTCGCGGCGTTCATGGGCCAGCGCGCGACCGGCGGCTACGCGGTGACGGTCGAGGACGTCCGCGAGAACAACGAATTCATCGTCGTCGAGATCGAGCTGGAAACGCCGGGCGACAATTGCGCCCCCACGCAGGCGGTCACGCAGCCGCATCACGTCATCGTGCTGCCGGATTCGGACCTGCCGGTGCAGTTCAGCGAGAGCACGGTTGAAGGCGCGGCGTGTTGAATACGCGATGAAGTGAAACGGAGCAATGCAGGAGGCTGCTCCGCGGTCGATGATCGCGCGGGAGCGCGCTCCTAGAGCTCGCGCAGGGCCGGCGGATTCTCGAGATACTCCGTTACCAGCGTCGTCATTGCCTCGATACCGACCGGAATCGCGGCGCCATCGGCGCGGAATGTCGGCGTGTGCAGCCCGCCGGAGCCTTCATCCGGATCCAGCGTGCCGAGGCGGAAATAGAAGCCGGGCACCACGTTCGAGAAATACGCGAAATCCTCCCCGCCCATGGTCGGCTCGATCCGGCGCACCTCGACATCCGCCAGTTCCGTTTGCAGCGTCGCGCCTGCCCACTCCGACAACGCCGGATCGTTGACGACCGCGGGCGTGTTCCTTTCGTAAACAAGATCGAAACTGCCGCCGTAAGCCCGGGTGATGCCGTCCGCGATCGCGCGGATGTGCGCCTCGACCTTGTCCTGCACGGCCTCCTCGTAAGTGCGCACGGTGCCTTGCAGTTCGACGCTTTCCGGAATGATGTTGAAGCGTTCGCCGCCATGAATCATGCCGACACTGACGACGACCGGTTCGCGCGGATTGACGGTGCGCGAATCGATGGTCTGCAGCGCGGTGACGATTTCCGCGGCCATGACGATCGAATCCTTGCCGAGATGCGGATACGCGCCATGCGTCTGCTCGCCGTCGACGCTGAGGATGAAATGATCCGTCGCCGCGAACGCGGGACCGACGGAATAGCCGATCCTGCCGACTTGCATGTCCGGAAAGCTGTGCAGCGCGAAGATCGCGTCGGGCTTCAGGCTGTCGAACACGCCTTCTTCCAGCATGTAGCCCGCCCCGCCTTTCTCGCCGGGCGGCACGCCTTCCTCGGCCGGCTGGAAGATGAACATCACCTTGCCGCGCAATTGGCCCTTCATGTTGACGAGCGCCTGCGCGGTGCCGAGCCCCACGCTCATGTGAATGTCGTGGCCGCAGGCGTGCGCGACGCCGACTTGCTGGCCAAGATATTCGGTGGTTTTCGTTGACGCGAACGGCAGGCCGCTGTCTTCGGTAACCGGCAGCGCGTCCATGTCGGCGCGCACCGCGACAACCGGGCCGGGCCTGCCGGTATCGAGCACGCCGACGACGCCGGTGATCGCGATTCCCGTTTCCACTTCAAGTCCCATGTCGCGCAGGCGTGTTGCGATGCGTTCGGCGGTCTCGAATTCGTGATTGCCGAGTTCCGGGTTTTCGTGCGCCCAGCGGCGGAATGCCATCACCGCGTCGAGCTGTTCGTCCGACAGCAGCTCCGCGGCGGGCAACAGGGCGGGGAAGATCGCAAGCAGGCAGAACAAAAGGCGCATGGCGGTTTCTCCGGTGGGTGTCGCTTGTAGCCTAGCAGAGGGCGCCGCACGTAAAGGTCCGAAAACGGCGAGTTTTTGAACCGGGCGGGCGCTATCCTGTTCGCCATGGAAAGTCGCAACAGCCAGATGCCCGCCGCCGAAGTCTGCGAACGCGCCCGTCACGCGCGTGATGCGCGTTTCGACGGGCGATTCTTCATCGCCGTGAAATCCACCGGCATCTACTGCCGGCCCGTGTGCCCGGCGCCCACCGCGCGCGCCGCGAACGTGAATTATTTTCCGACCGCGGCGGCCGCTGCCGAAGCGGGCTATCGCCCCTGCCTGCGCTGCCGGCCGGAAACCGCGCCCGGCACGCCCGCCTGGCAGGGAACATCGACAACCGTCGCGCGCGGTCTTCGCCTGATCGGCGAAGGCGCGCTGGATCACGGGTCCGTAGAGGACCTCGCCGAGCGGCTTGGCGTCACCAGCCGGCATCTTTCGCGCCTGTTCCGCGAGCACCTCGGCGCAAGCCCGGTCACGGTCGCGCAGACGCGGCGGCTGCAGTTCGCGAAACGCCTGATCGACGAAAGCGCCTTGAGCTTTTCCGACATCGCGCTCGCGGCGGGCTTCGGCAGCCTGCGGCGCTTCAACCATACCGTCCGCGAAACCTGGGGCCGCGCGCCGGGCGAGCTCCGCAAGCTGCGCCAGCGCGAGAAACCGGCGCAGAAATCCGCCATGACGCTGACGATCGCCTTGCGCGCGCCGTTCGACGCCGCGCACTGGCTGGAATTTCTCGGACGGCGCGCCATTCCCGGCGTGGAATCGGTGGCGAACGGCGCGTACTCGCGCGTGCACGTCAGCGCGCAGGGTACGGGCACGGTCAGCATCCGGCCGCTGAAGGATGCGGCGGAAGTGACCGTGCAGGAAATTCCGCCTGCCGAACTGTTCGCGGTAATGCGTCTCGCGCGCGGCCTGCTGGATGCCGACGCGGATCCGGCAAGCATCGCGGAAACCTTGCGGCGTGATCGCGCGCTCGCGCCGCTCGTGAAACGGCGCCCGGGAATCCGGTTGCCCGGCGCATGGAATGCCTTTGAACTCGCCGTGCGGGCGGTGCTTGGCCAGCAGGTGAGTGTCGCGGCCGCGCGTACGCTCGCGGCACGGCTGGTCGAACGTTTCGGCGACGCACTTCCCGAACCGCTTGCGCCTGCGCTCACGCACGCCTTTCCTTCGCCGGAAAGGATCGCCGCTGCCACGGTGTCACAGCTTGCCGCCGTCGGGCTGCCCGGAAAGCGCGCCGAAGCGTTGCGCGGGCTGGCCAAAGCGGTCGTCGATGGCGATGTCGATTTCAGCGCGACGCCAGGCGAACTTCGCGAAGCCCTGCAGGCGCTGTCCGGCATCGGCGCGTGGACCGCGCAATACATCGCGATGCGCGCCTTGCGCGATCCCGACGCGCTTCCCGCTGGCGATCTCGTCCTGCGCCAGATGCTCGGCGGCGACAGGCCGTTGAGCGCGCGCGAAGTCGAACGGCGCGCGGAAGCGTGGCGGCCGTGGCGGGCTTACGGACTGATTCACTTGTGGGCAAAAGCGAGTGAAGAAAAAAGCAAAGGCAATGGACAGGATTAACAGGATTCTCAAAAGCGGATTTACAGGATTCGAAAGCTTGAAGGAGACAACATGCCAAATGCTTTCGCAAGGACACCGGAGCCGCCCTACTACGCGGTGATATTCACCTCGAAGCGCACCGACGGCGACAACGGTTACGGCGAAACCGCCGATCGCATGGTCGAACTTGCCGCGACCATGCCCGGTTTCCTCGGCATCGAAACCGTGCATGACGGCGACGGTCACGGCATCACGGTCTCCTACTGGCGCGACGAGGCGTCGATAAAAAACTGGCG
>DASVCH010000032.1:0-7808 GCA_036381715.1 Gammaproteobacteria bacterium | reverse complement strand
GGCCTCCGTGTTACGATTCCCCGCTTTCGAATATCGACCCGAGATGAACGCAAGAACGAAATCCCCCGGCCTTTTCTCCCGCCTGCGCGCCCGCATGAACAGGGGCGATTCGTGGCTCACGAAGGACATCGGCGAACTCGTTGCCGGCAGGAAGATCGACGCGGAAACGCTGGAAGACCTGGAAACGCGGCTGCTGCAGGCCGATGTCGGCGTGGAAGCGACAACGCGCATCGTCAAGGCGCTGGAGAAAAAAATCTCGCGTCGCGAAGTGGACGATGTCGCGGCATTGCGCCGCGCCCTTCGCGGAATCCTGCTCGACATCCTGCAACCGGTGCAGCAGCCGCTCGAATTCGATTCGGAAGAAAAACCGTTCGTGCTGTTGATGACAGGCGTGAACGGCGTCGGCAAGACGACGACCATCGGCAAGCTCGCGCGCCAGCTGAAGGATTCGGGACGCACGGTGATGCTCGCCGCCGGCGACACGTTTCGGGCGGCGGCCATCGAGCAATTGCAGGCCTGGGGCGAGCGCAACGACGTGCCCGTGGTCGCGCAGAAGCACGGCGCGGATCCCGCGGCCGTCGTGCACGACGCCGTGCAAACGGCGAAGGCGCGCGAGCGCGACGTGCTCATCGTCGACACCGCAGGACGCCTGCACACGCAGGCAGGCCTGATGGAGGAATTGAAGAAAATTCGCCGCGTGATCGAACGGCTTCTCCCGGACGCACCGAACGAAGTCCTGCTGGTGCTCGATGCAACGACCGGCCAGAACGCGCTCAACCAGGCGAAGCAGTTCCATGCCGCGGCCAACGTGTCGGGAATTGCCGTCACCAAGCTCGACGGCAGCGCGAAAGGCGGCATCCTGTTCGCGCTTGCCGAGCAGATGCGCATTCCCATACGCTACGTCGGCGTTGGCGAGAGCGTCGAGGATCTCGCGCCGTTCGACGCCGAAGCGTTTGTCGACGCCCTGCTCGCCGATAACGACACGCAATAACGACAGGACTTCGCGGATGATCCATTTCGACCGCGTCAGCAAATCCTACCCGGGCGGGAACCAGGCGCTGACGGATCTCAGCTTCCGCGTCGAAGACGGCGAGATCGTCTTTCTTACCGGCCATTCCGGCGCCGGGAAAAGTACGCTACTGAAACTGATCGCGCTGATCGAACGGCCGACGCGCGGCCACGTCGTCATCAACGGCCGCAATCTCGGCCCGATGAAACGCCGCCGCATCCCGCATTATCGCCGCGAAGTCGGCATCATCTTCCAGGATCACAAGCTGCTGACGGACCGCACGGTGTTCGACAACGTCGCGCTGCCGCTGATCATTTCGGGGCACGGCCACCGGGAGATCGGCCGGCGCGTGCGCGCGGCGCTCGACCAGGTCGGATTGCTG
Source organism: Gammaproteobacteria bacterium (assembly GCA_036381715.1). Taxonomy (GTDB): domain Bacteria; phylum Pseudomonadota; class Gammaproteobacteria; order Natronospirales; family JAJUFS01; genus JAJUFS01. Next base: position 6,417 of record DASVCH010000032.1, on the reverse strand, counting down.
AACAGGGAGCGCGCCATGCCCGTGACGCTTTCCGGCGGAGAGCAGCAGCGCGTCGGTATCGCGCGCGCCGTGGTGAACAAGCCGCCGCTCCTGATCGCGGACGAACCCACCGGCAATCTCGATCCGGAACTGTCGATGGAAATCATGCGGCTGTTCGAGCGCTTCAACCAGGTCGGCGTGACCGTGATGATCGCGAGCCACGACCACGAACTGATTCGCGTCATGGGCCACCGCGTCATCAGCCTGAAGCAGGGCCGGCTGGTTGCGCCGCATCTCGCATCAACGCCGGGCGGTGCGCAATGAGGTGGCTGGCCCGCCATGTGCAGGTGCTGTTCTACACGCTCGGCCAGCTGTATCGCGCGCCCCTGTCGACGCTGCTTTCCGTGATGGTTATCGGCATCGCCCTGGCGCTGCCGGCCGGCTTGCACGTGCTGGTGAACAACACGCGCGCCATTTCCGGATCCTTCGAGGGGGCGGCGCGGATTTCCGTGTTTCTCAAGCGCGAGACGAGCGAGAACCAGCGTGACGCGCTGGCTGACGTGCTGCGCCGGCGCGACGGCATCGCCGACGTGAAGGTGATTTCGGCCGATCAGGCGCTCGCGGAATTCCGCGAGCTTTCCGGTTTCGGCGGCGCGATCGACGCCCTGGAAGACAACCCGTTGCCGCCGGTGCTGGTGGTGACGCCGGTCAAGACCGCGGCAGAGGCCTTGCTCACCCGCCTTGTCGGCGAACTCGAAGCGCTACCGGAAACGGACGTGGTGCAGCTCGACACGCAGTGGCTGAAACGGCTGAACGCCATTCTCGAAATCATCAACCGCGGCGTGGCGGTGATTGCCGGCATGTTCGCGCTGGCCGTCATCATCATTGTCGGCAATACCATTCGGCTGGATATCCAGAACCGCCGCGACGAGATCGTGGTCACCAAGCTTATCGGCGGCACGGACGCGTTCATCCGCCGCCCGTTTCTCTACACGGGCTTCTGGTACGGGATCGCGGGGGGCGTCATGGCGTGGCTTCTGACGGGCATCGCGCTGCTGGTGATGGAAGCGCCGGTGGGCCGGCTGGCGGGACTTTACGGCAGCGGCTTCACGCTGCAGGGGCTCGGCCTTGATGGCGTGCTCGCGGTGCTCGCCGCCGGCGCCCTGCTGGGCTGGCTGGGCTCGATGGTGGCTGTCGGAAGGCACCTGGGCGAGATCGAGCCCCGGTAAAGCCATTAAAAAACGACAGCAAATACAATATGTTATGTATTTGCTGCACCTTTACCTCCCGGGAACTTTGCGCTAGATTGGCACTCTCATGAGAAGAGTGCCAATTATTGACAACTCGCGAACCTGTTTCGCGAAACGGAGTTCCCGATGAGCGTTGAACTGACCACTGCCCAATCGCGCGAGATTGCACTTGCCGGCCCGGTCGGCAGCCTTGATGCGTATATGAGGGCGGTCTACAGCATTCCAATGCTCGAGGCGGACGAAGAACGCGCGCTCGCGGTCGAGCTGCGCGAACACGACAACCTCGACGCTGCCCGCTCGCTGATTCTCGCGCACCTGCGCTTCGTCGTGCATGTCGCGCGCGGCTACCAGGGCTACGGACTGCCGCTGGCCGATCTCGTCCAGGAAGGCAACGTCGGGCTCATGAAGGCGGTGAAACGCTTCGATCCCGACGTCGGCGTGCGGCTGGTGTCGTTCGCCGTGCACTGGATCAAGGCCGAAATCCACGAATACATCCTGCGCAACTGGCGCATCGTCAAGGTCGCGACGACCAAGGCGCAGCGCAAGCTGTTCTTCAACCTGCGCAAGGCGAAGAAACGCCTCGGCTGGTTCAACCACGAGGAAGTCGAAACGGTTGCGAAGGAACTCGGCGTCACGCCGCGCGAAGTGATGGAGATGGAATCGCGCCTGTCCGGCCAGGACATGGCCTTCGACGGACCGCAGGACGAATCCGACGAGGACCGCACGTTCGCCCCGTCCGGCTACCTCATGGACAAGGCGCCGGATCCCGCCGAGTTCACGGAGGAGGAGGACTGGGAGAGCAAGGGTGAGGAGCGGCTGTTCGCCGCGTTGCGCACGCTGGACGATCGCAGCCGCGACATTCTGCAACAGCGCTGGCTCAGCGAGCCGAAGGCGACCCTGCAGGAACTGGCCGACAAGTACGGCGTCTCGGCGGAGCGCATCCGCCAGATCGAGAACAACGGCATGAAGAAACTGCAGAACATGCTGGCGGCGTGACCCGAAGATCGCGGCACGAAAAAGCCGGCCCGGAAACGGGCCGGCTTTTTCGTGCCTGGATTACAGGAACAGCGCCAGGTAATGGTCGGCGAGCAGCAGCGAGAATATCCCGAGCAGGTAGGTGATCGAATAGCCGAAGGTCTTCATCGGCAGGCGCTCGTCGTCGGACATCCGCATCGCCACGGCGTAGTACAGGAATATTCCGCCGAGCACGAGCGCGCCCGCGAGGTACAGCAGGCCGCTCATGCCGATCAGGTACGGCAGAATGCTGACGACAACAAGCAGGATGGTGTATAGAATGATCTGCACGCGGGTGAACGGAATGCCGTGCGTGACTGGCAGCATCGGGATGTTCACGCGCGCGTAATCGTCGCGGCGATGGATCGCGAGCGCCCAGAAATGCGGCGGCGTCCAGACGAAGACGATGAGAAACAGCAGCAGCGGCTCCGCCGACACCTCGCCCGTGATCGCCGCCCAGCCGAGCACCGGCGGCGCCGCGCCCGCCGCGCCGCCGATGACGATGTTCTGCGGCGTCGCGCGTTTCAGGAACACCGTGTAGATGACGGCGTAGCCGATCAGCGAGAAGAATGTCAGCACCGCAGTGAGCGGGTTCACCAGGAACCACAGCATCAGCATGGATACCGCGCCGAGCACCAGCGCGAAGACCAGCACTTCCCTTTCCTTGACATGCCCGGTCGGCAGCGGCCGGTTGCGGGTGCGCTGCATTTCCGCGTCCGCGCGGCGGTCGATGAGATGGTTCAGCGCCGCGGCCGACGCGGCGGCGAGCCAGATGCCCGCAAGCCCGAACAGGAACCTGTCCACGGGAGGCACGCCGGGAACCGCAAGCAGCATGCCGACGATCGCGGTGAATGCGATCAGCGAAACCACGCGCGGTTTCGTCAGTTCGAAATAGTCTTTCAGGCGGGCGTTCAAGGCGTTCGCTTTCAACCGGCTTTCGATGGCGCAAGAGCGTAACCGAGCGCGGTCAGCGATGCGAGCAGCAACGCCGCGCCGCCGTTGTGCGCGACGGCCAGCCATAGCGGCAGGCCGAATTTCACCACGCTGATGCCGAGCAGGACCTGCAGCGCCAGGAACACGCCCGTCCCCGCGCCAAGCAGGCGCAAGGCCGCGTCATCCCCGTCAGTCGGGTTCCGGGTGCGCCGCCGAACGGCCAGCACCAGCGACCCGACGACGAGCAACACAAGCAAGGCGCCAAGGCGATGCGTGTAATGCACGGCGACGCGCGCGTCGTTGCCCAGCACGCCGCCTTCGTAATCGACGCCGAGACCTCGCCAGAGATCGAAGCCTTCCGCGAAATCCATCGGCGGCACCCACTGCGTCTGGCATTTCGGGAAATCGGGACAGGCGAGCGCCGCATAGTTCGTGCTTGTCCAGCCGCCAAGAAATATCTGCAGCACGACGACGCACAACGCGGCCTTCGAAAGCCTGCGCAAGCCGCGATGACGGTCATCGCGGTTGACCTTCGGCTTGCCCCGGTCACGCAGCCACAGCAGCCACAGCAGTGCAAACGTCGCCATGCCGCCAAGCAGGTGCGCGGTGACGATAATCGGCTTCACCAGCAGCGTCACCGTCCACATGCCGAGCATGGCCTGGATGATGATCAGGGCAAGCAGGCCCGCCGTGTAGCGCCCGCGCCAGCCGGCGCCGCGCCAGGCAAGCGCGCCGTAAAGCGGCAGCAGGATGGAGAACACCGACAGGACCGACGCAACCGGAATCCACCCTTTCACATAAGTGACGATGCCGGCGGCCGCCGCGGCTGCCGCTGCGAGCAGCAGGTTTCGCTGGCGGGCTGCACGCCAGTTCGCCATCAGGGCCAGCGCGAACACCAGCATGCCGAGCGCGGCGGCAAGGAACCGGTGCACCTGTTCCTTCCAGGCCTTCTCGACTTCGACCGGCCGCTCCGGGAACATTTCATTGGCCTGCTCGATGTGCGCGTCTTCCGTCGGCCAGGCGAGGTGGCCGTAGCACACCGGCCAATCGGGACAACCGAGCCCTGCGTCCGACAGGCGCACGAAGGCGCCGAGCATGATGAGGCAGAACGCCGCCGCCGTGCCAAGCAGCGCAAGTCGCGAGAACCATTTTTCCTTTTCAACCGGCATCGGAATATCTCAACAGGCGTTTCAGGTCGTCGTAGAGCATCTCGGGGGTGAAGCCCGGCGGATAGCTCATCATGAGATTGCCGCGCGGATCGACGAGATAGATCCTTTCGGCACCCCGCAGTGCCGGGCGCTGCGGATCGTCGAAGCGCGCAAGTGCGTTCGCATTGGCATCGTAGATTTCAAGGTCCTGGTGCTCACGCGCGGGAATGGAAACGCCGGGACCGGCGATCAGCACGCGCTGCACGCGATCGGCGTCCTTGTTCAGCCGTATCCAGACCTGGCGCGTCACGTAAAGCGCGCGTTCGCACTCGGCGCCGCAATCCCCCGGCGCCAGCAGCACGACAAACCAGTCATCGGCGAAGGGTCTTGCCGCTTCCCCGCCGTCCCGCGGATAGAGTTCCAGGTCTCCGACGGGAACCAGCGGCTCGATCAGGTCGCCGTTGTTGACCGTACCCGGGCGCATGTCCTCGAACTGGAAGAACCAGATCCAGGCCACCAGCAACGGACCGAAGAACAGCCCGAGAAGAACGTAAAGTTGCGCGCGTTTGTTCATTCTTCCGGTTTCCTCTCGCGGCCGGGCCGCGTCATGACGTCGCGACGGGGTCGCGCCATAACTATGAAAATCACGATCAGCGCAATCGCCAGCCCGAACCACTGGACCGCGTACGCGTAATGCCGCGCCGGCGGGATGCCCGGCGGCTTCCAGTCGCGGACAAAGCCGTCCGCCGCATTCGCGTCGAGCAGCAGGCGCCGGTCGGCGACGGGGATCCCGAGCTGCGCGGAAAGATCCGCCGCATCGGGAAACTGGACGACGCGCGGCCATTCGCCGCCAGGCGCCGGCTTGCCCTCCAGCTCCAGGCCAGGCTGGGGGAACGGCGCGAGCTTGCCCTGAACCGTGCGCGACATCGCAGGCGGCACGGCCGGAACGTCGCGCCGTCTCGTGATGCCGGCGCGCCAGCCGCGATCCACGATCACCACGTGATTCATGCCTTCGGGCCGGAACGGCGTAAGCACGTGATGACCCGGCCTTCCCTCGCTGGACATATTGTCGAGCAGGAATGTCCGCTCGTTGAGATAACGTCCGCGCAGCCGGATTTCGGAATACTTCGGCAAGGCGTCTTTCACGCGCAACGGCAATGCCGTCGCATCGTCAATATCTTCGCTGGCCGCGTTCAGTCGAAACGCATCGTGCAATTCCTGTTTCTCGATGCCGCGCTGCACCTGCCAGACGCCCAGCCACACCAGGCCCGGCAATACGAGGACGAAGGCGAGCACCGGCCAGAAGGAAAGATTCCATCGCTGCTGCTTGTCGTTCATTCCGTCGGGGTCATGCCGGCTGCGTTATAATTCGCGAAACCATCGATCGCAGGAAACACCTCATGAAACTGCTCGTCGCACTGGTCTTCATCGCCATCCTGTTCTCGCTCGGTTCCGCCCTGCTGCACTTGCTGAAGCCGGAACGCGGCGAACAGAAGAGCATGGCGAAAGCGCTGACGTGGCGCATCGGGCTTTCCATCGTGCTGTTCCTGTTCCTGCTGCTTGCCTACCAGTTCGGCTGGATCACGCCGCACAACGTTCAGCAGTAACCGCAGCTTCCAGAAACAAAAGGCGTTGCACCCGCAACGCCTTTTTTGTTGTTCCTTTTCGAATATCGGGGTTCGCGCTGCTCACCCCAACCTGCGCGCTCTTCCTCAAAATGCTTATCCAAGGGTGACGCGCGCAGATTTTGCCGTCAGGCAAGGCGCGACGCGAGCGAGGAGCGGATTTGACCGGTTGTCAATGAGCACCGCAGCTCGCGCCAGCGACGGCAAAAGATGCCGCGTCACAGCCAGTAGACGAAGATGTAGAGGCCCAGCCAGACCACATCGACGAAGTGCCAGTACCACGCCACCGCCTCGAAACCGAAATGCCGTTCGGGATTGAAGTGGCCAGCCATGGTGCGCCCGAAAATGACGGTCAGCATGATTGCGCCGAGCGTCACGTGCAGGCCGTGGAATCCGGTCAGCATGAAGAACGTCGAACCGTAGATGCCCGTCTCCAGCGTCAGGTTCATTTCCGTGTAGGCGTGCATG
>DASVCH010000031.1:0-20567 GCA_036381715.1 Gammaproteobacteria bacterium | reverse complement strand
GTATTCCGGCTTGTGCTTGCCGCGCAGGCGCTTGGCGATTTCGGAAGCCAGGCGGCCCAGGGTCTTGCCGTCGGCGTCGACGACAAACCAGTCGCGCTTCACAGTTTCCGGCTTTGCAGAAAAGGTATTCATTTGGATCGGCTCCAAATCCAGTATCAAGTCCCGCCGGAAACGTCCCGGGGGCGAAAGGCGCGCAATATTACGCGACAAGTTCCGTATTTTCAACAGCTTCCGCGGCTTCCCGGCGTCGCGGAGGAATGCCGGGGCGAACGCCGCCGGGTCACGAAAAACGCTTTCCGGACAAGGGCTTGGAAAATCAGATTTTCAGGCGTTCGACGACGACGCCGTCGCGCAGGTGCGAGGTGACGATTTCCTCGACATCCTCCTCGTCCACGTAGGTGTACCAGGTCGCTTCCGGGTACACCACGGCGACGGGACCTTCCTCGCAACGGTCCAGGCAGCCGGACGTGTTGACCCGCACGCCTCCCCGGCCGGCCAGCCCGAGTTCCTTCACCCGCCGCTTGGCGAAGTTGCGGATCGCCTCGCTGCCGCAGCGCCCGCAACTCGGCCGGTCCGCGCCCTCCGGGCGAACGTTCGTGCAGAAGAAAATGTGTCGCTGGTAATAGCCCATTGGTTCAGAAGTTGTACTGGATGCTGACGCTGGTATAGGTGTCGGTATTTTCCAGCCCGGCCGGCACGCTGCTGTTGCGCTGGATGGTGTAGCTGACGACCAGGTCCAGCTCACCCAGCAACTGCGAGGTCACCGCGCTGACCGATTCGATATAGGTGTTCAGGTCGCCCGATTCAACCACAATACGTTGTGAAAAGTCGGAATGTTCGCCGAACTTCCACAAATAGTCGCCCGCAAGCCGGCCGATGGTTTCGCGCTGGTCCATGTCGGGCAGCGGGAGATCAGCCACAACCAGCTGGGTCTGGCGGGCACCGATACCGATTTCGAGGTCCAGGGTGTGCTCTTCCGACTCCAGGACGCGGCGACCGTAACCGACCGCCTCGGTCGTCCGGCTCTCGAAGCCGCTGAACTCGTCCTGCTCCCAGCTCACGGTACCGAAAAGGTAATTCTTCTCGCCGAGCTTGCGGTCCGCCTTGTAACCCAGCCGGTACCGTTCGGCAATGGTCGCTTCGTCGTCCTCGGAATAGATGCCGGAGCCGATGACGGCATGGCGCCACTTCAGCTTGTCCCAGCCAAGCATGATCTTGCTGTTGATGTTGGTGGTTTCCGAGTTGCCCGTCGCCGCGATATAGCCGAACTGGACGCGGCCGGCGAACGTGTCGGTGGGCTCGCCGGTAAGCGGCACGCTGTCGGCATCCACCACGTCGAATTCGCCCCAGATGGAATCCGCGTATGCTGTGCAGGAAAACAGGGTGGCCAGGACGACCAGCGCCTTCCGGGTCATAATCATTTGCCTCATCTCGGATCCGAAGTCTTGAAAGATGGCCGCGTAAAACCGCCACCGGGAAAACGCGGTAGTATAGACCCTCTAAATGACCGACCCCATGCGTAATCACCCCTCCGAAGCGCAATCGCGTGACGGCTTTCACGATTTTCCCCTCGCGGACGCCGATCTCTGCGTGAAATGCGCACTGTGCCTGCCGCATTGCCCCACCTACAAGTTATCCCGGCATGAAGGGGATTCGCCGCGCGGACGCATCGCGCTGATGCAGGGCCTGGCGCAAGGCGCCTTGCGACCCGAGGGCAAGGCGCTGCCGCACCTCGACGGCTGCCTGGTCTGCCGCGCCTGCGAGCCGGTCTGCCCGGCCGAAGTTCCTTATGGACGCCTCATCGATGCGGGGCGCCGCGGACTCTGGCGAAGCGGGCATCGGCCCGGCTGGATGTGGCGCGCACTCGCGTTCCTGCGCCGCACGCCGCGGCGGCTCGCATGGCTGACCCGCCTTGTCCGGCTTGCGGACATCAGCGGGCTTGCACGGCTCGCGTCGCATCTGCCGCTGGGTCGCGTCGCCCGCGTCTCGAAATTCATCGGCAGGACGGGCAGTCCGCCGGCGCACAATGCCGCGCCCTCGGAAGGCGACAAGGTCGCGCTTTTTCTCGGCTGCATCGCGCGGCCGCTGGACGCGGACGTGCTGCACGCCACCGTGCGCCTGCTCGAATCCATGGACTATGCCGTGCACGTTCCGCCTGCGCAGGGCTGCTGCGGCGCGATGGACATGCACGCCGGCGACAGCGGGACCGCGGCCGCGCTCGCGCTGCAGAACATCGCCGCTTTCGCCGGTGCCGCCACGCCGGTGATCAGCACGGCCAGCGGTTGCGGCGTGCAGTTGAAGGAATACGAAGACGCACAAGGCTTCCCGGAACGCGTCACGGACATCATGCAGTTCATCGCGCGGCACGCGGACCGGTTGCCGGCGTTCGTTCCCCGCGATGAACGTTCCGATACGCGCGTCGTCGTGCATTCGCCCTGCACCCTGAAAAACGGCATGCGTGAATCAGGAGCGCTTGAGGTGCTGCGGAATGTTCCCGGTCTCAAGGTGGAAGCCTTGCGTCACCAGGACTGCTGCGGCGCGGCCGGCAGCTATCTCTTCGAGCACGCCGAGAGCGCGGACCGGCTCGGCGAAAAACTGCTGGATGCGCTCGGCGAGGACATTCCCGATGTTTTCGTTACCGGCAATCCCGGTTGCGCCCTGCATGTCCGGCGCCTCGCCCTGCTGCGCGGACTGGACCTGAAAGTCCTGCACCCGGTGCAAGTGCTGGAGGCGCGCCTGGCCTATAATCGCCCGCATGCAACGCCAGCTCACTCCGATTGATCATTTCCTTGCCAGCGCGGACAACGCGCTGCGCACCGTGCTTGGCAGGAATGCGTCGCACGCCGGCCGGCCGAATCCCGCCGCGAACACGCCCGATGTTGGCAGCGATCCTTCAACGCGAAAACACTCGGCCGGCCTGATGCGCGTGAACCATGCGGGCGAAATCGCCGCGCAGGCGCTTTACCAGGGCCAGTCGGTGTTCGCGCGCGATGCGGGCGTGCGCAACGCCATGCACGAAAGCGCGCAGGAAGAAGTCGATCATCTTGCCTGGTGCGAGGAGCGCCTCGCGGAACTCGGCAGCGGACCGTCGAAGCTCGCCCCGTTCTGGTACGCCGGCTCTTTCGCCATCGGCGCTTTCGCGGGAATGGCCGGCGACCGGTGGAGTCTCGGTTTCGTGGCGGAAACCGAACGGCAGGTGGAGACCCACCTTGACGGGCATCTTTCGAAGATCGCGGCAGACGATGCGCGCAGCCGCGCGATCATCGAACAGATGAAGGAAGATGAAATCCGGCACGGCGCGAAGGCGATGCAGGCGGGCGCGAAAATTCTGCCCTGGCCGGTAAGGAAACTGATGAAGGCTGCGTCGAAAGTGATGACGACGACGGCGTATTATCTCTGAGCAAGAGATGAGAAGTGAGAGGTGAGAGGACTCGCGTCGAACATCCTCTCACCTCTCGCTTCTTAACCTCTCACAAAAACGCTTTTTTTCAGCCCTCGATCTCGTCCTGGTCGCCGCGCTTCATGTTGCGGCCATAGAAGATCTCGAACATTTCCCGCTCGACGCGATCGTTGATGATTTCCTGTTCTTCCGCCGTCAGTTCGTCGACCCCCGTGCCGAACAGGTAATTGTCGAGATCCGTTTCCTTCAGGATCATCTTCGTGTGGAACACGTTTTCCTGGTAGACGTTCACGTCCACCATGCGGTACCGGTCGCGCGTGTCCTCGGAAAGAAAGTTCTGGATCGAATCGATGTTGTGATCGATGAAATGCTTTTCGCCGTTCACGTCGCGCGTGAAACCGCGCACGCGGTAGTCGACGGTGACGATGTCGGACTCCAGCGCGTGAATCAGGTAGTTCAGGGCCTTCAGCGGCGAGATCTTGCCGCAGGTGGAAACGTCGATGTCCGCGCGGAACGTGGAGATGCCGTTGTCCGGGTGCATTTCCGGATAGGTGTGAACGGTGATGTGCGACTTGTCGAGATGCGCGACAACCGCGTCCGGCAGCGGACCCGGCGCTTCGGTCTGGCCCGCCTTCGCGACCTGCTGCGGCAGCACGGGCTCTTCCGAGATCAGCATGGTCACGGAAGCGCCCTGCGGATCGTAATCCTGGTGGGCGATGTTGAGAATGTTGGCGCCGATGATGTTGGAGACGTCGGTGAGAATCTGCGTCAGGCGCTCGGCGTTATAGACCTCATCGATGTACTCGATGTATTCCTTCTGGTGCTTTTCGCTCTTGGCATAGCAGATGTCGTAGATGTTGAAGCTCAGGGTCTTGGTCAGGTTGTTGAAGCCCTGAAGTTTCAGCTTCTTCTCGGCCATCATGACTCCTGCCGTCTTGCGGCGCACCGTGAATTCCCGGCGGGGGGCGGGAAAACGGCGAATTATCCGCATTTCATCCCGGCCTGAACACCCCTGCCGGGGAAGGGGTTTCGCGTCCGGCCTTGCCTTCGGGAAGGCCATGGTTTACAAGGTTTTCTTGGCAGGAGAATTACAAATTATGGTAAGTCAATGACCGACAAAGAGAAAATCTTCAAGCCCTTCCAGAATCCGCCGATCGACCGGTTCCTCGCCGTCTGTCATGTCCGGCAGGTGCCGGGCAAGACGGTCGTGATCCACGCCGGCGACGTGCCGGACACCTTGTACTTCATCGTGGAAGGCTCGGTCGCGGTTGTCATCGAGGACGAGGACGGCAACGAGATCGTCGTGACTTACCTGAACCGCGGCGAGTTCTTCGGCGAGATGGGCATGTTCGTGCAGGACTCCAAGCGCTCCGCCTGGGTGCGTACGCGCAGTGAATGCAAGCTCGCGGAAATCCACTACGACAAGTTCAAGCGCCTTGCGCACGAAGACCCGGACCTTCTGTTCGAGCTTTCCGCGCAGCTCGCGACGCGTCTCGGGCGCACCACGCGCAAGGTCGGCGACCTCGCCTTCCTCGACGTCACCGGGCGCATTTCCCGTGTCCTGCTCGACCTGTGCAAGGAGCCGGACGCCATGACGCATCCCGACGGCATGCAGATCCGCATCAGCCGCCAGGAACTCGGCCGCATCGTCGGCTGCTCGCGCGAAATGGCCGGCCGCGTGCTGAAGGCGCTGGAAGAAGGCGGTCACATCAACGTTTCCGGCAAGACCATCGTCGTGCTCGGCGCAACGCCGCGCGGCGATGAAGACTCGGAAATGACCGCGGGCCTTTCCTTCAAATAGAGACCGGCGCGCGCCGAATGGCACGCGCCGCCGGTCATCCCCGCATTTCCAGGAAATTCCCCAGCAAGGCATGGCCATGCTGCGTGAGTATCGACTCGGGATGAAACTGGACGCCCTCCACCGGCAGCTCGCGATGGCGGACGCCCATGATTTCTTCCACGCTGCCGTCCTCGTTTTCCGTCCAGGCCGTCACCTCCAGGGACGACGGCAGCGAATCCTTCCCGATCACCAGCGAGTGGTAGCGCGTGACTTCGTACGGCGAGGGAATATCCCGGAAAACGCCGGCGCCCATGTGCCGGACCATCGACGTCTTGCCATGCATGACGCGCCCGGCATGCACGACCTCGCCGCCATAAGCCTGGCCGATCGCCTGGTGCCCGAGACAGACGCCGAGCAGGGGAATCGCTCCCGCGCAGTGGCGAATCAGTTCGAGTGAAATTCCCGCTTCATTCGGCGTGCACGGCCCCGGCGAGATCACGATGTGCGAAGGATGCATCGCTTTCGCCGCGGCGACAGTGATCTCGTCGTTGCGTTTCACGACGACCTCCGCGCCCAGTTCGCCGAGATACTGGACGAGATTGAAAGTGAAGGAATCGTAATTGTCGATCATCAGGATCACGGCGCGCGCTCCTCAGGCCGCGTGATCGAAAATGAACGGCATCGCCCGTTCACGCACGCGCTTTCGCAAGCTCCCCGCGCATGCGGCCGATGACGTCCGCGTAATCGTTCGCGCCGAATATCGCGGATCCGGCCACAAACGTATCCGCGCCCGCCGCCGCGATCTCGCGGATGTTGTCCACCTTCACGCCGCCGTCGATCTCGAGGCGGATGTCGTGACCGGACTGGTCGATCAGCCGGCGCGCCGTCTTCAGCTTGTTCAGCGCTTCGGGAATGAAGCTCTGCCCGCCGAAGCCCGGATTCACCGACATGATCAGCACCATGTCCACCTTGTCCATGACGTGATGCAGGTGCGACAGCGGCGTGGCGGGGTTGAACACCAGTCCCGCCTTGCAGCCGGACTCGCGGATCAGTCCCAGCGTGCGGTCGATGTGCTCGGACGCTTCCGGATGAAAGGTGATGTAGCTCGCGCCGGCCTTCGCGAAATCCGGAATGATGCGATCGACCGGCTTGACCATGAGATGCACGTCGATCGGCGCCGTGACGCCATGCTTTCGAAGCGCTTCGCAGACCAGCGGGCCGATGGTGAGGTTCGGGACATAGTGATTGTCCATCACGTCGAAGTGCACGATGTCCGCGCCGGCGGCGAGCACGGCGTCGATTTCCTCGCCCAGGCGGGCGAAATCGGCGCTGAGAATCGAGGGAGCGATGAGGTCGGCGGCCATGGCGTCTCCGGTCGGAAGGTGAAAACGGGCGGAATTATAGCATCGGGATCGCGCCATCCGTTGGCCGCTGCTAAGCTCTGGCGCAGGCCGCCAAGGACGCACGAACGATGAACGACAAGGTGAGATTCCTGCGGGAAATCAACATCAGCTATCGCAAGAAGCCGGTGGGAACGGATGCGCCGGTCGACGAACCGCTGACCGATCCCGGCAAGGTGTTCGCGCTGTTCTGTGACCTGCAGAACGAGCTGCAGGAAAAGCTCATCAGCATTGCTGTTGATGTCAAACTGAAAATCATCAACTTCGATGTCGTGGCTATCGGTTCGGTAAACGCAGTGACGGCAAACCCCAAGGATCTTTTCCGGTCTTCGGTCGCGATCGGCGCGCCCGGTGTCATCCTGGTACACAACCATCCTGCGGGCGATCCGACGCCCAGTGCAGCCGACAGGCGGTTTCATCAACGCGTGCTGCGGACCTATCGCGACCTCGGCATCGAGTTCCACGATCACATCATCATCGGCGACGGCCGCTACTACAGCTTCACCGCGGGGAAAGAGTATGGATCGTAGAACGGCGTAGCCCGGATGCAACCCGGTCCCGAACGGCAGCGCGAAGCCCGGGAACAGGCATCGCCGATTCCACTCGCTACGCTCGTTTCATGCAGGCTGCGCCACTGTTAAGCTCTCGGCAGAGCCGCCAAGGACGCACGAACAATGAACGACAAGGTGAAATTCCTGCAGGAAATCAACATCAGCTATCGCAAGAAGCCGGTGGGGACGGATGCGCCGGTCGACGAACCGCTGACCGATCCCGGCAAGGTGTTCGCGCTGTTCTCGGACATGCAGAACGAGATGAAGGAGAAGCTCGTCGCCATATCGCTGGATGCCGGACAGAAGATCATCTCGTTTGAAGTCGTCGCGATCGGAACCGTTCACACCATCACCGTCAACCCGTTCGAGCTGTTCCGCTCGTCAATTGTCGTTGGCGCCGTCGGCATGATTCTCGTCCACAACCATCCGGCGGGGGATCCTGCGCCGAGCGCCTCGGACCGCGAGCTGACGCGCAAGGTCGCAGACTACGGGCGCGACGGCGGCATCAGGCTGATCGATCACATCATCATCGGCGATGGCCGCTACTACAGCTTCATTGCCGGAAAGGAATACCAATGCTGAAAAAACTCACACCCGTGCTGTTCGTCGAACGCATCGAGGACCAGTTGCCGTTCTGGGTCGACCGCCTCGGCTTCGAGAAAACCGTCGAGGTGCCGCAGGACAACGCGCTCGGTTTCGTGATCCTCGTGCGCGACGGCATCGAACTCATGATCCAGTCACACGCGAGCGTCGCCTCCGACGTGCCCGCGCTCGCCGGCGAGACGGCGCGCGTGCCCATGTTCTTCGAAGTCGGCGATCTCGACGACATCGAAAGACGCCTCAAGGATGCAGAGCCCGTGTTCCCGCGGCGGAAAACGTTCTACGGCGCAACGGAGTTCGCGGTGCGCGATCCGGCCGGCAATGTCGTGACCTTCGCGCAGTTCGGCGAGTGACGCTGCCGCTGGCGCGCTCCCTGCAACGCGCCCTCGCCGACCATTCGGACGCGGACATCGCCGCCGGCCAGTTCGCGTACATGAAGGGCATCCAGCCTTTCCGCGGCGTGAAGACGCCGGAACGCCGCGCGCTGCTGCGCGAATGCCTCGCAGAGCATCCCGTCACGGATTTCGATGCGTACCGTTCAAACATACACGCACTCTGGACCGGAAACTTTCGCGAGGAGCGCTACCTTGCGCTGGATCTTGCCGTGCGTGCGAAAGCGTTTCGCTCCGACGCGCTGCCGCTCTTCGAGGAGATGCTTGCCGAAGCCGACTGGTGGGACGTGCTCGATCCGCTCGCTGCGGACCTGCTGGGCGGTGCGCTGCGCGACAAGCGGAACCTGCTGGCACGCAAGGCGGGACAATGGCGCCGGAGCGATCACTTGTGGGCACGCCGCGCGGCGCTGCTCGTGCAGCTCAAGTACAGGCAGGAAACCGATACCGATCTGCTGGGTGAAACGGTGCTGATGCTTGCGCCGGAAACGGACTTCTTCATCCGCAAGGCGATCGGCTGGGCGCTCAGGGAATATTCAAAGACGGATTCACGCTGGGTGCGGCAGTTCGTACGCAGCCGTGCCGACGTGCTGTCGCCGCTCAGCCGGCGCGAAGCGCTCAAGTGGCTGGAGCGCCGCTGACACGCTTCACCTCATGCCGCGCGCCTCGCGCACCTGCTCGTACGCCGCGAGAATCTCGCGGGTCTTCTCCGCCGCGACTTCGCGCATGTCCTCGGGCAACCCCTTTGCCGCGAGCTTGTCGGGATGGTGCTGGCTCATCAGGCGCCGGTACGCCTTCTTCACTTCCGCATCGCTCGCATCGCGCGTGACGCCGAGCACGGCGTAGGCATCGTCAAGGTTCGGCCGCGCCGGACCCGCCGCCTGCCCGCCGGCCTGGTGCCGTCGCTGTGCGGCGAGAATCAGGGCTTCGAGCTGGCGCAGTTCCCAGGCCGGAACGCCGAGGTGGCTCGCGACCCTTTCCAGCACGTGCCGTTCGGCATCGGAAATCGCCCCGTCGGCAAGCGCCGCCTGCAACTGGATCTCGATGAAGATCCGGTGCAGGTCGCGGCGATGCCGGCAGGCGCGCAGGAACCGCTGCATGGTTTCGTCCAGCGGAAAATCCGCGCGCTTGCCGTCGTTGAAAAGATGCATCGCCGCTTCCATGCGTTCGGGGGAAAGCCGCAAGTGGTTCATCACGGCGCGCGCCATGCGGATTTCGATTTCCGAAACGCGGCCGTCCGATTTCGCGACCTGCCCCATGACCGAGAAGGTCGTCTCGAAAAAGACTTTCCGCGTTTCGGCGGCGTCGCTGCCGAAACCCAGGCCGCCCGCCTGGCGATCGAACAGGTAATGTCCGATCAGGAGACCCAGCAGCGCGCCGAAAAAACTGTGCGTGAGCATCCAGCCGAGAATGAAGCCGGCGATCTTTCCCCATCCCATCAAACGTATTCCTCAGAAACTGCCGCGCACGAAGAACGTCACCGCGGCGGGGTCGCCATCATAAACGCTCTCGAGTTCCACGGGCAGGAAGGTCCGGCTGACGAGCAGGCCCGCGCCGAGCCGGCGCGAGTCCTCGACGAGGAAATCGTAAACGTAGCCCGCCGACAGCTTGCCCACGTTGAACACCATTGCTGCATCGGCATGACCGGGAAGCGGCGCCTCGTGATGGTGATCTTCGAACAGTTCGTCCTTCTCGACGTGCTCCGCGCGCGCGAGCACGGTGTGCCGCACGTCGAAGCGGTACGCGGATTCGAGAATGACGGCGTCGAGCGTGTTGCCCGGCTCGTTGATGTTGCGTCCCCAGGAAAGCAGCGTCTGCCACTCGCCATTGTCCGTCGGCAGGTGATGCATGGCCGACGCCGTGTAACGGCGCACGTCGACTTCCGGTGCGAGCGCTTCGGGACTTTCGATCTGTCCGGCGCTGACCTGCAGAGCCCAGCGTTCGGTCGGGTTCCAGCTCAGGCGCATCGCGTAGGAATCGAGCGAGCCCGTCTCGATGTTCCAGCGGTGCTGGTCCGGCTCGCGACCGCGGAACGCCGAGGTTTCGATCTTGAAGTCATCCAGCACCACGCCGGCCGTCAGCACGCCGAAAGTGATGTGAGTGCTGTCCAGCCAGTGATGCGAAATCGGGCTGTCCGGAAACTCCACGCCGGAGAAGCGGTGCATGAACGCCGGGGGTCCGAGCGCGGGCTCGCCCGGCAGGCCCGCGTAAACGAACCATGACGACGCGTCGCCGAATGCCTGGCTGTACGTCGCGGCCAATTCCATCACCGCGTCATGCGGATGCTGCCGGTCGAGCAGGTGCGTCACGCCGTCGGCGGTTTCGCCGGTCTGCAGCAGCGAGGGATAGCCGCCGGCGCCGATGGTTTCCGGCTCCAGCGAAACCATGCCGCGCAGGCCGAACACGCCGCCGCCGAGTTCGCGGTTCGCCATCGCCATGAGCATGTTCGTTGCATAGAAATCGGAATCGCCGCGCGGGCCCTGCTGGTCGGTGTAAACGAGCTGCGCGAAACCGTGCAGCATGCCCCGCCATTCGCCACGCTCGAAACCGATACCGCCGTGCGGCGACGCTTCCGGCTGCCAGCTGGTGCCGGACGCCTCGCGGCTCATCGGATAGGAACCGTAGAACGCCGGCGCCATGTCATGTTGCTCGTGGTCCGGCGCTTGGTGCATGGAATGATCGACCGGCTCGCCGGCCATGGCGGAATGCATTGCCGTTGCGCTTGCGAGCGCAAGGAGGAAAGTCTTCATCGTTTGTAACCTCGAATTCGTGTTGCCGCGCGCCGCCGTCACGACGGCGCGATGAACGTCATCAGCAAGGAATGGCGCGGCTATTCGAGGAGACGGCAGAAGCGGTGAAGCCGCGATCGTTCCGGCGGCGGCGCGCCGGGCGGCGCGAAGTCGATGGCGAGCCGGACGGCGACGGGCGCAGGCGGAAAGCCCGCCGGCAAGGCTGCCGGCTGATTGTCGGGTTCGTTCGCGGAGGAAAGGATGGCGTCCGAAGGCAGGTCACAGGACGCCGCCTCGACGACAACGGTTTCGCAATGCGGACAGTCGTGATGATCATGCTGCTCGACCGGCGCCGCCGCGAGACACGGCGCAACGCCCAGCGTCAGCCACGCGCAGACAACGGCGCAGGCAAGGCCGGGCGAGGACCGGAAAATCTGGCGGAAATGCTGCAAGGTCGAAACCGGGTTCTGCGAAGGCCGGATAACTTACGCCGGGGCAGGCATCATGGCAAGCGGGTGCTGGACTCGGCAGCCCGCTTTGCCCAAGATACGCGGCTTCATTCGAGCACAAAGGCCGACCGATGACGGATGCCCTGTTCCAATCCGACCTCGACAGCGTCGAATTGATTCACCGCGGCAAGGTGCGCGACGTCTACCGCATCGATGCCGAACGCCTGCTGGTGGTCGCCTCCGACCGGCTGTCCGCGTTCGACGTGATCCTGCCGGATCCGATTCCCGGCAAGGGCCGCATCCTCACGCAGATTTCGAATTTCTGGTTCGGCAGGACAAAACATATCGTTCCGAACCACCTGCTGCACACGCCGCTCACCGACGTGCTCACGCCGGCGGAAGCGGCGACGGTCGAAGGCCGTGCCGTCGTCGTGCGTGCATTGCGCGCGCTGCCGGTCGAAGCCGTGGCGCGCGGCTACATCATCGGCTCCGGCTGGAAGGAATATCAAAAGACGGGCGAGGTATGCGGCATCCCGCTGCCCGCGAACCTGCAGCTCGCGGACAAACTGCCGGAACCGATCTTCACGCCCGCCACCAAGGCCGCCGTCGGCGAGCACGATGAAAACATCAGCCTGGACGCGGTCGCGAAGCTGATCGGCCGCGAACTCGCCGAACGCGTGCGCGACGTGACGCTGGAAATTTACGCCTTTGCCGCGGAATACGCGCGCGAGCGCGGCATCATCATTGCCGACACCAAGTTCGAGTTCGGCCTGGACGCCGATGGCGAGCTGTACATCATCGACGAAATGCTGACGCCGGACTCATCGCGCTTCTGGCCGGCGGAGACTTACCGGCCCGGCATCTCGCCGCCGAGCTTCGACAAGCAGTTCGTGCGCGACTGGCTGGAAACGCTCGACTGGAACAAGCAGGCGCCGGGACCGAAAGTGCCGGACGCGATCATCGAAAAGACCCGCGAGAAATACCAGGAAGCGTTCGACCTGCTGACGGCAAGCTGAACGGAATCACTTCACTTCATTCAAAGGGAGCTTGGTCATGACATTTCACATTTCGGACGCATTGCCCTCGATCCTGCCGGCCGCACTTCTGCTGTGCCTGCCGCTGCTCGGTTGCACGACGACAGGCGCAACGTCGGGCGCGCAGGACAAGGTCAACGCGCTGCTGCAACAGCATCCCGCGAGCGAAACGCTCTGCGGTGAAAAGCGAAGCCGCCTGTCCGTCGAAGGCGAACGCATTGTCCTGGAAAGCGCGTGGAGCCAATGCGCCGGCGCCGATCGCAGCACGGCGCGTGCCGCGGATCTTGATGCGGCCGCGATCGAGGTGGAACTCCTGCCGGAATACGGACAAGCGCGCATCTACATTCCCTGCCGCGGAGACAGGCCCTGCAGTCCGCGCTTCACGCGCGGCGAAGGCGAAACGGAATGGCGGCATTTGCGCGATGAAACGGCCTTGACGATCGACACCGCGCCGGACGCGGAAGCCGCGTACAGGATTGTGCAGGCGGTGCGGGAAGTGCTCGACGAAATGAAAAGGCGCTAGAGCGTCGGGCGAGCGGCCCTACTTTTCCGCCCAGCGTTTTATGTGCGCATGAAGCGCCCGCACGCCTTCGGTCAGCGCGGCCGGGCCCGGCTGCAGGATGATCGACGACTTGATCTCGTGCAGTTCGCCGTCGCGCACGGCGGGAATGCCGTCGAAGCCTTCGCGCGCTGCAACCTTCTCCGGCCGGAATTTCTTGCCACACCACGAGCCGAAGATGATGTCGGGCTTGCGTTCGATGATTCCCGAGCCGTCGGCGTGAATGCGATGCTTCGCCAGCGCCTCGCATGCATGCTCGGGAAAAATGTCATCGCCGCCGGCAATCTCGATCAGCTCCGAAACCCAGCGGATTCCGGAAATCATCGGCTCGTCCCAGTCCTCGAAATACACGCGCGGACGGCGCGGCAGCGCCTGGGCGGATTCGTGAATCGCATGCAGTCCGTTTTCAAGTTCCACCGCGAGCCGCTCCGCCTTCTCCTGGCAGCCGATCATGCCGCCGAGCATGCGGATCATGCGGAAGATCTCCTCGATGGAGCGGTGATTGAACACGTGCACCTCGATGCCGCGCCGGACGAGTTCCGCGGCGATGTCCGCCTGGATGTCGGAAAAGCCGAGCACGAGATCCGGTTCGAGTTCGAGAATCCTGCCGATCTTCGCGCTGGTGAACGCCGACACCTTCGGCTTTTCCTTGCGCGCCCGCGGCGGTCGCACGGTGAAGCCGGAAATGCCGGCAATGCGCCAGTCTTCCTCCAGCAGGTAAAGCGTCTCGGTGGTTTCCTCGGTGAGGCAGACTATGCGTTCGGGATAAGCCATGCGGTTCTGATAGCATCGATGGAGTGAACGACGTTAGCACACATCCTTATGACGCATTGACGCCGGACCTCGTGCTCGACGCGGTGGACGCGCGCGGCTACCTGACCGACGGCCGCCTGCTCGCACTGAACAGCTACGAGAACCGCGTCTACCAGGCCGGCATTGAAGATGCGACGCCGCTGGTCGCGAAGTTCTACCGCCCGGGGCGCTGGAGCGACGCGCAGATTCTCGAAGAGCATGCCTTCGCGCGCGAGCTGGCCGAACAGGAGATTCCTGTCGTCGCGCCGCTGACGATTGATCGCGACACCCTCTTCGAACATTCCGGCTTTCGCTACGCCCTGTACCCGCGCCGTGGCGGACGCGCGCCCGAGCCCGGCAACCCGGACCAACTGGAATGGCTGGGGCGTTTCATCGGCCGCATTCATGCCACTGGCCGGGCGCGTTCGTTTCAACACCGGCCGCGCCTGTCCGTGCAGGCAATGGGCGTCGACAGCCTCGGCGTGCTCCGGGAGAGCGCCGCCGAATCCTGGTCGCTGCCGGAATACCTTCGCGACAATTTCCTCGACGCGGGCGATCGCCTGCTGGAAAGTGTTGCGGCCACGTTTGAATCCGCCATTTTCGACACCCTGCGACTGCACGGTGACTGCCACCCCGGCAACATCCTCTGGACGGACGCCGGTCCGCACTTCGTCGATCTCGATGATTGCATCACCGGCCCCGCCATCCAGGACATCTGGATGCTGCTGGCAGGACCGCGGCATGAACAGGAAGCGCAGCTTCGGATCTTCCTGGAAGGCTATGAACAGTTCGCCGAATTCGATCCGGCCGAACTCGCGCTGATCGAACCCCTGCGCGCACTGCGGATGATCCACTTCATGGCGTGGATCGCGCGGCGCTGGGATGACCCTGCCTTCCCGCCCGCCTTCCCCTGGTTCGGCACGCCGCGCTACTGGGAAGAGCAGTTGAACAACCTGCGCGAACAGCGGGAAGCGCTGGAACAGCCGCTGTTGCGCCTGCATCCGTGAAAACCCCTTTCCACAACGCCGAAAATATTTTTTCCCCGCCGCCCGAAACCCTTGCAAACGGCAGCCAAGCTGCGATGATGCGCGCGCCTGACGCCCCGCTTGCGGGCGTCCCGGAGGTCACGTGATCCGCCCCGCAACCCTCGCCGACCTCGACGCGCTCGAAGCCCTCGAGACGCGCTGCTTTGACAGCGACCGCCTGTCGCGCCGCAGCTTCCGCCGCATGATCACCCAGGCGCACGCCGACCTGCTTGTCCACGAAACGGATGACGCCATCGAAGGTTACGCACTGGTGCTCTATCACAAGGGCACGCATCTCGCGCGGCTGTACTCCATCGCAGTGCACCCGGCCGCGCGCGGACGCGGACTCGGCAAGCTGTTGCTGCAGGCGGCGGAAGACACGGCGCTGGAGCGCGGCTGCATCACCCTGCGGCTCGAAATCCGCAGCGACAACCTGGCGGCGGCGAACCTTTACCGCGACGCCGGCTATCGTCAATTCGGAACCTATCTCGACTACTACGAAGACCACGCCGATGCACTGCGAATGGAGAAGTCGCTCGCGCGTCACCTTGATCCGGACATCGCGCGCGTGCCGTACTACCGGCAGACCACCGAGTTCACCTGCGGACCGGCGGCGATCATGATGGCGATGGCCGCGATCGATCCGGCGGTATCGCTGGACCGCCGGCTGGAGTTCCGGCTATGGCGCGAAGCGACGACGATATTCATGACCTCGGGCCACGGCGGCTGCGGCCCCTTCGGCATGGCGCTCGCCGCGCATCATCGCGGCTTCGGCGTGAAGCTCTGGGTGAATGACCGTGACGCGCTGTTCGTGGACAGCGTGCGCAGCGAGGAAAAGAAGGAAGTCATCCGCCTCGTGCACGAGGACTTCTCGGAAGAAATCGCGCAGGCAGGTATTGAAGTCGAATACAGACCGGTTACGCTGGAGGAACTGAAAGCCGAGTTCGACCTGGGTGGAATTCCCGTGGTGCTGATCAGTTCGTGGCGCATCTACGGCGAACGCTTTCCGCACTGGGTGGTGGTGACCGGCTTCGACGAGCATTTCGTTTACGTTCACGATCCCTATATCGATGAAGAAAAGGGCAAGGCGCAACTGGACTCGATGAATATGCCGATTCAGCACGAGGAATTCACGGGCATGGCGCGCTACGGCCGCAGCGCGCAGCGTGCCGCCATGGTGCTGCGCCCGCGCGCGGCGGGTTCGTCAGCGTTTCGCGACAAGTAACCGTCATGCAGGATCACCAGGCCCAGCGGCATCTCATCGTCATTGAAAAGAGCAGCGACTGGAAACCGGAGTTTCCGGATTATCCTGTCGTCACCGCGCGCGAATACCTCTCGAACCCGGACTACGGCCGGCGCGGCATCACGGTGCTGAATCTCTGCCGCCATTTCGGCTATCTCACGACCGGCTATTACTGCTCGCTGCTCGCCGAAGCACGCCGCCACCGCATGGTGCCGTCGGTTCGCACGCTCTCGGACCTGACGCGGAAATCCATTTATCGTCTTGACGCCGAGGATCTCGGAGACCGGCTGCAGAAAGCGCTGCGCGGCGAGCACACGACGAAGTTCGAAATCATGCTGTACTTCGGGCGCCAGCAGGATCCGCGCCTGACCGAAATCAGCCGGCAGATTTTCGACGCCTTCCCCTGCCCGATCCTGCGCGTCGAGTTCAGCCGCGAAGGGCGCTGGACACTGAACCGCATTCGGCCGGGCAATCTTGCGCGGCTGAAAGGCGAGCAGCGCGCGGCCTTCATCGAGGCGCTGGAGGCGTACCTCAGCAAGCCGTGGCGGTCGCGCAAGAGCCGCAGTTCCAGCCGCTATGATCTCGCGATCCTGTTCAATCCCGACGACCCGTTGCCGCCCTCGGACAAGAAAGCGCTGAAGAATTTCGAGCGCATCGGCAAGTCCATGGGTTTCGACATCGACGTCATCGGTCCGAAGGATTACGCGCGCGTCGCGGAGTACGACGCCCTGTTCATCCGCGACACCACGCGCATCAACCACTACACCTATCGCTTCGCGCGCAAGGCGGAAGCGGAAGGCATGGCGGTGATCGACGATCCCGTGTCGATCATGCGCTGTACCAACAAGGTCTATCTCGCCGAGCTCCTGCGCGCGAACAAAATTCCGCATCCGAAGACACTGATCCTCCAGGAGGGCCAGCTGGACGCCGCCGAAACGGAGCTCGCCTACCCGATCGTGCTGAAGATTCCCGACGGCTCGTTCTCGCGCGGCGTGTTCAAGGCCGCAAACCGCAACGAGCTCGATGAAATCGCCGAGCGGCTGTTCAAGGAATCCGACCTCATCCTCGCGCAGGAATACCTTTACACCGACTACGACTGGCGCATCGGCGTGCTCAACCGCCAGCCGCTGTACGCCTGCCAGTACTTCATGTCGAAGAACCACTGGCAGATTGTCGATCACAAGACCGGCGGCGGTTTCAGCGAAGGCCGCTATCGCACCCTGCCGGTGGAAGACGCGCCCGCGGACGTCGTCCAGACCGCCCTGAAAGCCGCGAATCTCTTCGGCGACGGCCTCTATGGCGTCGACGTGAAGCAGAACGCGTCGGGCATCTACGTCATCGAGGTGAACGACAACCCGAACCTGGAGGCCGGCGTGGAAGACGCCTGGCTGAAGGACGACCTTTATCGTGCAATACTTGCGGAATTCGCGCGCCGCGTGGACGCCAAGCGGAGCGGCTAGCCGTCGAGGGGACAGCATGTCGGCAATCGGGGAATGGAAACAGCGGCTGGACACTTTCGTCTGGGGACGTCGGGCGGCGGTCCTGCCGCGCGAGCAACGCTGGCTGGTCCGCGTGCTGCGTTTCGGCTACGTGCTGGTTCGCGATCTTGCCGCCGGACAGCTGAACCTGCGCGCGATGAGCCTGGTCTACACCACGCTGCTGTCGCTGGTGCCATTGCTGGCGTTCAGTTTTTCCGTGCTGAAGGGCCTCGGCGTTCACAACCAGCTCGAACCGATCCTCTTCAGTTCTCTCCAGGCGCTCGGACCGAAAGGCGAGGAACTGGGCCGGCGCATCATGGGCTTCGTCGAGAACGTGCGCGCCGACGTGCTCGGCTCCATCGGCCTTGCGCTCCTGATCTACCTGGTCATTTCGCTGGTGCAGAAGGTCGAGGCGTCATTCAACTACGTCTGGCACGTGCAGAAGGCGCGCAGTTTCGCGACGCGCTTCAGCAACTACCTCAGCGTGATCCTGATCGGCCCGCTGCTGGTCACCGCGGCGCTCGGCATCACCGCCACCGTCTCCAGCAACGAGATCGTGCGCGAGCTTGCCGAGATCGAACCGTTCGGCACGCTGCTGCTGGTGTTCTCGCTGATGCTGCCGTACCTGATCGTCATCGGCGCATTCACCTTCGTTTACATTTTCGTGCCGAACGCCGACGTGCGCCTGGTTCCCGCGCTCATCGGCGGCGTGGTCGCCGGCCTCGCGTGGCAGACGACCGGCTGGGTGTTCACGACCTTCGTGGCGGGTTCGGCGAAATACGTGGCGATCTACTCCAGCTTCGCCATCGTGCTGACCTTCATGATCTGGCTTTACCTGAACTGGCTGATCCTGCTGCTCGGCGCGCAGGTCGCCTTCTACGTGCAGAATCCGAATTTCGTCGAAAAATCCGGCGGCAGGCTCAGCCTCAGCAGTCATCTGCGCGAAATCCTGGCGCTGGAAACGATGTACCTGGTCGGCAAGGCGTTCCGGCAGCGCAGCCCCGTCTGGAACGTGAAGCGCCTCGCCGAGCACCTGCACATTCCCGGCGACTCGCTCGCCATGGTGACCGCGCGACTGGAGCGCGCCGGCCTGTTGCTGATGACCGACGAGGCGGAGGGCCGCTTCATTCCGGGCCAGGACATGGAACGCATCACGGTGGAAGACATTCGCGCCGCCGTGCGACGTACGGACCCGGAACTGGATCACGATGAGCGGCTGGTTCCGGTCAGCGAAGAAGTCGCAAGCCTGGCCGGCGAGATGGACGCGATGGTCCGGGAGAAACTGGCGGGACGGACGCTGCGCGACATGGTGGGCAGCGAATGAACGGAAGGAAGAAACAAGTCCGTCCCTGGAGCCTCTCTCCCTTACCCGTGCTCGAACGTGTTCAGACGACGACGTGTTCGTATTCGTACCACGCGTCGGGACGGCCGTCGCGCAAGGCCGCCAGCATTTGCCGGCGGTGCGCAAGCAGGCTCGCGTAAACGCGCCGCATTGCCTGGTCACGACTGTTGCCGTCCACCGCCGCTTCGATGCGCGCTTCGAAGTAACGAATGTCGGCGAGAATATTGGCTTCAGTGACACCCGCAGCGATCGCATTGCCATTCGTGGCGCCGTGTGCCGTTTCCTGGATCATGTTGCCTGTCCTCCATTGCGATGACCGTAAGTTATTCAAAACCGCCGCGCGATCCTACGGCGCGTGTCGGATATGCTTGTCAGCCTCGGCTTACATTGATGAACAGCGAGAATTCTCTTGAAAAAACAGCAACTTGAACCGGCACTCATCGACGCGCGGCGGGAATTTGCGGGGCTGGAAAGCGACTGGGCCTACTTCGACAACGCCGGCGGCAGCTTCACGCTCCGGCGCGTCATCGAACGCGTCGGCGAGTACATGCAGACCATGCCGGTGCAGCTCGGCGGCAACTATCCCTTGTCGCAGCAGGCGGCGACCCGCCAGGCGGAAGCGATGCGGCAGCTGGCGGCGTTCGTCAACGCGGCGCACGCGGAGGAAATCCTGTTCGGCGCGTCCAGCACCGCGCTGACCTGGCAGCTTGCGCGCGCCATGCGCCCGCTGCTGAAAGACGGCGACGAAATCGTCATCACGGTGATGGATCACGAAGCCAACCGCAGCCCGTGGCTGTGGCTGCGCGAGTTCGGCGTGACGGTGCGCAGCTGGGAAATCGACAGGGACGATTTCTCGCTGTCACTGCGGAAACTCGATGAACTGTTGAACCAAAGGACGCGGCTGGTCTGTTTCAGTCAATGCTCGAACCTTCTCGGCCGCATCGAACCCGTGAAGGAAATCACGCGCCGCGTGCATGCCGCTGGCGCGCGCGTGTTCGTGGACGGCGTCGCGTACGCGCCGCACCGGCGCGTTGACGTGCGCGAATGGGACGTGGATTTCTACGTCTGCAGCCTGTACAAGATTTTCGGTCCGCACATCGGCATGCTGTACGGCAGGCGCGACATCCTGCTGGAACTCGCCAACATCAATCACGAATACCTTGCCGCCGATGCGCTGCCGTACAAGCTGCAGCCTGGCGGCGCGAGTTACGAGCTCGCCTGGGGAGCCGCGGGCATTCCCGAATACTTTTCACGCTGGGAAACGGAATCGGGGAGCGATCCGTTCGAGGAGATTGCGCGTCACGAAGCACGGCTCGCCACGCCGCTGCTGGCGTTTCTCGCCGCGCACGACGACGTAACGCTTCTCGGTTCGCCCGACGCCGATCCCCTGGTGCGGCTGCCGATCATCGCGTTCCGCCACGCAACCCTGCCATCGGCCGGCATCGCGGCAGCCCTTGCCGATCGCCGGCTGGCCGTGAAACACGGGCATTTTCATTCGCGGCGCCTGCTGGAGTTTCTCGGCGTTCCGCCCGAGGACGGCGTTGTGCGCGTGTCCTTCGCGCATTACAACACGGCGGACGAGGTCGAACGGCTGGTGAGTGCGTTGGGGGAGATTCTCGGCAACCCGTAAAGGATTGGTTGAAAGTAAAAAGCCGCGCTGTGCGCGGCTTTTTTCGACTTTCGACTTTCGACTTTCGACTTTCGACTTTCGACTTTCGACTTTCGACTTTCGACTTTCGACTTTCGACTTTCGACTTTCGACTTTCGGCTTTCGGTTTTCGGTTTTCGACTCAGAA
>DASVCH010000030.1:0-29822 GCA_036381715.1 Gammaproteobacteria bacterium | reverse complement strand
GATCAGCAGGCTGATCGCGATGTATGCAAGACCCGCCAGCACCAGCAGGGCCCCGAGGCGGGGGTGACACGCAAAGAAATCGTCCACCGGTTCGTGCGGCTGCTCCGCTTCCCGCAGTGCCTGCCGGGTCGAGACCCAGCGGTTCGCCCAGGCTTCCAGCGGCTTCAGCGCACTCGGTCGAAGGAGCATCGTCAGCGCGAAAACCCCGATCAGCGCGTTCGCGCCGAGCAGGAACCACTCCGCCGCATCGATCACGGCGCCGGCAAGTGCGCCGCCGGTTTCGCGCGCAATCGCTTCCAGCACCGTGTCGCGCGGATAACCGAACGCGAAAAGCAGGAAGAACGCGACGACGCCGGCGAGCAGCAAGCCGCCGACCAGGCGGTGATGCCGGTAGAAGAACGGTTCGGTGGCGCGCGGAATCTCCAGCGAGCGCAACGCCCTGCGGCTGGAGTAACGGCGGTTCAGTGCCGCGGAAAGTTCCAGCGTCGCAGCCGGAAACATCAAGAGCGCGATCGCGTAGGCGAGACACGCGGCGAGCAGCGCGAACGCGAGCCATGTTCCCGCGTCGGCGAGCCATGCGATGACGGTCGGATTGTTCATTGCGCTTCTCCTGGGAGTCTCTGATCCGTTATTTCGTGGCCGCGTTACTGGCTGAAAAGCGTGCCTGCAAGGCGCGCCGCGCAGAACAGTAGCACCGCTACGGGCAAGCGGTGCAACACAGCAGGCGCGCTTTTCAGCCGTAACCCTGCGGGACCGGGCGATTTTGGCCCAGGACTTTGTTGCTCCTCGCTTATGGAGCGGTGCTACACGGCGCTCGTCGCGCCGCGTCCTGAACCAAAATCGCCACGGGCGCGGCCACGAAATAATGGATCAGCGGCTCCCTAACAAGCGGCCGATTTCCGAGCCGTCCGTGGTCCAGTCGCCCGCATCGATCTGTTCCAGTTTCACGCCGCTCAGGTTTCGTTGCGCGCCGCGTTCGGCGACGACGCGGAAACGCAGTCCGGGCGGCTCCGCGAAACTGCCATCAAAGTATTCAGGATAGCGGACGCGGTAGAAGAGCGTTCCGCTCGCGGCATGAAAACCCCAGTGACCGCGCGGCACGTCGTGAAATTCGTCAATCGTGCCGGAGTAGTTCGCGGGCGCGACCGCGAGCCAGTTCATCGGGTTCGCGCCGGCCATCATGTCGAGCGTTTCATTTCCCCGCGCCATCGCCCGCCGTACCGTTTCCATTCCCAGGGCGCTTTTCAGGCTGCCGACAGTCGTGCCGACAGCGGCGCGTTCGGCCTCGGCGCGCAAGGGCAGCAGGTTTTCGATTGCCGCGACGAAAAAAATCACGACGAGCGCGACCACGACCATCAGTTCCCAGAGCGTGAAACCGCGCGCGTTCATTGTCCCGCAATCTTCGTCAAGTCCCACATCGGCAGGAAAATGCCGAGTGCGAGGATGAGCACCATGGCGCCGATGCCGACGGTGAGCATGGGTTCGATCAGCGATGCAAGATTCTTCACGTCGTAATCCACTTCGCGCTCGTAGAAGTCCGCGGTTTCGTCGAGCATGTCGTCGAGCGCGCCGGTTTCCTCGCCGACCGCCATCATCTGCAGTACCAGCGGCGTGAAAAGTCCGGTTGCCGTCGCGGTGCGCGACACCGATTCGCCGCGTTCGACGCCGTTGCGCATGTCGGCGATGCGCGCGCCGATGAACGCGTTGTCGACGGCGCGCGCGCACAGCGACAGGGTCTGGATCATCGGCACGCCGGAGCGGTAGGCCATCGCGAAGGCGCGCGAGAAGCGCGCAAGCGTGGCGCGCAGGATGATGTCGCCCGCAACGGGAAAGCCGAGTTTCATCTTGTCCCAGCGATAGCGGCCTTCGTCGGTCTTCACCCAGAGGCGGAACGCCACGACGCCGCCAACCAGCGCGACCAGCAGCACCAGCCACCAGTCCGCCATGAAACCCGAAACGCCAAGGATGAGCCGCGTGAAAAACGGCAGTTCAAGGTCGAAGCGTTCGAACACCTGCGCGAAGGTCGGAATCACTTTCACGGTAAGTATGAAGATGGCGATGATTATCGCCCCCATCACCAGGGCCGGATAACGCAGCGCGGATTTCACCTGCTTGCGCGTTTCCTTTTCGACCGAAAGGTACTTGTACAACTGGTCGAAGGACTCATCGAGGCGCCCGGAATTCTCGCCGACGCGAATCATGCTGACGTAGAGCGGATTGAAAATCCGCGGATGACGGCCGAGCGAGGTGGCAAGGTCGCGGCCGGCTTCCAGCGATGCGACGACGTCCTCGATCGCCTCGCCGAGAGCCGCGTTGCGCGTGGATTCGCGCAGGCCGGTGAGCCCGCGAATCAGCGGCACGCCGGCTTTCGTCATGCTGTACATCTGCCGCGTGAACAGCAGCACGTCGTCGAGCGAAGGACGCGGATTGCCGAACGCGCGCCGAAGCTGCGCGAACGCGTCCTTCCGTTCCGGCGCGCTCTCGATGTCGATGGGCGTGATGCCGACGTTGAAAAGCTGGCTTGCGACCGCGTCGGCGGACTCCGCCTCGACGCGCCCGTGCACGAGATCGCCCTGCGAGGTGCGGCCGCGGTACTCGAAGAACGCCATCAGTCCGCTCCGTGATGCAGCGGGTCGCCGAGCAGGTCCGCGTCGCGGAATTCATCCAGCGCGCCGGCGAGACGGCGCACTTCGTCGACGCCGGTGATCCCTTGCAGGGCGTAATCGAGCGCGACCTTGACCAGCGGGCGGTAGCCCTTGTGCTCGCGCATGTATTGCGTGAACGCATTGCCGTCGCGGTCGCGCACGGCGCTCGCGAGTTCAGGGTTCATTTCCAGGATTTCGTAAACGCCGATGCGTCCGCGATAGCCCGTCTGGCTGCAGTACGCGCAACCCGCGCCGCGCTTGAACACGGCGTTTGCCGGAACCGGGTTGCCCGAAAGTCCTTCAATGAATGCGCGTTCGCGCGCGTCCGGCTCGTAAACCTGCTCGCAGCTTTCGCACACGCGCCGCACAAGCCGCTGCGCGATCACCGCATCCAGCGCGCTCGCGATCATGTAGCCTTCCGCGCCCATGTCGAGCAGGCGGTTGACCGTCGCGACCGCATCGGTCGTGTGCAGGGTCGACAACACGAAGTGGCCGGTGATCGCCGCGCGCAAGGCGATTTCCGCCGTTTCCTTGTCGCGGATCTCGCCGACCATGATCACGTCCGGGTCCTGGCGCAGCGCGGTCCGCAGCACGCGCGCGAAATCGAGTCCGATTTTCGGGTGCACCTGCACCTGGTTGATGCGCGGCAGGCGGTACTCGACCGGATCCTCGACGGTGATTATCTTCGTGTCTTCGCGGTTGATGCGGTTCAGCGCGGAATACAGCGTCGTCGTCTTGCCGGAACCGGTCGGTCCCGTGACGAGCAGCATGCCGGAAGGCCGCTGGATCAGGTTCACGAAACGCCGCAGCATCGCCGGCGGCATGCCGAGTTCATCGAGCTCGAGCAATCCCGCGGACTGATCGAGCAGGCGCATCACCACCGTTTCGCCGTGCTGCACGGGCATGGTGGAAAGGCGCACGTCGAGCGTTTTCGTCTTGACGCGAATCGTGAAGCGGCCGTCCTGCGGCAGGCGCTTCTCCGCGATGTCGAGTCCCGACATCAGTTTCAGGCGCGTCACCAGCGCGCCGGAAATCTTCTTGTTGTCGATGATCTGCTCCTGGAGCATGCCATCGACGCGCTGCCGGATGCGCAGCACGGTTTCATCCGGCTCGATGTGGATGTCCGAGGCGTTCGCCTGCACCGCGTCCTTGAAAAGCGATTGCAGCAGCTTGATGACGGGCGCGTCGGACTGGTCGTCGACGGTGAGCCGGGAAATGTCGTAATCGCTGTCGCCGATCTCCTCGCCGAGCTCTTCCGCGAGACTGACGATTTCGTCGGCCCGCCGATACACGGTGTCGATGGCGAGCAGCAGGTCGGCCTCGCGCACCAGCGCGGTGGACACCGGCTTCTGCAGGAGCCGGGCGAGTTCGTCGAAGGCGAAGATGTCGGTGGGATCCGCCATGCCGACCAGGAAGCTCTCCGGTTTCTCCGCCAGCACGATGCAGCGGTACCGGCGCGCGTGCACTTCCGGCAGGCGCTTGATCGCCTCGGGCCTGAACTTGAAATGCTTGAGATCGACGAGCGGAATGTTCAGCTGCGAGGACAGTACGCCGAGGATCTGCTCCTCGCTCGCAAGGCCGAGTTCGATGAACACGCGCCCCAGCTTGCGCCCGCTCTGTTTCTGTTCCGCGAGCGCCGCCTGCAGCTGCGCCTCGGAAATGATCTTCTCCTGGACGAGAAGATCGCCGATGCGGATGCGTTGCTTGCGTTGAGTGGGCGTTGCCATGCGATTCTTTCCATCCGGTTTGTCGAAGAGCCGTGGGAGCGGAACGGACCCCGCGATACATCGTTCAGCGCGCGGAGCGCTCCTGCATTCTTCCGTTTGCGTCTTCCGTTTCCGAAAGCGCGTCCAGCCGCTTTCGTACATGCTCAAGCAGCGCAGGCTCAAGACCGCCGGCGGCATACGCGTGGCGGTACGCGTCCAGCGCCTGCGCGGGCTCGCCCACCTGGTCAAGCGCCATGGCGAGACCTGCCTGCCAGGTTCCGTTGCCGGGCGCGAAAGCGACGAGTCCGCGATACGCGTTCAATGCAAGCGAGTAATCGCCGGCCTGCTGCGCAAGCGCGCCGCGCAGCGCATGAAATTCCGGATCGGCGGCGACTTCGGGCACGGTGACCGCGAGGCTCTGCAAGGCGTCGTCGAGCCGGTTCTGCGAGGCGAGCAGGCGGGCGCGCAGTTTCGCGAAGCGCGCCGGTTCGACGCCGACCGCGAGCCCGTCCAGCAGCACGCCATCGGCTTCCGCCAGCCGGCCCTGGTTCGCCAGCGCGATGACGAGGCCCTCGCGCGCGTCATCGTTGGCGGGTTCCAGCGTCACGAGTTCGCCGAGCAGGCGCGCCGCCGTGCTCCAGTCCTGGCGGCGCAGCGCCGCGAACCCTTCGCGCGATGCGCGCGCGGCCTTCTGTGCCGGCGTCGGTTCGTGCCGGCGAACGATCAGCGTTTCCGCAGTATCCGTCGGCGCCGGCCGCGGATCGGCGACGATCGGCGCGGTCTTGCTCGTTGCGGCCGGCGTTTCGACTGCCGGCGTTGAATCCTCGACGGTTTCCTCGACCGGCGCCGGCGATACGGGCGCGTCGCCGGTTTCCGTTTTCATTTCCACGGCTGTCGTCGCGCGCGGTGCCGGCGGCACGTTCGCCGGTTCCTCAACGGTTGCCACCGCAGCGGGTAGCGGTGTCGTTGCTGCCGCCGTCAATTCCTGCGAATCGTCCAGCAGCAGCCACGCGACGGCCGCGGCCAGCGCGAGCGTCAGCGCGCCTAGCGCATACAGCAGGCCGCGATTCGCGCTTCGCGGCGCGGGATGTGCCGTGCTGCGCACGTCGCCGGCAACCTTGTCCGTGCCGCCGCGCGCTTCCAGGTCCTTGAGCATTTCGTTGATGAGACTCATGGCAGCCATGCCCCTTGCGCCAGCCACGCGGACAGCAGGGCAATGGCGGCGAACGGCGCGCCTATCGCCCACCAGCGAGCAGGCGGCCACCACGCGAAACGCGACCGGAACGCGCCTTCGGTGTCGCGCACCGCCAGTGCCGCGTGGTTCGCATCGACACGTTCCACACCGCGTCCGTAGGCGGCCATCAGGGCCTTGTGGCAGAGAATGTTGACCAGCCGCGGCGTGCCGCCGCTGGCGCGAAAGATTCTTTTGAGCGCGGCGGATTCGAAAAGGCCGCCGCCACGATGCCCGGCGACGTTCAGGCGGTGCCGCACGTAATGGTTCACGCCGTTCTCGTCCAGCGGCGCGAGCGTGTAGGAAAAGGTGATGCGCTGGCGCAGTTGCCTGAGGCCGGGCGCTTCCAGGCGCCGGTCGAGCTCCGGCTGGCCGAACAGCACGACCTGCAGCAGCTTGCGCTTTTCGGTCTCGAGATTCGTCAGCAGGCGCACGGCTTCGAGCGTCTTCTCCGGCAGCTCCTGCGCTTCGTCGAGGATGACCACGACGCGCTTGCCGGCGCGCGCAAGTTCGATGAGTTTTCGCGTCATGGCGCGAACGATGTCGTTCTGCGTCGCGCGGGCGTTCGTCTCGATGCCGAGATCGTCGACGATGGCCTGGCGCATCGCGCCCGGCGACAGGTGCGGGTTGGGAATGTAGGCCGTGACGAAGGGATCCTTGAGCGCGTTCAGCAGCTTGCGGCACAGCAGCGTCTTGCCGAGGCCGACTTCGCCGGTCACCTTCAGGAATCCTTCGCCATTGTTCAGCGCCACCAGCAGCACGTTCAGCGCTTCCTGGTGGCTGCGCCACGCGAAAAAGAAACCGGTGTCGGGCGTCAGCGAAAAGGGCGGCTCGCGCAGTCCGAAGTGTTGCAGGTACATTGCGCCGCCCCCGCCGTGCTCAATCGCCGAGCAGGCTGCGGTAATCGCCGATGACGTCGTCCCAGTCGTCGTCGCCGCCGATCACGATCGGGCGCAGCAGGATCACCAGCTCGGTTTTCACTTCGCGCTCGCGCTGGTGCTCGAAAAGATTGCCGACGACGGGAATGTCGCTCAGCAGCGGCACGCCGGCCGTTTCGGTGCGCGTCTGTGATTTCATCAGGCCGCCGATCACGATCACCTGGCCGTTCTGCGCGCGCACGATGCTGTCCGATTCGCGCACGGTGCTGAACGCCAGCGGCAGCGCGCTGACCGCGCCGCCGACCTGCACCTGCTTGCGCTGGTCGGTGACTTCGCTGACGGACGGATGAATGTGCAGGATCACTTCGCCGTCCGAGCTGATCTGCGGCGTGACGTCCAGCGCGATGCCGGAGAAGAACGGCGTCAGCTGCACGGTGTTGTTCGTGTTCGTCGCCGTGCCGGTGGTGGTGTTGCTCTGCACGCCGGTGACAAAGAACTCGTCCGAGCCGACCTTGATGACGGCCTTCTGGTTGTTCACCGTGGAAACGCGCGGGCTCGACAGCACCCGCGCATCGCCCTGGCGCTCCAGCAGTTCGATGAAGACGTCGAAATCCGCGGTGTTCACCGCCAGCGCGAACACGCCGCCGAACAGCGACGCCGGCAATTCGGTCACCGGCGCGCTACCCGGACCGACGAGCCGCGTCAGGCCTTCCAGCTCGGAAGTGCCGCTGTCGAAAATGTCTTCCGAACCGACCATGCCGCCGGTGACGGTGCGGTCGCCGCTGACGTCCAGCGACGTCCAGTTGATGCCCGTCTGGAAACCCTCGCTGAGTTCGACCTCGATGATCTTCGCTTCCAGCACCACCTGGCGCTGCGCGGTGTTCTGCACGGTGGCGAGATACTCGGCGATGCGGCGATGTTCCTCCGGCGTCGCGCGCACCACGATCACGCCGGTCTGTTCGTTCACGACGACGTTGCGGTCGTCCTTCCCGTCCATCATGGCATGCAGGGTGAGTGTGAGTTCTTCCCAGAAATCCGACGCGCTCTCGGTTTCGATCATGGTGCTCGGCCGCACCACGACCTGGTTCGTGTTGTTGCTGAACGTGCCGCGCTGCGCACCGCCGTCCGCTCCCGTGTCCTGCCCGCCGCTGAGCGCGCCGGAACTGACGCGCGTCTCCGACTTGCCGGTGCGCACCAGGTTCAGGTAATCGACCTGGTAGATGCGCGACTGGATGGTGGCGGGCAGCACCATGAAGCCGTTCGCGGTTTCGCGGAAATCGTAGCCGTAGACGTCGCGCACGATGGACATGACTTCGGGAACGGTGACGTTCTTCAGCGTCAGCGAAATGCGTCCCTCGACGTCCGGATGCACGACGACGTTGTACGTCGTGTCGCGCACCAGGCCGAGGAAGAAGTCGCGCGCGTTCGCGCCATCGACGATGACGTCGAAGCGCGGCTCGCCCATGCTGCCGGGCATGCCGAGCGCGCTCGTGGAATCCGGCATCAGCGCCGCGGCGGCGGCGGGCGCCGGGGCCGGTTTTTCTGCCGGTTCCTCAAGCGCGCGGGAAACGTCCCCGCGCGTGTCGATGTTGCCGCGGCCGCCGGCCGCGCAGGCGGCCAGCAGCATCGCGAGTAGCGCAACTTGCAGAATTCGAAGCCTGTTCGGTTTCATGTTCCTGTGTCACCTGTTCGCCGGGCGCTTGACCCGGGTGGGCACCAGCGAGATGCGTCGGATCTCGCCCTTGTATTCGAGCCGCACTTCGTACGGCAGGATCTCGACGACGCGCGCGGCATCGACACGGTCGTTCACCCCGACCACGCGGCCGTTGACGACCGCGAGGCGCCGGCCGGACGAGACGATGATCGACTCGACGCGCCAGGATGGCGCCGCGGGCGCGCTGGCCTTTTTCACCGGTGCGCCGGCAAGGTAGCTTGGGCGCGTGGGGTCGCCGAGTTCGCCGGCCACGGCGCCGGCCGTCGCCAGCCACAGGGCGACGCCGATCCACAGGCATTTTCCGTCAGACACCGAGCCAGCCCTCCTCGAGGTTCAAGGAGTAGATGCGGATGCGCACGCGGTTCGCCGGATAGTCCTCGCTTTCCAGCTCCACCGCATCCCAGAAGAATTTCCAGTCCAGCGCCTCGAGCTCGCGCAGGTAGGCGAGCACGTCGAGATAGCGCCCTTCGACTTCCATCTCCAGCCCGTGCCGGTAGATCGAGCCCGGCAGCGCCGTACCCGCTCCGGCTTCCGTCTCGAACAGCGCCTCGGGCGGCAGGCTTTTCACGCTGAGAAGTTCGAGCCGCCCCTGGCGCTCGAGAATGTTTTCCAGCACCTCGGCCATTTCGCCCGGCGGAATCACCTGGCCCGCGCGCCTTGCGAGTTCCGCGTCCAATGCGGCAATGCGCCGTTCGGCGGCGGCGAGGCGGGCGCGCAGTGCGTCGTCGGGATCGCCGCCGCGGACCTGCGCGGTGATCGCGATCGCTTCGTTCAGCCTGGCGACGCCGTTGCGCGTAACCTCGATCTGTTCGGAGATGGTCTTGCTGCGCGCCGTGATCTCCGACATCAGCAGCCAGTCCCAGACCAGGAACATGACCATGAACGCACCGATCATCAGCATCGCGCGCTCGCGCAGCGACAGCGCGTCGATCCGCTCGGCGATCAGCCGGCCTTGCTGGCGCAGGCTCATTTCGCGTTCTCCCGGGGCGGTTCGGTCGTCAGTTCGAAGGCGAGCACGTCGCGCGCGCTTTCCTCGGGCTGGAAGACGTGCATGTGGCGGAATTGCAGCCCCTCGAACGCGGGCTCCTCGCCAAGCTGCTGCACCAGCCGCGGCACGAGTTCCGCGCGGGCGGTGAAACCGTGCAGGGCGACCTTGCGATCGTTTTCGGCGTTGTGGATTTCGATGCCGGTGAGCCACAGTCCGGCGACACGCTGGCGCGCAAGTCCGGCGAACGCCGCGGAGAAACCGCCGCCGTCCGCCATCGGCCGGTCGGTCAGCAATTGCGCGAGCCGCTGCTTGAGATTCGCCTCGCGTTCTGCCGCCTCGGCGCGGCGGGTCAGCTCACGGCTCGCGGGCTGCGATTGCAGGCTGTCGGACAGGCCGGCGATGCGTGCGGCGAGTTCCTTCTGGCGCGCCTGCAGATCGCGATGTTCGTTCTCCAGCTGTTGCACCTGCCAGTAGCTGAAGCCGTAAAGCGCAAGCATCAGTAGCGCGATCACGCCGAGCGCCTGGGCCATCGCGACGGCGGAGAAGACCTTTTTCTGTTTCCGCAGGATGGGCTGGTAAAGATTGACCTGTTGCATCATAGCGCCCGTTCCTCCTGGCGCAGCGCCGCGCCGATGGCGAGGATGGCGTCGCCGTCGAGCGCTTCGGGCGCCGTCTCGAATTCGAGCAGGTCTTCCAGGCGCGGCGTCAGCACGGCGGTTTCGAGCTGTCGCGGCAGG
Source organism: Gammaproteobacteria bacterium (assembly GCA_036381715.1). Classification (GTDB taxonomy): domain Bacteria; phylum Pseudomonadota; class Gammaproteobacteria; order Natronospirales; family JAJUFS01; genus JAJUFS01. Next base: position 19,923 of record DASVCH010000030.1, on the reverse strand, counting down.
TAATCGGCGAGCGCGGTGGCCGCGGCCGTCGGCGTCAGCGCCAGCGCGGCGACCGGGCCGTGCGGAAAATGGCTGTCGTAATAATCCAGCGAACGCTGCACTTCCAGCAGCACGCCCTCGCACAGCTTCTCGCGTGCGGCGGCGTCCGCGGTTTCCAGCGCGCGTACGCCGATGTCGAGGCGGCGCGTCAGGTACAGCGTGCCCTGGCGGGAAAGGGTGATGATGCCGCCGTCATCGTTCAGGTGGATCATCGCGAGACCGCGGTTTTCCTCGGGCAGCAGGGCGGCGAGATTGCGCACCGCCATCTCGGGGATGTCGACAATATCGATGGCGAGGCCGGCATCGTTGAGCGTCTCCGCGCGCGTGCTGACCTGGCTCGCACGCGCGGCAATGGCGTACATCATGCGGTTGCGGTTGGCGTGGCGCTGGTCGGGAATCTCGAACACGTCGATGACGGCGTCGTCGATGTGGAAGTTGATCAAATCCTTGATGCGCCACCGCACCGCGGCGCGCAATTCCTCGGGCCGTACGTCCGGCGCTTCCACCAGCAGCAGCTGGTAGTCGCCGGCGTCCAGCAGCGTGCTCGCGCGGCAACGCGCGGCGGCGGCGCGTTCCAGCAGGCGTTTCAGTTCGGGGGAATTTCCGGCGCCGCCCTCGTGGGCGGCAAAGCCGTGAAAGGTGACGCGGGGAGGACCGGCACGGTCATGCACAACCGTCGCCACATGACCGCCACCGGCAGCGGTCACGACGGCAGTCAGGCCATCGCTGCGAATACGTTTTCTGAACACTGCCACCCCCGTTTGTCCGGACAACGGCCGCACGTCTTCGCGTACTCATGCCGGTCCAGCGGCCGCCCCCGCGGCGACGCAAAATGCGGTAGTTATTGAACATAATCTACCGCGTTCCCGGCTTAATGGGAACAGTTCATAGTCTAGAACGATATTTAACGATATATCAAGGACTTAGCTGTATTTGTTATTTTCTGTTCTTAAATGGGAACCGGCACACCAAATCAGCCCTCCGCCTGGAGGCTGCCGACAAGGTCCGTGACGCGCGTCCTGCCGTGTCTTGCGAGGTAATCGGCGATGCCGCGGTTGATCCTGGGGCAGATCAGCGGGTCATAGAAGAGCGCGGTGCCCACGCCGACAGCGCTTGCACCCGCGATGAGGAATTCCAGCGCGTCTTCCGCCGAGGCGATGCCGCCCTGGCCGATGATCGGCACGTTGTGCATTCGCGCGACCTGGTAAACCTGCCAGACCTTCAGAAGCGCGATCGGCTTGATCGCCGGTCCCGAAAGCCCGCCCTGGATGTTGCCGATGACCGCTTCGCGCTTCTCCGCGTCCACGGCCATGCCCATCACGGTGTTGATGACCGCGAAGGCATCCGTGCCGGACTCGATGCAGCGGCGCGCGTTCTCCTGGATGTCGGTCTGGTTGGGCGAAAGCTTGGTGATGAGCGGTTTTTTCGTGACCGCGCGCACGGCGGCCACGACGCGCGCCGACATTTCCGGATCGTTGCCGAACTGCACGCCGCCTTCCTTCACGTTCGGGCAGGAAATGTTTATCTCCATCGCGTCGATCGGCGAATCGTCGAACCTGCGCGCAACCGCGACGTACTCCTCGACCGTCGAGCCGGAAATGTTCGCGATGAAGCGCGTCTCGTCGAAATCGAGCGTCGGCAGGATTTCGTCCACGACCTTGTGCACGCCGGGATTCTGCAGGCCGATCGCGTTCAGCATGCCGTTCGGCGTTTCCATCACCCGGTGCGGCGGATTGCCGAGCCGCGGATTTTCCGTCGTGCCCTTGAGGCAGATCGCGCCGACGTCGCGGTTGGAAAAGCCTTCGACCCGCGTATATTCTTCGCCGAACCCGACGCAGCCGGACAGGAGAACGATCGGGGAAGCGAAGTGCATGCCGCAGAAATCGAGGGAAAGATCGGCTGCCGGCGCGGGTGAGACGTCATTCATCGGGCGGGTTCTTCATTTCGGTGGTTCGGATTCACGTGTTTCACATTCTACTTTATCAGCCGGAAATTCCGCCCAATACCGGCAACGTCATCCGGCTTGCCGCGAACAGCGGCTGCACCCTGCATCTCGTGCGCCCGCTCGGCTTCGAACTGGATGACGCCCGCCTGAAGCGCGCCGGGCTGGATTACCGCGAATGGGCGACGCTGCGCGTGCATGACACGCTGGACGAGGCGGTCGCCGAGGCTCCCGGAAACGTGTTTGCGTTCACGCGGCATGCCTCGCGCCATCACGTTCACGCCGAATTCCATGCCGGTGACGCCTTGCTGTTCGGCCCGGAGACGCGCGGACTGCCGGAAGACGTGCTGCGACAGTTTCCGGATGACCGGCGGTTGCGGTTGCCGATGCATCCCGGCAACCGCAGCCTGAATCTTTCCAATGCCGTTGCCGTCGCCGTCTACGAGGCGTGGCGGCAGAACGGTTTTGCCGGCGCGATGTAGGCGCGCCTTCTCCCGGAGTGCCGGGACAGGCGAGGCGCGAAACACAGGCTCCTTGCCTGCGCCGTCACGCCGTCTCCGCCTTCCGTTCCCGCTCCAGCAATGCCGCCACGGCGTCGCGCGCGCTGACATCTTCGAACAGCACGCGATAGATGCTTTCCACGATCGGCATTTCCACGCCGTGACGCTCGGCGAGGCGGCGCACTTCACGCGCGGCGGAGACGCCCTCGACGACCTGCCGGATTTCGCGATGCGCGTCGGCCTGTGTCTTGCCGGCGGCCAATGCGAGGCCCATGCGGCGGTTGCGTGACTGGTCATCCGTGCAGGTGAGCACCAGGTCGCCCACGCCGGCCAGGCCGAGAAAGGTTTCGGTTTCCGCGCCCAGCGCGCGGCCGAGGCGCATGATCTCGGCAAGTCCGCGCGTGATCAGCGCGACGCGCGCGTTCGCGCCGAAACCGAGTCCGTCGGAAAGTCCCGCACCGATGGCAATCACGTTCTTCACCGCGCCGCCAAGTTCGACGCCGACAATATCGGCCGAGGTGTAGGCGCGGAAATGGCCCGTGTGCAGGGCGTCCGCCATGAAATCCGCGAGAGCGGCATCGCCGGCCACGGTGATCGCGGTCGGCAGGCCCTGGCCGACTTCGCGCGCGAAGGTCGGGCCGGACAGCACGGCGACCGGAATACCGCCGGTTTCGTCGGCGACGATTTCGTGCGCCAGCATCGCACTGCCCGGTTCCAGGCCCTTGGTCGCCCACGCCAGCCGGCGCGGTTTCCAGCCCGCCGATTGCATCGCGTTCAGCAGTTCGCGCAGCGCATGGCTCGGCACCACTGCCAGCTGTTCATCGGCGCCGATGGCGGCGTCCAGCGAAGCGACGACTTCCAGTGAATCGGGAAAACGGCAGCCGGGCAGGTAGGTTTCATTCTCGCGCGCATCGCGCATCGCGGATTGCGCGGCCGCATCGCGGCCCCACAACAGCACGTGCCGGCCGCTGCGCGCGAGCTGGATGGCCAGCGCCGTTCCCCAGGAACCCGCGCCGAGCACGGCGATGCTGCGCGGCGTGGCCATCTTCAGGCCTTGCCCGCCGGCGGCTGGTTGCCCTGCTGGAAAATGCGCTCGAAATTGATCGGCTGCAGGAGGATCTGCGGAAAGCCGCCCTTGGCGGTGAGATTCGAGATTTCCTCGCGGGCGAACGGGAACAGGTTCTGCGGGCAGAGAATCGCGGCGATCTGCTGTTTTTCTTCAGCCGAGAAACCGCTGATGAGAAAGACACCGGCCTGCTGCAGTTCGACCAGGAACGCGACCTTGTCGTCCTGCTTCGCCTCCACCGTCACCGACAGCACCACTTCGTGCAGGTCGCCCTGCAGCGCGCGGGCGCGCGTCCCGATGTTGACGTTCAGGGTCGGCTTCCATTCGCCCTGGAATACCGCCGGCGCCTGTGGCGACTCGAAGGAAACGTCCTTCAGGTAGATGCGCTGCAGGCCGAAATTGCGTGCGCCCGGCTGCGCGGGTTTCCGTTCATCGTCCCTTTTCTCGTCCGTCATTCCCTGTCACTCCCCTGTCAGCAGTTCGTCGAGCCGGCCGTTGCGCTCCAGTTCGAACAGGTCGTCGCAGCCGCCGATACCCTTTCCGTCGATGAAAATCTGCGGCACCGTGCGCCGTCCGGCGCGCGCGACCATTTCCGCGCGGCGTTCCGGCTCGGCATCGACCCGGATTTCCTCGTAGCTGGCCGACTTGCCGTCGAGCAGCATCTTCGCGCGGCGGCAGTAGCCGCAATAGCCGGTCGTGTAGATTTCGATTTGCGCCATGCCGGAAACGTCAGGCCTTTGCCACCGGCATGTTCTCGCGCTTCCATGCGGCCAGCCCGCCGTGCAGCTGCCACACGTCGGTGAAGCCCTCGCGCACCAGCGCGGCGGCAGCGCGCGCGCTGGTGATGCCGGTGTCGCAATACACGATCACGGGCTTTGCCTTGTCGAGCTTGCCGGCTTTCGCCTCGAGTTCGTCCATGGGCAGGTGGCGCGCGTTCACGATGTGTCCGGCGCGAAAGGCGTCGTGGCCGCGCAGGTCGACGAGCTGCGCGCCGGCGTTGATGAGACGCACGGCCTGGGCGGGCTCGGCATCGTGCCACGGGCGGCGGGCGCGGCGGAATTCGCTGACGATGATGATCGCGATCAGCGCCACCGCGGCGGCGAAAAGAAAAATGTGATCCTTGGCGAAGGCCAGGTACTCGGCCATGGGAACCTACCGTCCAGCTTGAGGAAGGCATGCATTATATCAGGGGGCGCAAAGCCCTGTCGGGACGGGTAAAATCACTGTCTTCCCGAATCCGCAGAACCGAACGTCACCGCAAGGAATTCCCGCCGCATGAATCACCGTCCGTCTCACCGCCCCGTCGTCCTCGCCATTCTCGACGGCTGGGGCTACAGCGAAACTGTCGAACATAACGCCATTCACGCCGCGGACACGCCCAACTGGGACCGCTTGTGGCGCGAGAACCCGCATGGCTGGGTCGATACCTCGGGCATCGCCGTCGGCCTGCCGAGCGGGCAGATGGGCAACAGCGAAGTGGGGCATCTCAATCTCGGCGCGGGCCGCGTGATCTACCAGGACGTCACGCGCATCAGCAAGGCGATCGACGATGGCGAGTTTTTCGGGAACGCCGAACTGCTCGCCGCCGTGGACGCCGCGATGGCGAATGACGGCGTCGTGCATGTCATCGGCCTGCTGTCGCCGGGCGGCGTGCACGCCCTCGACGAACACATGTTCGCGATGGTGCGCCTCGCGGCGGCGCGCGGCGCGACGGTTCATGTGCACGCCTTGCTGGACGGACGCGACATGCCGCCGCGCAGCGCCGAGGCGTCGTTGAAGAAAATGCAGGCTGTCTGCCTTGACGCCGGCAACGCGCGCATCGCGTCCATGATCGGCCGTTACTTCGCGATGGATCGCGACCAGCGCTGGGATCGCGTGCAGCAGGCTTACGATCTGCTCGCCGCGGCGCGCGGCGAATTCCACGCCGACGACGCGCTGGCCGGATTGCAGGCCGCGTACGCGCGCGGCGAGGACGACGAGTTCGTCAAGGCGACCGTTGTCGGTGAACCCGCCGGCATCAGCGACGGCGACAGCATCGTGTTCATGAATTTTCGCGCCGACCGCGCGCGCGAATTGACGCAGGCGTTCACGCAGGATGACTTCGACGGCTTCAGGCGCGACGTGCGCCCGAAACTCGCAAGCTTCGTCTGCCTCACCGAATACCGCAGCGATTTCGGCCTGCCGGTCGCGTTTCCGCCGAGCCGTCCGCAGAACGTGCTCGGCGAATACCTTTCGAATCTCGGCATGAAGCAGCTTCGCATCGCCGAAACGGAAAAGTACGCGCACGTGACGTTCTTTTTCAATGGCGGCGAGGAAACGCCATACCCCGGCGAAGACCGCGAACTCATTCCGTCGCCGCGCGTCGCGACCTACGATCTCAAGCCGGAAATGAGCGCGCCGGAAGTGACGGAAAAACTTGAAGCCGCGATCGCGTCGGGCAAATACGATTTCATCGTGGTGAATTACGCGAACGCGGACATGGTCGGCCACACCGGGAAATTCGACGCCGCCGTTGCGGCGGTCGAAGCGCTGGACGCCTGCATCGGCCGTCTTGCCGCTGCGGTTGAAGCCGCGGGCGGCGAGATGCTTGTCACCGCGGATCACGGCAACGTCGAGCAGATGTACGACAACGCCACCGGCCAGGCGCACACCGCGCACACCACGAACCTTGTTCCCCTGCTGTACGTCGGCCGCGACGCGAAGCTCGTGAACGGCGGCGCATTGTCCGACATCGCGCCGACCGTGCTTGCGCTCATGGGCATCCCGGCGCCGGAGGAGATGACCGGCCGGCCGCTGGTGGAGTTGCACGAAGCCACGGCATGAAATTCCTCTTCGCCAGTCTTCTGTTGCTCGTTGCATTGCCGCTGCATGGCGCGCCGGAAGACGCGGAGCGGAAGCAGGAAGAACTGGAAGCGCTGCGCGACGAGATCCGCGATCTGCAGCAGCAGATCGCGCGCGACATCGGCCAGCGTGACGAACTCACCGCCGGCCTCCGTGAAACCGAACGCGAACTCGGCCGCGCCGCGAACGCGCTTCGCGAGGTGAACATCACGCTCGACTTCAAGCAGCAGCGCCTGGACAAGCTCAAGGCGGAACAGCGCGCGCGCCGCGGCGCGCTCGCAGCCGAACGCGAAGCGCTGGCCGGCCAGGTGCGCGCGGCGTACATGGCCGGCCGCGAGGAAAAAATGAAACTGCTGCTCAACCAGCAGGACCCCGCCACGTTCGGACGCGTGCTCGCCTATTACGACTATTTCAATCGCGCGCGCGTGCGGCGCATCGATCATGTCAACGAACAGCTTGCGCGGCTTGCGGTGCTGAAAACGGAGATCGACCGGGAAGTCGCGGCGCTCACCGGCGCGCGCGAAAAGCGCGCCGCCATTCTCGACGGCCTGGAACGAACGCGCGACGAACGCGCGCAACTGCTCGCGAAACTGGAAACGCGCATCCGAAGCCGCAACGCCGAACTGGAACAATTGCGCGCGGACGAGCGCGCGTTGAGCGAACTGGTCGCCTCGCTGCTCGACGTGTTCGCGGACATTCCCTCGCAACTCGCGAACCGCGCCGCCTTCGGCGAACTGCGCGGCAAGCTGCCGTGGCCGGCTGCGGGCAGCGTGGTGGCGCGATTCGGCGAACCGCGCGTCGGCGGGCGCATGCAATGGAACGGACTCATGATTGCGGGCGAGCCGGGCACGCCGGTGCGCGCGGTGTCGCACGGCCGCGTCGCCTACGCCGACTGGCTCCCGCACTATGGCCTGCTGATGGTGATCGAGCATGGTGACGGTTACCTCAGCCTTTACGGGCACAACCAGGCGCTTTACAAGGAAGTCGGCGACTGGGTGGAAGGCGGCGAAATCATCGCCGCCATCGGCGATTCCGGCGGGCAGCAGCGCGCCGCGCTGTACTTCGAAATCCGGCACGGGAAGGAAGTGGTGAATCCGGGGAGATGGCTGGAATGAAGAGTGTGAGAGGTGAGAAGTGAGAAGTGAGAAGACGAGACCTGGCTTCGGAGCGTCCGCTGCAGCGGCCGTCCTCTTACCTCTCACCTCTTACCTCTCACACATCCTGTGTGCGACCCTCGTCATTTCGTTTCCGGCACTCGCGGATCCGGTAAAAGAAGACAGCCTTCCCTGGACCGACGCCCGCCGTTTCGTCGAAGCCCTCGAAACCATACGCACGCAGTACGCCGAGCCGGTCGATGACGAGAAGCTCATCAACGAAGCGATTCGCGGCATGGCCGCGGGTCTCGATCCCTATTCGGTCTATCTCGATCCCGCGGAATACGAACAGGCGCGCATCGACGCGCTCGGCCGTTACGAGGGCATCGGCGTGGAAGTCGCGCGTGCGCCGGAGGGCGGCTACGTTGTCGTCGCCCCGTTCGATGGCGGCCCCGCTGCGCGCGCCGGCATCCAGTCCGGCGACCGCCTGCTGCGCGCGAACGGCGTCTCGCTGGAAGGCGTCGATCCCGCGGAACTCGACCGCATCCTCCACGGGGAAACCGGCAGCGCGGTGACGCTCACGGTGCAGCGCGGCGACAGCGCGCCGTTCGACGTCACGCTGGTTCGCGAAATCATCCGCATTCCCAGCGTCAGCGGGAAGGTCCTGCCCGGCGGCGTGGCGTATCTCCGCATCGCGCTCATCAGCGACCGGTCGGCACGGGATCTCGCGAATCTTCTGGACAAGCTCGAAGCGCATGCCGCTCCCGGCCTTGTCATCGATCTGCGCGACAACGCCGGCGGCGTCGTCGAGGGCGCGGTGGACATCGCCGACCTTTTTCTCGGCGAAGGCATCATCGTTTCCACGCGCGGCCGCGCGCCGGGCCAGACCTTCGATTACGCGGCGAAGGCGGGCGGCGTCGCTGCGGGCGTTCCCGTCATCGTGCTCGTCAACGGCGGCACGGCATCGGCGGCGGAAATCCTCGCCGGCGCCTTGCAGGATCATGACCGCGCGACGCTGCTCGGCACGCGCACCTTCGGCAAGGGCGCGGTGCAGACGCTCATTCCGCTCGCCGGCGGCGGCGCGCTCAAGCTGACCACGGCGTATTACCGCACGCCGTCCGGACGCCGCATCGACAGCGGCGGCATTGTTCCCGACGTCGAAGCCGCAGCGGCGAATGCGCCGATGACCGGCAGCCTTGAAGACGACGCGCTGGTTCGCCGCGCGGTGGAACTGTTCAAAGCCCCGGCCATGCGGAAGGAAGTGCCGTGAAGATTCTGCGCGCGCTGTGTTTCCTTCTCGCGTTCGGCGCGCCGGCGGTGGCGGGCGGCGAGCCTCCGCCGCGCATCGCGATAATCATCGACGACATCGGCGACCGCTACGACGAAGGCCGGCTTGCCGCGACGCTGCCGGGACCCGTCGCCTGCGCCTTCCTGCCGCATACTCCGTACGCCGCGGAACTTGCACGGCTCGCGCACGAGAAAGGCAAGGAAGTCCTGCTGCACCTGCCTTTGCAATCGCTCAACGGCAAGGCGCTCGGTCCGGGCGCCATCACCCTGCAGACGACCGAGAAGGCGTTCCGCCGCATCCTGCGCACCGATCTCGCCGCCATTCCGTACGTACGCGGCGTGAACAATCACATGGGCAGCCTGCTGACGCGCCACCCCGGGCACATGACCTGGCTGATGCGCGTGCTGGCCGACGAGGGCGACCTTTTCTTCATCGACAGCTACACGCATCCCGGCTCCGTCGCGTTCGCGATGGCGCGCGAGCAGGGTGTCCGCGCCGCGCGCCGCGACGTCTTCCTCGACAACGTCCCGGAGCGTGGCGCCATTGCGGCGGAATTCCGGCGGCTGGTCGCCGAGGCGCACGAACGGGGCAGCGCCATCGGCATCGGTCATCCGTATCCCGAAACGCTGGCGTTTCTCGCCGACATGCTGCCGCGCCTCGGCGAGGAGTACGGCGTCGAGCTGGTCCCCGTCGAGGCGCTGTTGAGTGTTCCGCCGCATTGGACGGCGGCGAAGGAATCGCAAGATTCTTCCGTGACACATAAATAAGGAGTCGCGCATGCCCAGCGTCCTGGTTCCGCTTGCGGACGGCTGCGAGGAGATCGAGGCCGTCACCATCATCGACATCCTGCGCCGCGGCGGCGTGGAAGTGACCGTCGCGAGCCTGGATGGCGGCACCGTGACGGCGTCGCGCGGCGTGAAGATCGAACCCGACACCGGCCTCGACGCCGCGCTGCAGTCCGAGTACGACATGATCGCGCTGCCGGGCGGGGCTGCGGGCGCCGACCGGCTGGAAGCCGATCCGCGCATCGCCGCGCTCCTGCGCAGGATGGCCGACAGCGGCAGGTTCACCACCGCGATCTGCGCGGCGCCGAAAGTGCTGGCGGCGGCGGGCCTGCTCGACGGCCTGGAGGCGACCAGTTACCCGGGTTATCTCGACAGGAAACCCGCGCCGGGCATGCGTTACTCGGAGGCGGCGGTCGTGCAGGCCGGCAAGGTCGTCACCTCGCGCGGACCCGGCACGGCCATGGATTTCGCGCTGACGTTGCTCGACCTCCTGGCGGGACCGGATCGGCGCGGGGAAGTGGAGGCCGCATTGCAACGGCCGAACCGCTGACAACGCGATACCGCGCAAAAACATTTGCCGGACCGCCCCGGCGCGGATGCACGGTTACGGGCAAGGCCGTGTGCCGGTTACACTCCCGGCACCGGCGCCGTTGCGCCGGCTTCACACAAAAGCGGCGTTGCCGCCACTGCGGACGCTTTGCAGTCCACTGCCCTGGGGGGTCAATAAACATGCAATCGATGAAATGGATGCGCGGACTCGCGGTCGCGCTGTTGATGCTGGCGAGTGCGGGCCAGGCGGCGGAACTCGTCCCGGTCGAAGCCTTCGTGCCGCAGCAGACCTTCAATGATCCGCGCATTTCCAGCAAGGGCACCTACCTCGCCGTATCGGCCGACTTCGGCAACGACGAGCACGGGATCGCGGTGTTCCGTCTCTCGGACATGCAAACGACGGCCTACATCAAGCTGCCGAAATACCAGCTCGCGAACGAGATCTACTGGGTCAACGACACGCAGCTGATCTACGTGAAGGGCGGACAATGGGGTTCGCGCGAGCGGCCGTACGACTTCGGCGAGATCATCGCCATGGACTACGACGGCAAGCACCACAAGTACATCTACGGCTACAAGGAATCGACGATCGGCATGGGCCTGCTGCCCGGCCATGGCAATGTCGTGGGCTTGCCATTGGAACGCAACGGCACCTTCTACATGACCCGTTCGGGCGAGGAAAGCGCGATCGGCCGGAGCCTGCTGTATTCCATCGACGTGAACACCGCTCGCCATGACCTGGTTGCGGATGTCGGCGGCGGCCAGAACATGAGTTTCGTGCTCGATGCCAACGGCGTTCCCCGTTTCGCCTTTGGCGCCGACAAGAACGAAAGGCAGCTCCTGTTCGTCGCCGAGGACGCCGACGGCAAGAACTGGCGCGAGGTTCCCGGCGACAAGGTCGGAGGCGTGTTCGTGCCGCTTGCGTTCGCCCCCGACGGCAAGCACGTGTTCGCGACCTACGCGACCGACGGCGGCCCGCTTGCGCTGATCAAGTCGGACCTTTCCCTCACCCGGCACGAAGTACTGGCGAGCGACGGCTTCAACGACGTCGGCGAGATCGTGTGGGACAGCAACTGGCAGCCGCTGGCGGTGGAGTTCAAGGGCGCGCTGCCGCGGGTGCAGATGCTCAACCCCGCGTCGCCGGACGCGAAGATCTACAAGGAAATCCGCGCCGGTTTCCCGGGCCAGCACGTGCGGTTCGTCGATCACAGTGCCGACGGCAACGTGTCGCTTCTCTACGTTCACAGCGACCGCAATCCGGGCGAGTGGGCGCTGTTGAACCGCAAGGAAAACATTTTCGCGCGCGTGCTGCAGCGAAACCCCGCGATCGATCCGGCGCGCATGGGCACGCGCCACTATGTGCGCTTCAAGGCCAGTGACGGCCTCGAACTCGATGCCTACGTGACCGTGCCCGCCGGTGTCACCGAGTTGAAGAACCTGCCGATGGTGCTGTTGCCGCACGGCGGTCCGCACTACGTATCGGACACCTGGGGCTTCGACAACGACGCGCAGTTCCTGGCTTCGCGCGGCTACCTCGTGTTGCAGGTCAACTATCGCGGCTCTTCCGATCGCGGTTATGCGTTCCACGCGGCCGGTTTCCGCGAGTGGGGCGATCGCATCCAGGAAGACATGATCGACGGCATGCGCTGGGCCGTGTCAAAGGGCTACGCCGACGCGGACCGGATCTGCGTCTACGGCGTGAGCTTTGGCGGCTACTCGGCCCTGATGCTGGCGGCGAAGGCGCCCGAGCTGGTGAAGTGCGCGGTCGGTCTTTCCGGCCTGTACGACCTGCGCTCGATGGCCAACAAGAGCGACACCTCGCGCAGCTACTACGGCCGTGCCTATATCGAACGCGTCGTCGGCGGCGATGACGACGAGCTGCTCGCGAACTCGCCGCTGTCCATGGCGCGCAGGATCAAGGCGCCGGTGTTCCTCGCGCACGGCGAGGAGGACGAACGCACGCCGTTCGACCAGGCCGAGGACATGTACGACGCGCTGGTGGAGGCCGGCAACCGGCCGCTGTGGATGCCGGTCGAGGATGAAGGCCACGGCTTCTACGCGCGCGACAACCAGATCGAGTTCTACGAGAAGCTCGAGGAATTCCTTGCCGAGCACATCGGCGCCGGCAGCCGCGAAAAATAGGCCGTGGCCGTCTTCCACCCGCGCCGGCCGGCGCGGGTGGAATTGGCGGCATGGTGGATGAGAAAAAAATCAGCGGCGCAACAATGCCGCGAGCATCGCGGCCGCGCCGCCGCCCATCATCGCCGGACCCAGCCACAGAGGCAGCACGCCGAAACCAACGAACAGCGCGCCGCAGATCGCCGATACGGCGCCCACCGAAACGAATGCCGCCACCTGCCGGTGCGTTCGCATTTCCCGTTTCAGCAACGCCAGCGTTTCCGCGTCGCGCTTCACTTCCAGCGTGCCGTCCGAGGCCTGCCGCAATGTTTCCTGCAACAGCAGCGGAATCTCCCGCAGCGCCTCGGCAATCTCGGGAAATTCCCTTTTCAGCAGGCTGAAGTAGTGCCGTGGTCCGAGCTGCTCGCGCATCCAGCGTTCGAGATGCGGCTTGGCGGTCTTCCACAGGTCGAGTTCGGGATAGAGATCGCGCCCCAGGCCTTCGATGTTCAGCAGGGTCTTCTGCAGCAGCACGAGCTGCGGCTGCACTTCCATGTTGAAGCGGCGCGCGGTCTGGAACAGCCGCACCAGCAGCTGCCCGAAGGAAATGTCCTTCAGCGGCCGCTGGAAGATCGGCTCGCACACCGCGCGGATGGCGGATTCGAATTCATCGACGCGCGTGCCCTTCGGCACCCAGCCGGACTCGACGTGCAGTTCCGCGACGCGCTGGTAGTCGCGATTGAAGAACGCGACGAAGTTCTCGGCGAGATAGCGCTGGTCGCGCGGCTCCAGCGTGCCGACGATGCCGAGATCGACGGCGATGTACTTCGGCAGCCGCGGGTTCGTCACATCGACGAAAATGTTCCCCGGATGCATGTCCGCGTGAAAGAAATTGTGCTGGAACACCTGCGTGAAGAAGATTTCCACGCCGCGTTCGGACAGCACCTTCATGTCCGTGCCCGCGGCTTCCAGCGCGGCGATGTTGCTCACCGGAATGCCGTGAATGCGTTCCATGACAAGCACATCGCGCCGCGTGCAATCCCAGTGAACTTCCGGAACGTAGAGCTGTTCCGAGCCCTGGAAATTGCGCCGCAACTGCGAGGCGTTCGCGCCTTCGCGCATCAGGTCGAGCTCGTCGAGAATGGTCTTCTCGTACTCCGCGACCACTTCCACCGGCCGCAGCCGCCGGCCTTCCCGCCAGTAGCGCTGCGCGAGTTCCGCGATGAGATAAAGCAGTTCGATGTCGCGGCGGATGACGTGCTCTATGTTCGGCCGCAGCACCTTCACCACGACGCGCTTGCCGTTGAACAATTCCGCTGCGTGCACCTGCGCGATCGACGCCGACGCCAGCGGTTCGGCGTCGAAACGTGCGAACAGTTCCTGCAGCGGCTGGCCGAGCGAGCGTTCGACAATGGCGATTGCATCGGCCCCGGCGAATGGCGGCACGCGATCCTGGAGTTTCGCCAGCTCGTCGGCGATGTCGTGCGGCACGAGATCGCGCCTTGTGGACAGCATCTGGCCGAACTTGATGAAGATCGGTCCGAGATCCTCGAGCACCCGCCGCAGCCGCACGCCGCGCGGCACGTCGCGATTGCGGCGGAACCAGGTCCACGGGGCGAAATAAATGAGAAAGCGCACCGGGCGGAACAGATGCGTCGCGAAGATCACCTCGTCGAGACCGCGATGCGCGAGCACGAGGTTGATGTGCAGCAGGCGCAGGAGCTGGCGGGGTCCGATCATGCTGTCGCCTCAGGCCAGGTTCACGCCGGTCTGCGAGGCGCGGCGGAACAGCCGCTGCACGCGCGCTTCCAGGCGGTCGATGTCGGTGCGCAGCACGTCGACGGCGTCGTTGAAGCTTTCCACTTCGCCGCGAACCGGCAGGTCGCGCGTCTCCTCCTGCAGGTATTCGCGCAGGTTGTCGCCGAAACGCACGGCGCTGTCGCGCGTCCATCGGTTCAGGCCGCGCAACGTATGGCCGATGCGGTGCGCGGCGGGTCCGCCGACGAAACGCGCGAGCCGGTCTTCCCAGTCGATGTCCAGCAGCCGGACCAGTTTCTGGAATTCCTGCCCGAGACCGGCGTCGCCATCGATACGAACGCCGGCCGGCGTCCCGGGTTCGCGCCGCAGGTTCGCGAACAGCAGCGCGGGAATCGTGCCCTCGACGGTCACGTCCGGCTCGCCGCGCCAGCGATTGAAGAGTTCGATGCCGCCGGCGTGCGGACGCAGGTAAAGCGGCGCGCCGAACTCGCGGAATTCCAGTGCGATCATGCGGCCTTCGAGTTTCGCGCACAGCGCGAGCGCCTCGGCGTTGTCGTCGAGCGCCGCGTCGAACGTCATCTGCATCAACGCGGTGAACATGCCGGGCAGTCGCATCAGAAAGCCAGTCCGACGTGAAGGGCGACGATGCCGCCGGTGAGATTGTGGTAGCCGACCTGGTCGAAACCCGCGGCCAGCATCATTTCCCGCAATGTTTCCTGGTCCGGGAAGCGGCGAATGGATTCGGCGAGGTAGCGGTAGCTTTCCGCGTCGTTCGCGACGAGGCGTCCCATCGCAGGCAGCACCTTGAAGGAGTACGCGTCGTAGACCTTGTCGAGGCCGGGCACCGTCGGCTTCGAGAATTCCAGCACCAGCGCCCGGCCGCCGGGCTTGAGCACACGGCGCATTTCCGCGAGCGCCCTGTCCTTGTCCGTGACGTTGCGCAGGCCGAACCCGATGGTGACGCAATCGAAATGCGCGGCGGGAAACGGCAATGACTCGGCGTTCAACTGCACGAAGCGCACGTTGTCCAGCACGCCCGCGTCGATCAGCCGGCGCCGGCCGTTGTCCAGCATCGCGGCATTGATGTCGCTCAGCACCACCTCGCCCGTCGCGCCAACCTGTTTCGCCATGCCGCGCGCGAGATCGCCCGTGCCGCCGGCGACGTCCAGGGCGCGCATGCCGGGCTTGAGCATGGTGCGCGAGAGCGTGTAGCGCTTCCACAGGCGATGCACGCCGCCGGACATCAGGTCGTTCATCAGGTCGTACTTGTCCGCGACGGAATCGAACACGCCACGCACCCGCTGCGCCTTTTCCGCGAACGGCACTTCCTGGAAACCGAAATCCGTCGTGGACCTGTCGTCACGATCATCGGGACGCATTGTCGAAGCACCACAGGAGCTGGAGGGACGGAAATTCTAGCAGGAACCGGTGCCCGATTGCGGCGACCCGGGGCAGTCACTCAGGCTTCGCGTTCGACGCCGGCCTTCTTCAGGCGTTCAAGGTAGCGCCGCCAGTAGTCCTCGAAGTTTTCCCCGAGTTCACGCAATACCGGCCAGGAGTAGATGCCGGAATCGTGGCCGTCGTCGAACACCAGGCGGATGGCGTAATTGCCGACCGGCTCGATCTTCGTCACGTTCACGTTCTCCTTGCCGATGACGAGAATCTTCGGCAGCCCGTTGTCCGTGCCGCCGTGCCCGCGCACTTCGGCCGACGGCGAGAAGACGCGCAGGTATTCGAACGGCAGCTCGTAGCGCCGGCCATCGTCAAACACGAGTGCCAGCAGGCGCGATTGCCGCCGAAGACGGATCTGTGCAGGCGCCGATGCCAAGCGGACTCCTCAGAGAATGTATCTCGACAGGTCTTCGTCTTCGACGAGCTTGCCGATATGCTCGTCAACATATTTGCGATCGACCGTCACGGACTGCCCGGACCTGTCCGACGCCTCATACGACACCGTTTCCATCATCCGCTCCATCACCGTGTGCAAGCGGCGCGCGCCGATGTTCTCGGTGCGTTCGTTGACCTGGAACGCGATCTCGGCGATGCGGTGCACGCCATCGGGCGTGAATTCCATGTCGACGCCTTCGGTTTTCATCAGCGCGCCGTACTGGCGCGTCAGCGCCGCGTCGGTTTCGGTGAGGATGCGGGTGAAGTCTTCCGCCGTCAGCGAGGCGAGTTCGACGCGGATCGGCAGGCGGCCCTGCAGCTCCGGAATGAGGTCGGACGGCTTCGCGACGTGGAAGGCGCCGGACGCGATGAAAAGAATGTGATCGGTGCGCACCATGCCGTAGCGCGTCGAGACCGTCGAGCCTTCCACCAGCGGCAGCAGGTCGCGCTGCACGCCCTCGCGCGAGACGTCCGCGCCCTGGTACTCGCTGCGCTTGGCGACCTTGTCGATTTCGTCGATGAACACGATGCCGTTCTGTTCCACGGCGTGCAGCGCCTTCTGCTTGATCTCCTCTTCGTTGACCAGCTTGTGCGCTTCCTCTTCGGCCAGCAGGCGCATGGCCTCCTTCACTTTCATCATGCGCCGCTGGCGCTTGCCGCCGCCGCCCATGTTCTGGAACAGGTTCTGCAACTGCGAGGTCATTTCCTCCATGCCCGGGGGCGCCATGATTTCCACGCCCATCTGCATCATGGGGAGATCGACTTCGATTTCCTTGTCGTCGAGCTCGCCGTTCCTGAGTTTCTGCCGGAACTTGTGGCGGGTGGCGGTGTTGTCCTCGGCCGGTTCCTGCGGCTCGTTCGCGAAGCCGACGCTGCGCGGCCTCGGAAGCAGGATGTCGAGCACCCGTTCCTCGGCGCGTTCCTCGGCGCGATAGCGCACTTTCTTCATTTCCTCTTCGCGCACCATCTTCACCGCGAAGTCGGCGAGGTCCTTGATGATGGAGTCCACTTCGCGGCCGACATAGCCGACCTCGGTGAACTTGGTCGCCTCGACCTTGATGAACGGCGCGCGCGCCAGCTTCGCGAGCCGGCGCGCGATCTCTGTCTTGCCGACGCCGGTGGGGCCGATCATGAGAATGTTCTTCGGCGTGATCTCGGCGCGCAGCGGCTCTTCCACCTGCATGCGCCGCCAGCGATTCCTGAGCGCGATGGCGACGGCGCGCTTGGCGGGCGCCTGGCCGATGATGTGTTTGTCGAGTTCCTGGACAATTTCCCTGGGGGTCATGTCGGACATGTTGGTTCCTTGCGTGGAGGGAGAAGGTAGAAGAAAGAAGGAGGAAGAACGAGGCGGGCCTTCTCCCTTCTCACTTCTTCCTTCTCACAATTCTTCAATCGTGAGATTGCGATTCGTGTAGATGCAGATGTCCGCCGCGATGTTCAGCGCGCGTTCGCAGATCTCGCGTGCGGACAGTTCGGTATTCTCCATCAGCGCGCGCGCGGCGGCCTGTGCGAAGGGTCCGCCCGAGCCGATGGCCATGAGGCCGTTCTCCGGTTCGATGACGTCGCCGTTGCCGGAAATGATGAGCGACGCTTCGGTGTCCGCGACGCACAGCAGCGCTTCCAGCCTTCGCAGCATGCGGTCGGTGCGCCAGTCCTTCGCAAGCTCCACCGCCGCGCGGGTGAGATTGCCGGAATGCTTGGCGAGCTTGTCCTCGAAGCGTTCGAACAGGGTGAAGGCATCGGCCGTGCCGCCGGCGAAACCGGCCAGCACCTTGCCGTCGTAAAGGCGGCGCACCTTGCGCGCATTGCCCTTCATGACGGTGTTGCCCATCGAGACCTGGCCGTCGCCAGCCACGGCAACCTCGTTTCCGCGTCGTACGGAAACGATGGTCGTTCCGCGATATTGCTCCATGGCAGGATCCTTGGTCTTGTCAGAGGAGGCGCGGGCCTCGCCCGGCCGTTATTCGTGTGGAAGGGATCAGGTAAGGGCGAACCACCGGGTATTCAAGCCCCCGTGACGGGGAGTTTCCGACGAAAGTGTGCCGTCAGGCAATCCACTGCTGCGGGCGGCCGAGGAAGTTGCCCTGCGCGTAGTCGACGCGGAGGCTGCGCAGGCATTCGACCACGGGTGCGCTTTCGACGTATTCCGCGATGGTGGTGAGACCGAGCGATTTGCCGAGATGGTTGATGCTTTCGACGAAGCGGGCATTGACGGGATCGCTGTCCATGTCGCGGACGAAACCGCCGTCGATCTTGAGATAGTCGATGTCGAAGGCCTTGAGGTAGGAAAACGAGCTGATGCCGCTGCCGAAATCGTCCAGCGATATGCGGCAGCCGAGCGCACGCACGCCGACCACGAATCGCAGCGCGGCGTCGAAATCCGTGGCGGCGGCGGTTTCGGTGATTTCGAAGCAGATCCCGCGCGGATCGATGCCGTAGCGCCTGAAGCGCGAGGCGATGAACGGCACCAGTTCCCGGTCGCTCAGCGTGGTGCCCGAAATGTTGATCGCCGTGACGGCGGCGCGATCGGGGTGGCTTTCCGGCAGTCCGCCGAGGTGACGGGCCACCGAGTCGATGACCCAGTGGTCAACGGCGGGCATCAGGCCGTAGCGCTCGGCGGCGGGAATGAAGTGTTCGGGCTTGGCCAGCGGGCGGCCGTTTTCGCGCAGTCTTGCGAGGACTTCCCAGTGGGCGCGCTCGTCGCGCGCGTAAAGCGGCGCCAGCTGCTGGCGGTACAGCGCGAAGCGGTTTTCCTCCAGTGCCGTGGTGATGCGCGCGACCCAGTTCATCTCCGCCTGCCGGCGGCGCAGAAGGTCGTCGTCCTCGCGCGCCGTCCAGGCGCGGGAGCGGCCCTGCTCCTTCGCCATGTAGCAGGCGCTGTCGGCCAGCGACAGCACCTGTTTCCAGTCGGCGAAGCGCGAACCGATCTCGACGATGCCGATGCTCGCGCTGACGCGAAACACGCGCTGCTCCCAGGCGAAACGGATGTCCCGGATGGCGGCGATCAGGCGTTCCGCGAGCGCCGCGGCCTGGCCTGCGGTTTCATCGTGGATGAGGACGGCGAACTCGTCGCCGCCCAGCCGCGCCAGCGCCTCGCCGTGGACGAGTTGCTCGCAGAGCGCCTTGCCCGCGAGCCGCAGGAATTCGTCGCCTGCGTGGTGGCCACAGGTGTCGTTGATGATCTTGAACTGGTCGAGATCGATATAAAGGAGCGCCGCGCGCGCGCCGTTTGCGGTGGCGGCAATGGCCGCGGCGATGCGGCGCTCGATCTCGGCGCGGTTCAGCAGCGTGGTGAGATTGTCGTGCGTGGCCTGGAAGGCCAGCCAGCGGCGCGCGCGGCGTTGCTCCGAAACGTCGCGCAGGACCAGCAGCGTGTGCGTCGGCTGGCCGGGCTGGGGCAGGCATTCACCCTCGACCGCGAGCAGGCTGCCGTCGGCGCGTACCAGCACGGCGCTATCCGGCAGGCGCCAGGAACGTCCCAGGCCGGCGGTAATGGCCAGGCGCTCGGCGTTGGCGTCGTCGTCCGCATGCAGCTGCACGCAGGCGTCGAAATTCATCCCGATGACGCGCCCCATGTCCAGCTGCAGCAGGTCCCGCGCGATGCGATTGCCGTACCGGATGCCGCCGTCGTGATCGAGGATGATCACGGCGTCCGTGACGGCATCGAGGTAGAGGTTTGCAGGAACGATGCGACGCGCGCGAAGGGGGATCGCCATCGGTGTTCTGCGTCGTGCGAAATTTCGTCTCATCCGGACCGGCCGCGCCCATGGGCATGTTCCAGGGACGAACACGTTACTGCGCGACTGCGGACGTGAAACTCGGAGATACCCTTGGACGCCCGCGATAAACGCCCGACCCGCTATTCAGGTGTCGTTGACGACCAGGATCGCGGTGCCTTCCGGTGGACTGATTTCGGCGGCGAGTACCTGTCCCGTATTGTCTTCCAGCAACCTCGCGGGTTCGATGCCGCGCGCCGCCAGCGCTTCCAGCCGTTCGTGAAGGCCGGCGGCGTGAAAAACCAGCAGCGGCCGTTTCACGCGCCGGGCTTCGGTGAGG
>DASVCH010000029.1:0-31420 GCA_036381715.1 Gammaproteobacteria bacterium | reverse complement strand
CCGCAGGGCATCGGTGCCGTGCGGCTTGATGCCGTCAGGGAAGGATTTGCGCGTACGCTGCGCGATCTTCTCGGCCAGCTGCGGCTGCATCATGCCGGAAGTGCGCTTCGCGACGAGCGCTTCCAGTTCGATGCCGTCGATGAGGTCGATCGGGTCGATGATGTTGCCTTTCGACTTCGACATCTTCTGGCCGTGTTCGTCGCGAATCAGGCCGGTAATGTAGATCTCGCGGAACGGCACGACGTGCTTGAACTTGCACGTCATCATGATCATGCGCGCGACCCAGAAGAAGATGATGTCGAAGCCGGTGATGAGGACGTTGGTCGGCAGGAAGGTTTCCAGGTCCTTCGTGTTTTCCGGCCAGCCGAGCGTGGCGAATGGCCAGAGTGCCGCGGAGAACCAGGTATCGAGCACATCCTCGTCCTGGCGCAGTTCGATCATGCCGAGATCGTACTTTTCGCGCACGTGATCCTCGTCCTGGCCGACATAGACGTTGCCTTCATTGTCGTACCAGGCGGGAATGCGGTGCCCCCACCAGAGCTGGCGCGAGATGCACCAGTCCTGCAGGTTGTTCATCCACTGGAAATAGGTTTTCGACCAGTTCCCCGGCACGAAACGGATCTCGCCGGACTCCACGGCCTTGATCGCGTTGCCGCCAAGGTCCAGCGCCGGATTATCGTGGCGCATTTTCATGTACCACTGGTCGGTGAGGTACGGCTCGACCACGGCGTTCGAACGGTCGCCCCTCGGCACCATCAGCTTGTGATCGTCGATTTTCACCAGCGCGCCTTCGCGCTCGAGATCCTCGACGACGGCCTTGCGCGCGTCGAAGCGATCCATGCCGCGATATTTCTTTGGCGCGTTGCCGTTCACCTTTGCATCCGGCGTGAAGATGTTGATCATCTCGAGGTCATGGCGCTTGCCGATTTCGTAGTCGTTGAAATCGTGCGCGGGCGTGATCTTCACGCAGCCGGAGCCGAATTCCGGATCGACGTAGTCATCGGCAATCACGGGAATTTCGCGCCCGGTGAGCGGCAGTTTCACCGTCTTGCCGATCAGCGACTGGTAGCGTTCGTCATCCGGATGCACCGCAACGGCGGTATCACCCAGCATGGTTTCGGGGCGGGTGGTTGCGACCGTGACATGCCCCGAACCGTCGGCAAGCGGGTATTGCAGGTGCCAGAGCTTGCCGTTTTCTTCCTCGGAGATGACTTCGAGATCGGACAGCGCGGTATGCAGGACCGGGTCCCAGTTGACCAGGCGCTTGCCGCGATAAATCAGGCCTTCGTCAAAGAGGGTTTCGAACACTTCCGCGACGGCGCGCAGGAAGCCGGGATCCATGGTGAACGCTTCGCGCGACCAGTCGGTGGAATCGCCGAGTCGCCGCATCTGCTGCGTGATGGTGCCGCCGGAATACTCGCGCCATTCCCAGACCTTGTTGATGAATTCCTCGCGGCCGAGGTCATGGCGCGTTTTGCCTTCGGCGTTCAGCTGCCGCTCGACGACCATCTGCGTCGCGATGCCGGCATGATCGGTGCCGGGCTGCCAGAGCGTGTTGTCGCCCTGCATGCGGTGGTAGCGGATCAGCGCGTCCTGCAGGGTGTGCTGGAAGGCGTGCCCCATGTGCAGGGTGCCGGTGACGTTCGGCGGCGGTATGAGGATGCAGTAGCTTTCCTTGCCTCCGGACGGCTTGAAGAAACCCTGCTTTTCCCAGGTGTCGTACCAGCGTTGCTCGATGGCGTGCGGTTCGTAGGTCTTGTCCATGAAAGCCTTGTCTGTCGGTGCGCGCAGGCGGGCGCCTGCGGAAAGGGCGGAATTATAACGTCGCGGCGCGGTTACTCATTATTAATGTCCTTCTCCGCGAACCTGCCGGCGAGCACGTCGTCCACGATGCCCGGCAGCCGCTCGCGCAGGCGGGATTCCACGCGCTGGCGCAGGACTTCCTCGAATTCCTCGCGCAGCTCACCGAGCGCCGCCTCGAGTTCCTCCGCCAGCCGGCCGGCCAGCGCGTCGCGGACTGCGGCGCTGTCGAGGCCGGATTGCTCGAACAGGTCGAGATTCGGCGGCGGCTTCGCGGGCGCATCACCAGCCGGCGCGCTGACGACGTCCTCCAACTCGGGAATGTCGTCGGATTCGTGGTTTTCGTGGGCGTTCGACATGTATCGCTCAGAGCTTGTGCGTCCTGAGAGAGTAACCCCGGTCCCGGTAGAAACGGAACCGTTCGCGGCCGGCGTCGCGCACGGCCGGTTCCTCGTTGACGAGTTCCGCGATGCGGTCGAAGCGGGTGAAGAAGGCGGGCGCCGTCCCGGCGAGGTTGATCATCAGGTCGGGCGTCGCCGCCGGCTCCTCGCCGGCGCCGATGACAATGGGCGCCGTGGCGTCGTCCGCCAGCAGCGCGTGCGGCAGGAACGCGCCGTCACGGAAGGTCCACAGCAGGTCGTCGAGCGCGCGTGCCTGCTGCGCGTCGCGTGCATTCAGGTAGATCCGGTGCCCGAGGCCGAAGGCCTTTTCGGCGAGACGGCAGGCAAGCCGTTCGCGGTTGCTTTCGTCGGCATCGGCGAGGACGTAGAAGTCGATTTCGGTCATTGAAAGAGCTGTAGGAGGCCGCTCCCGCGGCCGATGTCAATCAAATCGGCCGCGGGAGCGGCCTCCTACATGATTTCGTTACGCGTTATCGAGCAGGTAACGGAACAGCAACGGCACCGGCCGTCCCGTCGAGCCCTTGTGGCTGCCGCTGTTCCACGCCGTGCCGGCGACGTCGAGATGCGCCCAGCGGAATTTCTTCGTGAAACGCGCGAGGAAGCAGCCCGCGGTGATGGTGCCGGCTTCGCGGCCACCGATGTTGGCGACATCCGCGAACGGCGACTTGAGCTGTTCCTGGTAGTCGTCCCAGAGCGGCAGCGGCCAGACGCGGTCACCGGACGCATCGGCGGCGGTCTTGAGGTTTTCGATCACGCCGTCGTCGTTGCCCATCAGGCCGGTGGCGTGCGAGCCGAGCGCGATCACGCAGGCGCCGGTGAGCGTGGCGATGTCGATGACGGTTTCGGGCTTGTAGCGTTCGGCGTAGGTGAGCGCGTCGCAGAGAATGAGCCGGCCTTCGGCGTCGGTGTTGAGCACTTCGATGGTCTGGCCGGACATGGAGGTGACGATGTCGCCCGGCTTGTTGGCCGCGCCGTCGGGAAGATTTTCGGAAGCGGGCACGAGGCCGACGACATTGATCTTCGCACCGAGTTCGCAAAGCGCCTTGATGGTGCCGAACACGCTCGCGCCGCCGCACATGTCGAATTTCATTTCATCCATCTGCGGCGCCGGCTTGATGGAAATGCCGCCGGCGTCGAAGGTCAGCCCCTTGCCGACGATGGCGTGCGGCTTCTGTTTCGCGTTGCCGCCCTTGTACTCGAAGATGATCAGCTTGGCGGGCTGGCGGGAGCCTTTCGATACGGAAAGGAGCGCGCCCATGCCGAGCTCTTCCATCTTCTTTTCTTCGAGCACGGAGACTTTCAGGTTCTCGTATGCGCGGGCCATCTTTTTGGCCTCGGCAGCGAGATAAGTCGGCGTGCAGATGTTGCCTGGCAGGTTGCCGAGATCGCGCGCGAGCGCGACGCCGGCGGCAAGCGCTTCGCCTTCCTTCACGGCCTTGCGGATGGCGGCGGCGTTTTTTTCGTCGCAGGCCACGGCGATTTTCGAAAGTTTCTGCGGCTCTTCGCTTTTCGCGCTCTTGCAGGCGTCGAAGCGGTACAGCGCCGCGCTCAAGGCGGCGACGGCGTCCCGCGCGCCGCGCGCGGCGTCGTCGAAGGCTTCGTGCAGCGCGAGCACGACGCTCTTCGCCTCGCTGCGGCGCAGGTTCGCGGCAGCGGGACGCAGCAGGCCTTCAAGCTGCCAGGGGCGGAACTTGTCGCGCTTGCCGAGGCCGACGAGCAGCACGCGCTTCGCCTTGATGTCCGGCGCGCGCAACACCAGTTGCGTCTCGCCGCTGCGGCCCCTGAAACCGTCTTCCAGCATCGCCGCGCGCAATGCGCCGCCTGCCGCCTTGTCCAGCGTCTTGGCCGAGGGTGTCAATTCGCGTTCCTGGAAGACGCCGACAACAATGCAGTCGGCCTGGATACCGGCGAGCTCGCCGGTCTTGACGGAAAATTGCATGCCTTGAAACTCCTGGTTGACGGTCGTGCCGGAAGAACCACAAACCGGGTCGTGGCTCCGTTATCATTGGCGGCGCACGAAATATGTCGCGGCCGAATCGAGAAACGGCCGCCAATTCTACCCAATCGGGCCCTCGACGTGAAAATAATGCGGGAAACGCCGGTCAAATGAAGCGCAGGAAGAAAATCGCGTCATGATTATTGTCAACCGCTATCTTGCGCGGGAGGCCTTCACCACCTGGCTCGCGGTGACCGGGGTGCTGCTGGTCATCATCAGCAGCCATCGGTTCGCGCGCTTCCTGGGCGAGGCGGCGGCGGGCAAGCTGCCGGGCGGCGCGGTGTTCGAATTGCTCGGCTACGGCAGCGTCGGGTTTCTGACCGTGCTGGTGCCGGTCGGTTTCTTTCTCGGCCTGCTGATGGCGTTCGGCCGCCTGTACCGCGACAGTGAAATGACCGCGCTGATCGCCTGCGGCGTGGGGCCGGCGCAACTGTACCGGCCGGTTTTCGCGCTCGGTCTTGTCGTCGCGCTGCTGCTTGCCGGGCTCACGCTGTACGGCGCGCCATGGGCGGCGGGCGAGGCGCTGAAAGCCCGTCTTGCCGCGGAAAAGGAAGCGGAGCTTGGCGTGTTCGAGTCAGGCCGCTTCAAGAGCGCGCAATCCGGCGACGCCGTGTTCTACGCCGAACGCGCCGACGCGCAGACCGGACTGCTGCACGGCCTGTTCCTGAACCAGCATGGCGAAAAGGGCGAACAGGCGGTCGTGACGGCGGCGTCCGGCGAGCAGCAACTGGACGTCATGACGGGACGGCGCCTGCTGGTGCTTTACGACGGCGTCCGTTACGACGGCGCGCCGGGCGAGGCCGATTACCGCGTCGTGCACTTTGCGGAACACGGTGTCGAAATAACGCCAGGCGCGCCGGATCTCGTGACCAGCCAGCGTGATGGCGTGCCGACGGCGGTACTGCTTGGCTCGAACGACCCGCGCGACGTTGCCGAACTGCAATGGCGGATTTCGGGTCCGCTGATGCTGCTCGTGCTCGCGTTCATGGCGGTGCCGCTTGCGCGCACGCGGCCGCGCGAGGGGCGTTACGGGCGCATCGTGATCGGCGTGCTGGTTTACGTGCTGTATTCCAACCTGCTCGGCGTCGCGAGGCTCGGACTCGAGCGCGGCGAACTGCCGCCGTGGCTGGGCCTTTGGTGGGTGCACATCCTTTTCGCCGCCGGGGGCGCGCTGCTGCTCGCGCACTCGCTCGGCTGGCGCTATGCGTTCGGGCGCGTCGAGGGGGCGCCGGCATGACGGCCAGCGTGCTGGGAATACTCGATCGCTATCTCGCGCGCCAGGTGATCGGCGCGACCCTGCTCGTGGCGCTGCTGCTGGTGGCCTTGAGCGCGTTCCTGCAATTGCTCGCCCAGCTTGACGCATTGACCGGCGACTACGGCCTGGTGGAAGCCTTCCATTTCGTGCTGTTGAGCGCGCCCCAGCAGTTGTACGAAATGCTGCCGATGGCCGTGCTGCTCGGCTCGCTGATCGGGCTTGGCCAGTTGTCGTCCGCGAACGAACTGATGGTCATGCGCGCCGCCGGCGTCTCCATCCTGCGGCTGGCGCGCGGTGCGCTGCTCGGCGGCGCGATCATTGCTCTTGCGGCGTTTCTCATCGGCGAATTCGTCGCGCCTTCCGCCGAGCAGTACGCGCGCTCGATGAAGAGCATCGCGCGCATGCAGCGCGTGACCTGGCTCGGTGCGAGCGGCGTCTGGGCGCGGGACGGCCATCGTTTCGTGAACGTGCGGCAGATGCTGCGCGAGGACGAACTGCGCGACGTGTTCGTGTACGAGCTCGACGACAACGGCGAACTGCAACGCATGCTGGCGGCCGACGAGGCGCATATCGGCAGCGACGGCTGGCAGTTGCGCGACATTTCCATCACCGGGTTCACGACCGGCGGCGTGGAAACGCGACGGGTCGAGCGCGCGTCCTGGGAAACGCTGCTGAGCCCCTCGCTGCTCAGGCTGTTCGTCGTCGATCCCGATACGTTGTCCATGCAGGGCCTGGTGCGCTACATCGGCTACCTTGAACGCAACGGCCTTGAAACGCAGCGTTTCGAACAGGCGTTCTGGATCAAGCTCGTTGCACCGCTCAGCGTTCTCGTGATGGTGCTGCTCGCCGTGCCGTTCGTGTTCGGTCCCATGCGCAGCGTGGGGCAGGGCCAGCGCGTGATCTTCGGCGTGCTCATCGGCGTCGGTTTCTACGTGTTCAATCTCACGCTCGCGCAAAGCGGGCTGGTCTTCGGCCTCAATCCTTTCGTCTCCGCGTGGCTGCCGACGGTACTGTTCGCCATCGGAAGCGTCGTGGCGTTGCTGCGCGTGCGATGACGACGCCGTGCCGATGACATGCAGAAAAGGCATACTATAATCACGGACATTCGAATCGGAGAGTACGCCAATGGGTGCCGTCAGAGACGATGTTGAAGCCGTAATGCGGAACCTGCCGGAAGGCGGCACGCTGGAAGACGTGCAGTATGGCCTTTACGTCATTGAAAAGATCAAGCGCGGACTCGCCGATGCCGAGAGCGGCAGAACCTTGACTCAGGAAGACGTCGAGAAGCGGCTCGCGAAATGGCTTATCGAGTAATCTGGACCGTTGAAGCGGTGGATGATCTGCAGGCCATCGCCGAATACATCGAACGGGACGCGCCGCATTACGCATCGGCAGTCGTCGACAAGATCCTCGCTATTACCCGCACATTGCCTGATCACCCACAGATGGGCCGCGTCGTTCCCGAGTTCGAGCAGGTCGATGTTCGTGAACGCTTTGTCTTCAGCTATCGCGTTGTCTATCAGGTCAAGGGCGACGAAATCCGCGTGTTGAACGTCATCCACGGCAGCCGGCTCTATACCCGCGAATCACCCTGATTCCTGACGCCTTCGTTACTCTCGCTTCGCCTTTCGACCTCACCCGTCCCGTTTCCGGGACAATGCATCCCGCGATTGCTACAGCCGGACTCCGGTTGCCGCCGTGGCGCCGCGCCTGGCGGCGGTTCCCGCTTGGCACGCGCATTGCACATATTCGTGCATGGATATCGTACGCACAGACCTCAAGATCAAGCGCCAGCGCCGCCGCTGGATGATCGGCTCTTCCGGCGGCATCGCGCTCGTTGCGCTCACGGTTTTCCTTTTCACGCTGGATCCCGCCGTGCCCGCCGTCGAGCGCGAATCCGTCTGGATGGACACCGTCCAGCGCGGCGAGATGCTGCGCCAGGTGCGCGGTCCGGGCGTGCTGGTGCCGAAGGAGGTGCTGTGGATTGCCGCGCGCACCAACGCGCGCGTCGAACGCGTGCTGGTGAAACCGGGCGCGGTGGTCGAACCCGACACCGTGCTGGTGGACATGAGCAACCCCGAGCTGGTGCAGCAGCTTGAAGAGGCGCGCTCGGCGGTCGCCGCCGCGGAAGCCGAGTACGCCGCCCTGGAAGTGCAGCTGCAGAGCCAGCTGCTCGATCAGAAAGTCGCGCTCGCCGAAGCGCGCGCGGAATACGAAAGCCAGCGCCTGCAGGTGGAAGCCGAAAAGGAGCTTGCGAAGGACAACATCATTTCGCAGCTTGAGCTGAAACGCTCGATCCTCACCGCGGAGCATCTGAAGGTGCGCCTGGAGGTGGAACAGGAACGCAGCGGCACCTTCGAAAAATCCGTGCAGGCGCAGTTGCGCGCCGAGCAGGCACGCATCGCGCAGTTGAAGAACATGCTTTCACTGCGTGAAACCCAGGTGGCGGGACTCGCCGTCAAGGCGGGCATGTCGGGCGTGCTGCAGGCACTCGGCGTCGAGGAAGGGCAGCAGCTCACCATCGGCGCGAACATCGCGCGCATCGCGCGTCCCGACGAGCTCATGGCGGAGCTGCGCATCGCCGAAACGCAGGCGAAGGACGTGCAGCTCGGCCAGCCGGTTTCCATCGACACCCGCAACGGCATTGTCGAAGGCGAAGTCATCCGCATCGATCCCGCGGTCGAGAACGGCACTGTGCAGGTCGATGTCGCGCTCACGGGCGAGCTGCCGCCGGGCGCGCGGCCGGATCTTTCCGTCGACGGCACCATTCTCATCGAGCGCCTGGAAGACGTGCTTTACGTCGGCCGGCCCGCCTATGGCCAGCCGGAGTCCACCGTGCGCCTGTTCGTGATTGATGAAGAAACCGGCGAGGCGGTGCGCGTGCCGGTCGAACTCGGCCGCAGTTCCGTGAACGTCATCGAAATCCGCAAGGGCCTGGAAGCGGGGGATCGCGTGATCCTTTCCGACACCAGCGCCTGGGACAAATACGACCGCATCCGTCTCGAGTGAGGCGAACAAGGAGAACACCATGGCCGAACACCAGCCACTCATCGAGCTTGCCGACGTCAAGAAGATATTTCTTGCCGACGAAGTGGAAACGCATGCGCTTTCCGGCGTGCATTTCAACATCAACCAGGGCGAGTACATTTCCATTTCGGGCCCGTCCGGCTGCGGCAAGTCGACGCTGCTGTCGATTCTCGGCCTGCTCGACGCCCCCAGCGAAGGCCGCTACATGCTGAACGGGACGGCGGTCGAAGAGCTGGATGCAAGCGATCGCGCGCGCATCCGCAACAAGGAAATCGGTTTCATCTTCCAGGCGTTCAATCTCATCGGCGACCTGAACGTTTTCGAGAACGTCGAACTCCCGCTGACCTATCGCGACGGCGTTTCCAAATCGGAACGCCGCGATCGCGTGCAGGAAGCGCTCGAACGCGTCGGCATGGCGCACCGGCTGAAGCATTACCCGTCGCAGCTGTCCGGCGGTCAGCAGCAGCGCGTTGCCGTGGCGCGCGCACTGGTCGGACGCCCGTCGATCCTGCTCGCCGACGAACCGACCGGCAATCTCGATTCGCGCAACGGCGAACAGGTGATGGCGCTGCTGGAAGACCTGCACCGCTCCGGCGCGACCATCTGCATGGTCACTCACGATTCGCGCTACGCGGATTTCGCCGAACGCAAGATCTTCCTGTTCGACGGGCGCGTGGTGGACGAGCAGACGCTGGTGCGCCTGCGCGAAGAGGAAGACCGGCGGATCCAGGATCAGATCCGCGCCAACGCGTCGGCCTGACCGGCAACGCGTCCAGTGGAGAAAACGGCATGATTCTCAAGTCTCTTTCGACAAGCGTCCGCCGGCTGCGGCGCCAGCCGGCGCTCGCCGCCGCTGCCGCGTTCACGCTTGCCATCGGCATCGGCGCCGTGGTCGCCGGCTTCAGCGTCCTGAAAGGCGTCGTGCTCGATCCCCTGCCGTATCCCGACGCGGATCGCCTGGTGCACGTGTTCCGGCACCAGCCGCCGGTGGACGCCGGACCGGTGTCGCGCCGCGGGTTCCTCCAGATGCAGCGCGACGCAAGCATCGACATCGCGTTCGCGGGCTATGCGTACGGCAGCGCCACGCTCGCCGACGACGTCAACGCGCAGCGTATCGTCGCCGCCGAAGTCAGTCGCGGTTTCTTCGACACGCTCGGGCTCGAACCCGTGCTCGGCCGCAACCTTGCGGCGATCGACCAGCGGCCGGACGCGCCGGCGGCCGTCGTCATCAGCCACCGGCTCTGGCAGAACCGTTACGCGGGCGCGGCTGACGTGCTTGGCGAGACAATCCGGCTGAACGGCAAGCTGCACACCATCGTCGGCGTCGCCGACCCGCGGCTGGATATTCCCCGCGATGCCGATGCCTGGCAGCCGGCGCAGTTCGCGGCGCGCGGCGGCAACGGCAATTACATCATGCTGTTCGCGCGCCTCGGCTCCGGCACCACGAAGGCGCAGCTCAAGGCCTGGGCCGACCGGTTCGCCGCGCGCTGGGCGGCGGAAGATCCGGCGTCCTACAGCGGGCTTGAGTTTCGCATCGAGAAATTCTCCGACTGGATGACGCGCGGCATCGACTCGCTGCTGTGGGCGGTGTTCGCCGCGGTCAGCCTGGTGCTGCTGATCGCCTGCGCGAACGTCACGAATCTCATGTTGACGCAGACACTGGCACGCTCGCGCGAGATCGCCACGCATGCCGCGCTCGGCGCGCGCCGGTCGCATATCGGCACGGCAGCGCTCGGCGAAGCGCTGCTGATCGCGATGCTGGGACTCGCCGGCGGACTGCTGCTCGCGAGTCTCGGCGTGCACTTCTTCCGCGAGCTGGCGGCGACGTACATGCCGCGCGTCGAATCCGTGTCCATCGATGCCGGCGTTGTCGCCTTCGCGCTCGGGCTCGCTTTCATTACCGCGCTGTTGTGCGGCCTGCTGCCGGTGGCGTTCGCACGACGCATCAATATCGCGGGCAGCCTTCAGGCGAGTTCGAAGCAGGGAACGGGCGGTGGCAGCCAGCACTGGCGCAGAACGCTGGTCATCGGCGAAATGGCCATGAGCATGGTGCTCGTCGTGTCCGCGCTGCTGCTCGTGTCAACCATACGAAACCTCTCGCATGTCGATCCCGGATTCGACACCTCGAAGCTGCTGACCGCGCAAGTCATGCTCGCGCCCGACGCCGAATCCGAAACCTGGGAGGAATACACGGCCCAGCAGGACCGCTTCCTTGACGCCTTGCGCGCGAAGATCGCGACGTTGCCGGGCGTCGAGTCCTTCGGCGCCATCGACACGCTGCCGGTTACCGGCAGGAACAACTGGAACGGGCAGGTGCGTGTCGCCGGCCAGGAATACCCGGACGGGCAGGGGCCGACGGTCGAATTCCGCTGGGTCGATCACGGCTACTTCCAGGCGCTCGGCCTGCCGCTGTTGCAGGGCCGGACGTTCAGCCAAAACGAAACCGGCCCGCCGCGCGTCATGGTGAACCAGGCCTTCGTCGACGAAGTCCTGGCCGGCGGCGAGGTGCTCGGCCGGCGCCTGAGCGCGATGGGGGAGAACGCCGAGATCATCGGCGTGGTCGGCAACGCGCGGCAATGGAACCTGCGCCGCGAAGCCGATCCGGAAATCTATTTTCCGTACGGGCAGATGCGCGGACCGTACTCGATCTCGCTGGCCTTGCGCACCAGTGGCGAGCCGCTCGCGCTGGCGCCGCAACTGCGTGCGGCCGTGCAGGCCGTGAACGCCGATGTGCCGGTCTACAACGTGCGCAGCATGGCGGAAATCGTTGAACGCAGTTACGCGCTGCAGGATTTCTTCATGAACGTGCTGCTCGCGTTCGGCGTCGCCGCGCTGCTCATCGCCGCGGTCGGTCTCTACGCCGTGCTTGCTTACGCGGTCTCGCAGCGCACGCGCGACATCGGCGTTCAGCTTGCGCTGGGCGCGAGCGCGGCGCGTGTGCTCCGCGACACCCTGCGCGAAGGCGTGCTGCTCGCGATCGCCGGCATTTTCGTGGGCGGCGGACTTGCCGTGCTGGTGGCGAAAATGCTGGCCGCGACGGTGTTCGGCGTAAGCGTCTACGAACCGCTGGTTTACGGCGGCGCGGGCCTGGTGCTCGGCCTGACCGCGCTCGCGGCGTCGTTGCTGCCGGCGTGGCGCGCCTCGCGCGTCGAACCGGTAACGGCGTTGCGTTACGAATAGGCAATCATGGCATGGCGTTACGAACAGGCAACCACGCCTTGCGTCGAGTGACGCCAGAAAGGGGGGAACGATGAAAACCGGCACCTTGCTCTTCGAAGCGCGCCACGCCTGGCGGCGACTCGCGCGTTCGCCGGGCTTCTTCCTGGCCGCGATGCTGATGCTGAGCCTGGGCCTGGGATTCAGCATTTTCATGTTCGGCGGCATCAAGGCGTACTTCATGAGCGAGCTGCCGTACCCGGAGCCGCAGCAACTGGTGCACGTCGAGCTGCGCAATCCGGCGGACGGCGACGACAGCCTGGAAGTGCCGCAGCCGCTGTACTTTCGATGGGCGGAACAGCCGCTGCCGGTCGCGGCGCTTGCAGCGTTCCATCTCGGCACGATCAACCTGAGCGGCGAGCAGGCACGGCCGGAGCGTTTCGACGGTGCATTCGTAAGCGCGAACGCGTTCGAGACCTTGCGGGCCCGGCCGTTCATGGGACGCGGCTTCACCGCGGCGGACGCCGTGCCCGGCGCGCCGGCCGTCGTGGTGATCGGTCACGAACTGTGGCTGAACCGTTACCTTGGCGATCCCGCCGTGATCGGCAAGGTCATTCGCGTGAACGCGCGTCCCGCAACGATCATCGGCGTCATGCCGGCGGGCTTCGAGTTTCCGTTCGCCCAGCAGGTCTGGCTGCCGCTGGAAAACGACCCGGCGCAGGCATTCGGCGACGCGCCGACGCTGGAAGTGTTCGCGCGCCTGGCCGGCAATGCGAACGCGAACGCAATTCGTGCGGCGCTGGCAAGTTCGCTGCGCGGCATGCAGGACGAGTTGCCTGAAGAGATGCGGCAGCTCGTGCCGGTAGCGAAACCGTACGCCGAAGAGTACGTGAGTATCGAAGCACGGCGCATCGTCGCGACATTGTCGCTCTGCGTGCTGTTCGTCCTGTTCATCGCCTGCGTGAACGTCGCCAGCCTCATGATCGCGCGCAGCGTGCGCAATCAGCGCGAGTCGGCGGTTCGCGGCGCGCTGGGTGCGAGCCGCGCGCGGCTGGTGGCGGGCGTGCTGCTGGAAAGCCTCGTGGTTGCGTTTGCCGCCGGCGGCGCCGGCCTGCTGATCGCCAATTGGGGCACCGGCGCGATCGAACGCTATTTTGCCTCGGTGGGCGATGCCGCGCCGTACTGGGTGGACATGTCGTTCGATGGCCGCATGGCGGCGTTCACGGTGGCCGCCAGTTTTCTTGTCGCGCTCGTCGCGGGGCTTGCGCCGGCGTTGCGCGCCGGCCGCGTGAATCTCGTTGATCATCTGAAGGAAGGCAGCGGTACGGGCGGCGGCCGGGCGAGCCGCACGGTCCGCGTGCTGGTGGGCGCGGAAATCGCGCTGTCCTGCATCCTGCTCGTGACGACCGGGCTCATGCTGCGCAGTCTCTACAACGCGCTTGACGTGGACCTCGGCGCCGAGACGCAGAACGTGCTTACCGGTCGCGTCGGGCTGTTCGAGGAAGCCTACCCGGATACCGGGAGCCGACGCCGCTTCATCGAACGGCTGGAAAACGAACTCGCGGCCATCAATGGCGTCGAGGACGCCGCGATCGCCACGGGATTGCCGGCGGGGAACGCCGGCGGCGTCTTCATTCGTCCCGAAGGCGTGGAGAATCCCGCCGAAGCCTTCAACGGCAACTGGTCGCGGTACGTCGCGGCCAGCCCCGAGTATTTCGAACTGTTTGAAATACGTCTTCGGCAGGGACGATTCTTCACGGCGACGGACGACGCGCGGCATCCCGACGTCGCCGTCATCACGCAGCAGTTTGCGGACGAATACCTGGCCGGCGGGGAAACGCTGGGCAGGCGCATCTGGCTGGAAGGCGAAGAACGCTGGGTGACCGTCGTCGGCGTTGCGGAAGACGTCGTGCAAAGTGCAGCGGATATCGGCGACCCGGTCCTGCCGGTCATCTGGCGTCCGGTCGCGCAGACCGATCACCGCTTCTTCAGTCTTGCCGTGAAGACGTCCGGCAACCCTTACGCATTGCAGGAACAGGTGCGCGCCGCCGTGCAGCGCGTCGATGCGGACATGCCGGTCTATTGGCTGCGCACGCTGGATGACTGGATGCGCATCGGCACGTCGAACCAGCAACTGTTGTCGGCGTTGCTTGGCATCTTCACTTTTTTTGCCGTCCTGCTGGCGGGCGGCGGCCTGTACTCGGTGCTGGCGTATGCCGTGGGCCAGCGCACCCGCGAGATTGGCGTGCGCCGCGCGCTCGGCGCGAGCGACGTCCGGGTTGCATGGCTGCTGGCGAGCGAATACGCGGTGCAACTCGGCGTTGCGCTGGCGTTCGGTCTCGTGCTGGCCGCGGGGTTCGCGCAACTGCTTGCCAGCGAGTTCGTTGGCGTCTCCGGTTTCGATCCGCTCACTTACGGTGTTGTCATCGTCACGCTGCTGCTGCTGGTCATCGCGGCGTCGATCATGCCCGCGCGCCGCGCACTGCGTATCCAGCCGCAGGAAGCGCTGCGCCACGAATAGGAGCATTCCATGGGAACCTTGTTGAGAGAGTTGCGTTTCGTGCTGCGCCGGCTTTCCGCGAGCCCGGGATTCACGCTGATCGTGGTGCTGACGCTGGCGCTCGGCATCGGCGCGAACACGGCGATGTTCTCGCTGTTTCACCAGGTGCTGTTGCGGCCGCTGCCGGTGCCGGAACCCGAACGGCTGGTGCTGTTGAGTTCCACGGGACCGAAGTCGGGATCCGTCTCCAGCAGCGGCATGGGTGGAAGCGATCAGGTCTTCAGCTATCCGATGCTGCGCGATCTTGAGCGCGAGCAGACGGTGTTCACGGGCATCGCCGCACACCGCGCGTTCGACGCGAGCATTTCCGCGGCGGGCGCGCAGGCGTTCGCGGGTGAAGGCGTGGCGGTCAACGGCGCCTATTTTTCCGTGCTGCAGTTGACACCCGCACTGGGCCGCCTGATCGGTCCCGAGGATGAGCCGCGCGTGGGCGAAGGTCATGTTGTCGTTCTTGCGTACGACTACTGGCAAAACCATTTCGGCGGCGACCGCGGCGTGATCGGCAGGGTGCTGAAGGTCAACGGCCAGTCGTTGACGGTGATCGGCGTGGCGCCGGAGGGTTTCAGCGGCGCAAGTCTCGGCAGCCGGCCACAGGTGTTCGTGCCGCTGACGCTGCGCTGGCTCATGCAGCCGCAGTTTCCCGAAGGCGCCGAGAACCGGTTGTCGTACTGGGTGTACCTGTTCGCGCGTTTGAAACCCGGCGTGACCGTGCAGGAAGCGGAAAGCGCGATCAACATTCCGTACCGCTCGATCATCAACACGGTCGAACTGCCGCTGAATGCCTTCGGTTCCGAGCAGTACCTGGCGAACTTCAAGGAAAAGGCGCTGGTGCTGAAACCCGGCGAGCGCGGCCAGAGCCGCGCGCTGGACGATGCGCGCCTGCCGCTGACGCTGCTGCTTGCGGTCACCCTGCTCGTGCTGGCGATCGCGTGCGTCAACATCGCCAACCTGCTGCTCGCGCGCGGCGCGGTGCGCGCACGCGAGATGGCGCTGCGTTCGGCGATCGGCGCAAGCCGCGCGCAACTGGTCGCGCAACTGCTGATGGAGGCCGGCCTGCTGGCCTTGCTCGGTTGCGCGGCGTCGCTGCCGGTCGCGGTGGCAACGCTCGATTTCGTTGCCTCCATCATGCCTGCCGAAGCCGTGGCGAGATTGCAGATCGGCCTGAGCGGCGCGGCGATCCTGTTCGCCATCGGTGCATCCGTGGCGACGGCATTGCTGTTCGGCCTGTTCCCCGCGCTTGCGGCGACGCGCGTGTCGCCCGGCGGCATGCTGAAGGAACAATCCGGGCAACAGTCCGGCGGGCGGGGCGTTGCGCGTTTTCGCCGCGCACTCGCCGTCACGCAGATCGCGTTCTCGCTGGTGCTGCTTGTGATGGCCGGGCTCTTTGCGCAAAGCCTCGACAATGTCGCCCGTGTCGACCTCGGCCTGTCGGCCGATCCGGTTGCAACGTTTTCCCTTGCGCCGGCGCTGAACGGCTACACGCCGCAACGCGCGACGGAACTGTTTCGCCGCATCGAAGACGAACTCGCGGCGCTGCCGGGCGTCACCGGCGTTGCATCGTCGATGGTGCCGCTGATCAGCGGCAGCAGCTGGGGCAGCAACGTGTCGGTGCAGGGTTTCGAAGCGGGACCCGACATCGACGCCGATGCGCGCTACAACCAGGTCAGCCCGGGATTTTTCCGCACGCTCGGCATACCGCTGCTGTCAGGCCGCGACTTCAACGACGCGGATTCACCCGGCCGGCCGAAGGTCGCGATCGTCAACGAAGCTTTCGCGAAGAAATTCGCCCTGGGCGCCGATGCCGTCGGCAAGCGCATGGCGATCGGTTCCGGCGGCGACCTGGACATCGAGATCGTCGGCCTCGTCGCGGATGCGAAATACAGCGACGTGAAGGAGGACGTGCCGCCGCAGTTCTTCCTGCCGCGTTACCAGGACGAGGAACTCGGCTTCATGAACTTCTACGTGCGCGGCACGCTGGCGCCCGAAGACATGCTGGCCTCGATGTCCCGCGTGGTCGAAACGCTGGCGCCCGATCTGCCGGTCAACGGACTGGCAACGCTGCCGGGCGTGATCGACGAAAGCACCTTCCTGGATCGCATGATCAGCCTGCTGTCGGGCGGGTTTGCCTTGCTGGCGACGCTGCTTGCGGCGACCGGCCTTTACGGCGTGCTGTCCTTTTCGGTCGCGCAGCGCACCCGCGAGCTTGGCGTTCGCCAGGCGCTCGGCGCGACACCGCACCGCCTGCGCGCGATGGTGCTGCGCCAGCTCGGCGGGATGGCGCTCGCCGGCGGTCTGATCGGCCTGGTGTCCGCGGTGCTGCTCGGCCGTGCGGCGGAATCCGTGCTGTTCGGCGTTTCGGGTCACGACCCGCTGGTGCTTGCCGCCGCGGGCCTGCTGCTCGGCGCCGTGATCGTTGCCGCCGGCTACCTGCCGGCACGCCGCGCAACGCGCGTCAACCCGATTGAAGCGCTGCGCTACGAATAGGAGGTTCAGCATGAATGGCCTGATGCGGGATTTGCGTTACGCGATGCGCACCCTGCGCAGAACTCCCGGTTTTACCGCCGTTGCGGTGCTCACGCTGGCCCTGGGGATTGGGGCGAATGCGGCGGTGTTCAGCGTCATCAATGGCGTATTGCTTCAGCCATTGCCTTATCCGGAGCCGGAACGAATCGTTCGCGTCCTGCATGAGGCGCCGGAAGACGGTTTCGCGGTGCGCCGGGGCGCGTTTTCGCCGCAGGACTTCCAGGATCTGCGTGACGGATCGGAAGCCTACGACGCACTGGCGGCATACATGGAAGGGAACCTCGTTTTTACGGGCAGCGGCGAGCCGGAGGAAATCAGCGGCGCGTTCGTGTCGGCGGATTTCTTCAAGGTGCTGGGCGTGCCGCCGCAGGCCGGGCGCGTGCCTGCCGCGGAGGAGCACATCGAGGGGAACGACCGTGTTGCCGTGGTGAGCGCGGAATTCGCACGCCGCCGCTTCGGCGAAACCGACAAGCTGGTCGGCCGCACGCTGCTGCTGGGCGGCGAACCGTTCACGGTCACCGGGATCATGCCGGCGTCGTTCGACTTCCCGGCGCGGGCAATCGACGTGTGGGTTCCGCTGTCGCGCATTGGCGAAGACGATATTCCCAGCGAGCGTGATTTGCGCTGGCAGAGCGTTGTCGGCCACCTCGCACCGGGCGCGAGCCTGCAGGCGGCGGCGAACGAAGCGAACGGCATCGTGCGCCGTCTCGCCGCCGCCTGGCCCGAATCCAACGAGGGTTGGGACAGGGCAAGCGTGATCACGCTGCACGACGCGCTCGTCGGCGACATACGCCCGGCCTTGCTCACGCTGTTCGGCGCTGTTGCCTTCGTGCTGCTTATCGTCTGCGCGAATCTCGCCAACCTGCTGCTGGCGCGCGGCAACGCGCGCGGCCGGGAACTCGCGGTACGTACGGCGCTCGGCGCCCGCCGGTCGCGGCTTGCACGCCAGGTGCTGACCGAGAGCATGTTGCTTGCACTGGCCGGCGGCACGGTGGGGCTGTTGCTGGCGGCGTGGGGGATCGACGGCCTGTTGACGCTCGCCGCCGATACGATTCCGCGCCCCGGGGAGATCCGGCTCGACCTGGGCGTGGCCGGCTTCACCCTGATCGCATCGGCCGTCACCGGCGTCGTGTTCGGCCTGCTGCCGTCGCTGACGGTGTCGCGCGTGAACCTGCGCGAATCGTTGAGCGAGGGCGGACGCGGCGGTACTGCCGGACGCGCTCGCCTTGGCATGCGCAAGGCATTGGTGAGCGCGCAGGTCGCCCTCGCCGTCGTGTTGCTGATCGGCGCCGGCCTGTTGCTGCGCAGTTTCTGGAACCTGACGAAGGTCGATCCCGGTTTCAATGACGACAACGTGCTTGCCTTGAGCGTTTCGACGCCGTCCGAAGTGATGGACAGCGAGCGTCGCGATGCTTATCGCAGCGAGCTGATTGCGCGCATCGAGCAACTGCCGGGCGTACTCGCCGTCGGCGGCGGCAAAACCGTGCCCCTGCAAGGCGAGGGCGAGCCCTATGCCTTCCGCGTTCCCGGGCGGGCGGAACCGGTCACGCCGGAAATGGGCGTGTTCCCGGTGACACCCGGCTATTTCCGCGCGCTTGGCATTCCCTTGCTGCTCGGGCGCGAGTTCAGCACGGCGGATGAAACGAGCGAAGCCGCGGTGGTGATCGTCAACCGGGCGTTCGCGGAGCGGTATCTTGCCGATCGCGATGCCGTGGGCTCCAGCCTGGAACTGTTCGACACGGCCTTCACCATTGTCGGCGTGGCAGGCGACGTGCGGCACGAAGGCATTGCCCGGGAGCCCGGTCCTGCCGTCTACCTGCCGACTTCCATCATGCCGCGGTCCAGCCTGCAATTGTTCGTGCGCACGGCCGGCGATCCGGTCCTGATCGCGAACGCCGTACGGCAGGCGGTCTGGGACATCAACCCGGATCAGCCGATCGCGAAGGTCGCGGCAATGCGCCAGGTGCTGGCGCAAACGGTGGCGCGTCCGCGCCTGTTCACCTTGCTGCTGGGCCTGTTTGGCGGAATCGCCATCGTGCTGGCGGCGCTCGGCATCTACGGCGTCATCGCGTACTCGTTGAGCCTGCGCACGCAGGAGTTCGGCATTCGCATGGCGCTCGGCGCGAAGGGCGGCGACCTGCTGCGGCTGCTCGTCACGCAGGGGCTGTCACCGGTGTTGCTGGGAATCGCCGCCGGACTCCTCGCCGCACTGGGCGTCACCCGTGTCTTGTCCAGCCAGTTGTACGGCGTGGGCTCGCTCGATCCGCTGACGTTTGCGGGCGTTGCGCTCCTGCTCCTGGCAGTGGCGACGCTCGCGACCTGTCTGCCCGCGCGCCGCGCAATGCGCGTCAACCCGATCGAAGCGCTGCGCCACGAATAGAGGTGTCAATGGAAAACCTGTTGCTGGAACTGCGGCACGCCGCTAGACGACTCCTTCGCAACGCCGGCTTCACGGCGACGGTGGTGCTGACGCTCGCGCTCGGCATCGGCGCGGCAACGGCGATCTTCAGCGTGGTCAACGGCGTGCTGTTGCAGCCGCTGCCGTACCCGGAACCGGACCGCATGATGCAGTTGTGGGAAGTCGATGAAGACGGCGACAGCATGCGCTGGGGCGCGCCGAACTTCATCGACCTGCGCGCGCGGAGCGAGACGTTCGACGCGCTGGCCGCGTACACGTCCTACAGCATGACCGTCGCCGGCGAGGGCGACGCGCTGCGCGCGGACGGCGCGCTCGTGTCCGGGGATTTCTTCGCGGTGATCGGCGCGCGGCCAGCCGTCGGGCGCGAATTCCTCGCAGAGGAAACCCGCAACGCCGCGGCCGTCGTTGTCATCAGCCACGACTTCTGGCAGCGCGAGTTCGACGGCAGGCGCGATGCGATCGGCAGGACGCTGGTCATCGATCGCGCGCCGCACGTCATTGTCGGCGTGATGCCGGCGGACATGGCGTTTCCCGCGGCCGCGAAATTCTGGATTCCGGATTCGCCGTCGCCGGATGCGAGCCGCACCGCGCACAACTGGAGCGCGATCGGCCGGCTCGCGGACGGCGTGACCATGGAAACCGCGCAGCATGAACTCGGCGCCATTGCCGCGCAGTTGCGGCAAATCCATGGCGACGACACCGACATCACTGATGTATCGATCGTCCCGCTGCACAACGCAATCGTGGGAACGACGCGATCGACCCTGGTGATCCTGCTTGGCGCGTCGGTGTGCCTGCTGCTCATCGCCTGCGCGAACGTGACCAGTCTTCTGCTGGCGCGCGCGACGTCGCGCGAGCGCGAACTGGCCGTTCGCCTTGCGCTGGGCGCCGGCCGGCGGCGGCTGAACGCGCAGTTTCTTGCCGAATCGTTCCTGCTTTCCGTGTCCGGCGGCATGCTGGGCGTTCTGCTTGCCGCGTGGATCACGAACGTCCTGCTCGGCATCGCGCCGGAACGCCTGCCGCGCGCCGGCGCTGTCGGCGTGGATGAAACGGTGCTGGCATTCGCGCTGGGCATTTCGATGCTGGCGGCAACCGGAATCGGTCTTGTCACCGCCTGGCGCTCAACGGGAGCGGGACTGCAGGATTCTCTCGCCGAGAACCAGCGTTCGCGCAGCGGCGGAACCGGCAGCCGCCGCGCGCGCGGCGTTCTCGTCGCCGCGCAGATCGCGCTGACGCTGGTGCTGCTGACGGGCGCGGGCCTGCTCGGCCGGAGCTTCATGCAATTGCTCAATGTCGATCCGGGTTTTCGCAGCTCCGGCGCCGTGATCATGGAAGTGCTGCTTCCGCGGCCGCAGGATGCCGCCGCCGGAACGCGGCTTGCCGGTTTTTACGAACAACTGACCGATCGTCTCGCGTCGATACCCGGCGTCGATCATGCCGGCGGCATCAACGCGTTCCCGCTGAGCGATCGCGGCGCCGGCGGCACCTACCTGGCGCTGGCGCGGTTCGACGAAGTGACGAGCTGGCCGGAATGGGAGCGGCTCATCGACAATCCCGCGCGGACCGGGTACGCGGAATATCGCGTCGCCAGCCGGGACTATTTCGACGCCATGCAAATTCCGCTGCTGCGCGGGCGGCCGTTCGGCGAAGGTGACACCCGCGGCACCGCGCACGTCGCGCTCGTCAGCGAATCGCTGGCGAAGCAGCAATGGCCGGACGAAAACCCCATCGGCAAGCTGATCCAGTTCGGCAACATGGACGGCGACCTTGCGCATCCGTTCACCGTCGTCGGCGTCGTTGGCGATGTCCGAAGCCGCAGCCTGGATGCAAGGCCGCGGCCCACGTTCTACGCGTGCACCTGCCAGCGGACGGCGTCGCTGGGCGGCCGGTTCACGATCGCCATCCAGGGCGCGCTTGCAAACGGCGCGGTCATTTCCTCCGCGCGCCGCATCGTCAATGAACTCGACCCGGGCGTGCCCGTGCGCTTCCGGACGCTGGAGCAGGTCTTTTCCAGCTCGCTTGCCGATCGCCGTTTCAGCATGACGCTGCTGGGCGTGTTCGGCGTCGCCGCGCTGCTGCTGGCGGCGATGGGCATCTACGGCGTGGTCGCCTATCTCGTCGCGCAGCAGACGCGGGAGTTCGGCATCCGCATGGCGCTTGGCGCGCGGGCTGGCACGGTGTTGCGGCTGGTGTTGCGCCGGGGCGCGGTGCTCGCGCTTGCCGGAATCGGCGCCGGCTTCGTCATCGCGCTTGCCGCGACGCGCGTTCTTGCAAGCCTGCTGTTCGACGTGAGCGCGACCGACCCCGCGGTGTTCGCCGGCGTCGCGCTGCTGCTTGCGGGCGTTGCGTTGCTTGCCTGTTACATCCCGGCGCAGCGGGCCACGAAGGTGGATCCGATGACGGCATTGAGAGAGGAATAGGGTCATGAAAACCGGCGCCGGAATCGTGTCGGCACTGCGGCGCAACCTGCGTTCCGCGGGACGCCAGTACCTGCGCGAACCGCTGATGAGTTCGGTCGCGATCGTTTCGCTCGCCGTCGCGCTCGGCGCGGGAACGTATCTGTTCGGCTTCGTGAACCTGCTGCTGTTCACGCCGCCGCCGGGGTTGCAGGACGCCGGCCGCCTCGTGGACATCGGACGCACCATGGAAGGTTTCGGGTTCGATACCGTGTCCTACCCGAACTACGCGGATATTGCCGGGCGCGCGGAAACGCTGGACGAGGTATACGCGTACACCTCGATGCCGGTCGGCCTGTACGAAAACGACAACCCGGCCCGCGCGCTCATGACGCTCGTGACGGGAAACTACTTCGACGCGCTCGGCGTCGTGCCGCAGGCAGGACGCCTGCTGCAGCCCGCCGACAGCCGCGCAGTGGGCGAAGGCGCCGTGGCGGTCGCAAGCCACGGCGCGTTCATCGAGCATCTCGGCGGCGACATCGGCCGGATTGGCGAAAGCATCGAACTCAACGGCGTGCGGCTGACGCTGGTCGGCGTGCTGCCGGCCGGTTTCAATGGCGTGGACATCACCGGCAGCGCGGATTTCTATGTGCCGCTGAGCATGGCGCACCTTGTCGGCCGTTCCGGGGCCGAGGTGTTCGAGCAGCGGCGTGCGAGCTGGCTGCATGCCGGCGGACGGCTTGCGCCGGGCGTGACGCTCGAACAGGCCAATGCGGAACTTGCCTCGCTGTCGCGCAGCTTGCAGGAGGCCTATCCCGACACCAACCGCGAAATGGCGTTCGTCGCCGCGCCCCTGCGCATGCTGCCGGCGCCGGCGCGATTGCCGCTGATGGTGTTCGCCGGCCTTTTGTTCGGACTGATCGCGCTGGTGCTGCTCGTTGCTGCCGGGAACGTCGCGGGCCTGCTGATCGCGCGCGGCGAAGCGCGACGGCATGAAATTGCCATGCGCCATGTGCTGGGCGCGCGCCGCCGCGCGATCGTCCTGCAGTTGCTGACGGAGGTCCTTGCGCTGTCGCTCGCGTCCGCGCTGCTCGGCCTGCTGGTCGCGTGGTGGCTGCGGCAGCTCGTCGCGGGCCTCGACTTGCCGATCCCGCTTGCCGTCGATCTCGACGCGCCGTTCGACCTCGGCGTGTTCGGGTTCATCCTCGGACTGTCGCTGTTCGTCACCGTGCTCGCGGGATTGCTGCCGGCGTTGCGCGTTTCCGCCGAGCAGCCGAGCCGTGTGCTGGCGGGAACGGGAGCGCAGGCGGGCAACCGCAGCCGCTTCCGTTCGATGATGGTTTCGGCGCAGGTCGCGTTCACGCTGTTGCTGTTGATTCTCGCGGGACTGTTCATCAGCGCCCTGCAGCGCGCGGGCGACGTGGAACTCGGCTACGACATCAACGAGGTGCATGCCGCTGAAATCGATTTGCGCGGCAGCCGGTACGATGCGGCGTCGCGCCGGCGCGTGATCGACGACGTCGTCACGCGCCTGCAACGGCAAGGCGGTGTCGAAAACGCCGCCGCCGCACGTGTCGTGCCGCTGTACTTCACGCGTGTCGGCTACGGCGGCTTTCTCCTCGACAACGGCGAAAGCATCGGCGCCGACGCAAACATCGTCTCTCCGTCGTTCTTCGACACGCTGCGCATTCCCGTGCGCGGCCGCGGCTTCACGGAAGACGACAGCGCGGGCGGCGAGCGCGTCGTCGTCGTCAACCAGGTGCTCGCGGACCTGCTCGCGCCGGAGGGCAGCGTCATCGGGCGGAGCTTCCGTTTCGGCGATCCGGAAGATCCCTGGCTGCTGCGCGTGGTTGGGGTGACGCCGGACGCGCGCTACAGCCGTCTCGACGACACGAACATTCCTTTCATGTACCTGCCGCTGTCGCAGGTGGACCAGGACACGGTCAGCATCTTCGTGCGCACCGGTGCCGGCAAGCGCGCCGCCGAACGGATGATCGGTGACGCCGTTCGCGCGGCGGATCCGCGTCTTGCGATGCCGGAAGTGGAGTCCATGGAAGACATTCTCGCGCTGTCGCTGCTGCCGCAGCGCGTGGCAGGCGGCGTTGCGGTCGCGCTCGGCGCGCTGGGCATGCTGCTCGCGGCGCTCGGCCTGTACGGACTGCTTTCCGCCTACGTGCTCGGCCGCACGCGCGAACTTGGCGTGCGGCTGACGCTGGGCGCAAGCCCGCGCGCCCTGATGCGTGCGGTGCTGTGGCGCGGCCTGCGCCTGGTGGTTGCCGGCACCGCCGCCGGCCTTGTCATCGCGCTGCTCGTCGCGCGTGCACTGGACGGATTTCTTTTCGGGCTGCAGGCATTCGACGCGATGGTGTTCGTCGTTACCACCGGCCTGTTACTTGGTATTGGCGTACTCGCACTGCTTGCGCCGGCGCGGCGCGTGCTGGCGATTCAACCTCAGGAAGCGTTACGACACGAATAAGGGGAAACGGCATGGTATCCGCATTGAAACGATTGCTCAGGCATCCGGGATATTTCGTGACGCTCGTGCTGGTCATGGCGACCGGGCTCGGCGGCGCGCTGAGCCTGTACGGCATTTCCGATGCCGTGCTGTT
This sequence comes from Gammaproteobacteria bacterium, assembly GCA_036381715.1. Taxonomy (GTDB): domain Bacteria; phylum Pseudomonadota; class Gammaproteobacteria; order Natronospirales; family JAJUFS01; genus JAJUFS01. The sequence goes on along the minus strand of DASVCH010000029.1, from coordinate 7,278 downwards.
CCGGCCGCTGAACGTGGCGAACGCGGAAACGCTGTTGCGGATTTTCCGCACGGACGAGGGACGCGAGCAGCGCGACAACTGGTCCATCCCCGGCGTCCGCGATTATCTTGGCAATGTCGAGGCGTTCGAGGATGTCGCCTGGTACGCGGAGTGGCCGCAGGTCGCGCACACCGCGCCGGGCATGGACAAGACGATGCTGAACGCGACGCTGGTCAGCGGAAATTTCTTCACGCTGCTGGGGGCGCGTCCCGCCGAGGGAAGGCTGTTGCAGCCGGACGACGACGTGCGCGGCGCGGGGATCGTCGGCGTACTGAGCTACGAGACCTGGCAGTCGCGTTTCAACGGCGAGCCAGGCATTGTCGGTGATGCCATCACGCTCAACGGAGAACCGGTCACCATCGCCGGCATCGCCCCGCCTGGCTTCACCGGCGTTTCGCTGACAAACCGTCCGAACATATGGCTGCCGGTGAACAGCGCGACGCCGATGGCCCTGCCGGCGATGCCGACGGAACAGTTCCTCACCAGCGAGAACATGGCCTGGCTGAACGCGGTGGCGCGTCTTGCGCCGGGCGTGACTGTCGGGCAGGCGCGCGCATCGCTCGAAACGGCAAGGCTCGCGCGCGGCGACGGAGAGGAGGCGTGGCCGGCCGCGCTGGTGTTCCCGGCACGCGACGTTGCCATCGATCCATCCGGCAAGCGCAATATCGAAACGGTGTCGTGGATCCTGTTCGGGCTCGTCGCCGTGCTGCTGATCGTCGTGTGCGCGGACGCTGCGGGCCTGATGCTGGTGCGCGCGGAAGCGGCGCGCGCGGAAACCGGCGTACGCCTGAGTCTTGGCGCAACCCGCGCGCGTGTTGCACGCGACGTGCTGCGCGAAGCGGTCATTGTCGTTGTCCTTGCGGCCGCGCTGGCGCTGCTGTTTGCGCTGCTGCTGTCCGGCTGGCTGCAACGGAACATCGGCGCGGAGCTCGCGCTGCCGGACGAGCCCGGCGTGCTGATCTTCAACGCCCGCGTGCTGCCGGCGTTTGCGGGCATGCTGGCGATCGCGGCCCTGCTGAGCAGCATCGCGCCGATCCGGCGCCTGGGCGCGACGCGCCTTGCCGACGTGCTGCGCGGCGCGCGGCACGGGGATACGGGCGGCGCGTTGAATGTTCGCGACGGGCTGATCGTCGTGCAGGTCGGCGTTTCGGTGTTGCTGCTGACGGTGTCGATGATGTTCATCGGCGCCCTGCGCGAAACGCTGGCCGTCGATCCGGGCTTTCGCACGGACAACCGCGGCGTCGCGTTCCTCGTCATGATGAGCAGCGATCACGAGCGGCCGCCCTTTGTCGCCGTGCTGCAGGCGCTGCGCGAGGATCCGCGCGTCACGCGTTCCGCCGTGGCGTTGAACGTGCCGGTGTCGCGCGTCGGCATGCGGCGGACCGTGCGGCCGCAGGATTATTCGCCGGCCGCAAACGAGGACATGCAGGTCGCGTTCAATCCGGTCAGCGACGGCTATTTCGACGCGCTGGCCATCGACATCCTGCGCGGCCGCGACTTCACCGGCGAGATCGCGGGAATGACCGGCGACGAGCCGGAGTACGTGATCGTCAACCAGGCCTTCGCCGAGCGCTACTGGCCCGACCGGAACGCCGTCGGCATGCGCATCGATTACGGTATCGACGAATCGGCGGAAGTCATTGCCGTGGTCGCGAACAACAAGCAGAGCGACCTGCGTGAAGCGCCGCGCCCGATGGTCTTCACGACCTTCCGGAACACCTGGACGTCTGCGCTGAACGTGATCGCGGCCGCGCCGGACGCCGGCATCGCCATGAATGCCATTCGCGACGCCGTCGCCACGGCGGGTCCCGAAGTTGCGATACAGGCCATCGGCAGCATGGAAGCGCGCATGGACAGGCTCACGCAGCGCGACCGGGCGATGACCTCGCTTGCCGTCGGCGCCGCCGTCTTCGCAACCCTGCTTGCCGTCGTCGGCATGTACGGCGTCGCGGCCTACGCGGCGCGCCAGCGGCAGCGCGAGATCGGAATCCGTTACGCGCTGGGTGCGACGCGGCCGCAGGTGACGCGGCAGTTCCTGCGGCGCGGACTGGTCGTCGCGCTGTTCGGCATCGGCGCGGGCTTGCTGCTGACGGTTTTCGCGAGCCGGCATCTCGCCGGCGCGGTCGCCGGGGTCGAACAGGGAAATTCGTTCGCGATGCTGTTTTCAGGCCTGCTGTTCGCAGCCGTCGCCGTGTTCGCGAACCTCGTGCCTGTCTGGCGCGCCGCGAATGTCGCGCCGATGGAAGTGCTGCGGGACGAATGACGCCGAAAACGAGGAGTACGTCATGAACGAGATACGGCTTGCCTTACGCGGACTGCTCGCCGGTCACCGCACGGGCCTGGTGGCCATGTTCACGCTCGCGCTCGGTCTTGGCGGCTGCGTGATCGTGTATTCGCTGTTGCATGATGTGTTCCTGAAGCCGTTGCCTTACGCGCAGCCGGAAAGGCTCGTTCATGTGTGGGAACGGAACGAGGCGCGCAACTGGCATGCGGCGAGCGCGGCGCCCGCGAACTTCATGGACTGGCGCGAAGGCGCGAGCGCGTTTACGGACATGGCGGCATTCAGTGCGTGGCCGAACTCGACGGTGCTGACGGGCGCGGAGGGCGGGCCGCGCCTGCTCGAGACAGGTATGGTCACCGGCAATATTTTCGACGTACTCGGCGCGCGGCCCGCGCTCGGGCGCGTCATGAGCTGGAACGAAACATGGCAGGACGCGGCCCCCGTCGCTGTATTGAGCGACGCGCTCTGGCGCACGGTGTTCAACGCGGATCCGGAAATTGTCGGCCGCAGCATCCGGCTGGACGGCGAGGCGTACGAGGTGATCGGCGTGATGCCGCCGTCGTTTTTCATCGGATCGCGCGGCAATGAACTGTGGGTGCCGTACCGCTGGCCGCGCGAGGCGGTGAACGCCGCGTGGTTCCGGCGCGCGCATTACATCGAGGTTGTCGGCCGCTTGCGCGGCGACGTGCAGCCGGCGGACGCGGAAGCCGAATTGCGGGCCATTGCCGCACGGCTGCGCGAACAATACCCCGAACTGAACAAGGGCATGGACAACGGCCTGACGCCGCTCCACGATTCGTTGACGCGCGATATCGCGGACAGCATGACGGTGCTTTTCGGCGCCGTGATGCTCGTGCTGTTGATGGCGTGCGTGAACGTGTCGGGCCTGCTGCTCGCGCGCGGCATCGGACGGCAGCACCAGTACGCCGTGCAGGCGGCGTTGGGCGCCTCCGCCCGACGCTTGCTCGCCCGGCCCGTCGTGGAAGCCCTGCTGATCAGCCTGTCGGGAGCGGCGCTCGGCATGCTGCTCGCCGTCGCGGGCTTGCGTGGCGTCGTCGCGCTGTGGCCCGAAGCGTCCCGGTACGGCGTTGACGCCTCGCTGGATTTGCCGGTATTCGCAGCGGGCGTATTGCTGGCCGCCGTGTGCGGCATCGCGACGGCCACGCTGCCAGCATGGCGCGCAAGCCGTGTGCCGCCGGTTGATGCATTGGCCGCCGGCGGCCGTGGTGCGATGCCGAGCCGCGGCACGGCGCGCGTGCGCCGCACGTTGCTCGTGCTGCAACTGGCGGGGACGGTCCTGCTGCTCGCGGTCGCGTTGGCCGCGGTCAACGGCTTCCAGCGCGTGGCACAGCGTGAGCCGGGCTTTGCCGTCGAAGGGCGCGTGGCGTTTCGACTGGTGCTTCCGGAAGGGAGCTACGCGGACAGCGCGACGCGGATCCGTACGCAGCGCGAACTGTTGCGCCGCCTGGAAGCGGAGAGCGGCATCACGGCCGTCGCCATGGCGAGCGAACTGCCGATCGCAGACATCGGCTGGTCGTCGGACGCCGCCATCGAGGGGCGCGCCAGGGAGGATTACGCGGTCGAGGTCAGGCACCGCGAGGTCTCGCCCGGCTTTTTCCAGCTCATGGACATACCGATGCTCGAGGGCGATACGTTCGATCCGTCACCGGCAAGGGACGCGCCATTGCAGGCGGTGGTGAATCGCACCTTCGCCGAAAAATACTTCCCCGGTCGTTCGCCGGTGGGCGCGCGCATCACCTACGACCGCTATCCGGACGAAAACTCCCGCTGGCGCACGATCATTGGCGTCGTCGCCGACTTCCAGCAGGCCAGCCTGCACGATCCGGTGCAGCCGGAAATCTACGATTCACTATGGCAGCCGGACGACGGCAATCCCATGGTCGTGATCCGGACGGCGCTTGGCATCGGCGACGTGCGCGATCGCGTGAGCGCGGTGCTGCAGGAGATCGATCCCGGCCTGCCCTTGCAGGAGCTGACGCCGGTGAAGACTTACGTGGAGAACAGCGTCGCGCGCGCGCGGCTGGTTTCGGTCGTGCTCGCGGCGTTCGGCGCGGTGGCGGTGGCGATCGCACTGGTCGGGCTGTACGGCGCGCTGATGTTCGAGATCAACAGCCGCTGGCGGGAAATCGGCCTGCGCCAGGCATTGGGCGCCGATCGAGGCCGCCTGTTCGGATGGCTGGTCGGCGAATGGCGCGGCGTGCTTGCGGCGGCGCTGCTCGCCGGGATTCTGCCGGGCGTGTTGGCCGCGCCTTATCTCGATCATTGGCTGGGAGAAATCGGCGGCGGCTTCCTGCCGGCGCTGCTGCTCGCATCGGGCGGCGTCGTGTTGTTCGCGTTGCTGGCCGGTTGGTCGGGCGGCAAGCGCGCAGCTTCCATTCAACCTGTTGAAGCCCTGCGGGCGGAGTGAATCATGATTCGTTTGCACAACATCGAAAAGAGCGTGCCCTTCGAAGGCGGCCGGCTCTGGCTGCTGCGACAGATCAACCTGGACATCGCGCCGGGGGATTTCATCAGCATCACGGGGCCGTCGGGCTCCGGCAAGACGACGCTGCTGAACATCCTCGGCCTGCTGGATTCCGATTGGCAGGGCGAGTACGAACTGGCCGGCGAGAAGGTGCACGCGCTGCCGGAGAAAAAGCGTGCCGTGCTTGCGCGCGAGCACGTCGGTTTCATCTTCCAGCATTACCACCTGCTGGATGACCTGACGGTTTACGAGAACCTCGAACTGCCGCTCACCTACCGCGACATTCCGCGGTCCGAGCGCGAGGCGAGGGTCGCGGACATCCTCGACCGCTTCGGCATTGTCGGGAAGAAAGGCCTGTATCCGCCGCAGCTCTCGGGCGGACAGCAGCAGCTTGTCGCGGTCGGCCGCGCGCTCATCACGCAGCCCTCGGTGATTCTTGCCGACGAACCCACCGGCGCGCTGCATTCCTCGCAGGGACGGACGATCATGGAATTGCTGCGCGAACTGAACGAAGATGGCGCGACCATCGTGCAGGTGACGCACAATCCGGACAATGCCGCCTACGGCCGGCGTATCATCGCGCTGCAGGATGGCTGGATGCAGGAAGAGGGTGCGGGCGGCAGCGCACCCAGGACAGGAACGTGATTCTCTCTATTAATAATGAGTAAAAATTCAATCCCAAAACCGCGCTTGCTGATCGCCGACGACCAGGCGGACGTACGCCAGGCGCTCGGCATGCTGTTCCGTTCCGAAGGTTACGAGGTCGAATTCGTCGCCTCGCCCGACGCGGTCGAGGAAGCCGTGCGCACCCTGGAGTTCGACGCCGTGCTCGCCGACCTCAACTACAGCCGCGACACGACGTCCGGCGCCGAGGGCCTGGAACTGATCCGGCGGCTCGCGGCGCAGCAGCCGGATCTCCCGGTCATCGTCATGACGGCCTGGGGCACCATCGAGCTCGCCGTCGAAGCCATGCGCCTTGGCGCGCGCAATTTCGTCGAGAAACCCTGGGACAACGCGAGACTCGCTTCGCTGGTCCGAAACCAGGTCGAACTGTGCCGCGCGCTCCGGCGCAGCGCGCGGCTGGAAGCGGAGAACGCGCTGCTGCGCGGCGAGAGCGTCGAGGAATTCGTCGCCGCATCGCCCGCGATGCGTCCCGTCGTGGACATGATCCGCAAGATCGCGCCTTCGGATGCGAACGTGCTCGTCACCGGCGAGCCGGGCACGGGCAAGAGCCTGCTGGCCCGGCTGATCCATGAAAATTCCGCGCGCGCGAAGGGACCGTTCGTCGCCGTGAACATGGGCGGCATACCGGAGACGATGTTCGAGAGCGAAATGTTCGGGCACGTGCGCGGCGCGTTCACGGACGCGAAATCCGACCGCACCGGCCGCTTCGAACTCGCGGCGGACGGCACGCTGTTTCTCGACGAGATCGGGAACATTCCGTTCGCGCAGCAGGCCAAGCTGCTGCGCGTGCTCGAGGACGGCCAGTTCGAGCGCATCGGCTCGTCCCGCACGCAACAGGCCGACGTACGCGTGATTTCCGCGACGAACGCGAACCTGCGTGCCGCCGTCGAAGCCGGCGAATTCCGCAAGGATCTGCTGTTCCGCCTGAACACCGTTGAAATCCGGATTCCGGCATTGCGCGAACGGCGCGACGACATCCTGCCGCTCGCACAATTGCAGCTCGACAAGCTGAAGCGGAAGTACAAGTGCAATGTCACGGGATTCGAACCCGACGCCGCCGAGTGGCTGCGCAGCTACGCCTGGCCCGGCAACGTCCGCGAACTCAGCCACGTCATCGAACGCGCGGTCCTGCTGTGCGAAAGCGCGAAGCTGCGCCTGTCCGACGTCGCCACGCTGCTCACGGAAAGCGCGCCCGGCAACGGGCTGACACAAGGCGTGCCGACGCTGGAAGAGGCGGAACAGGAACTGATCCGCCGTGCGCTGGAACACTGTGAAGGGAACGTGATGCAGGCCGCCGACCTGCTGGGACTCAGCCGCAGCGCGATGTACCGGCGCATCGAGAAGTACCGGCTCTGACCACGAGCCGGAAGGCATTGCTCCCCGGACGCCGTCCGGGGCGAGGAAGGATAAGGACATGAGGTAAAAGGGAGACGCGTTGCTCATACTCGGTTCGTGATCTGCCGTCTCACCTCGCATGAGGAGCTTCCCGTTGCCACCGCACCTTTCCCGCAAGCGCCGCCTGACCTTCGAAAGCCGCACGGCCGCGTTCAGCCTGCTGGCGGGCCTGCCGGCGCTGATCGCCGTGGGTGTGTTGTTGTGGCTGTCCGATATCCCGGCATTTTCCGCCTTGCTGCTGCTCGCCGTGCTGGCGATCTTCTGGCTGGCGTTCGCGTTCGCCGCGCGCAACGAAGTCATCTTCCACCTCAACACGCTCGCCAATCTTCTCGAAGCCCTGCGCGAAGGCGACTATTCGCTGCGCGGGCGGCGCTCGCGCGATCGCGATGCGCTG
>DASVCH010000028.1:0-14224 GCA_036381715.1 Gammaproteobacteria bacterium | reverse complement strand
GGAAACGCCATGAATCTCGATCCGAAAATTCTCGACGATCTCGCGCGGCGGCTCTACGAAGCCGTGCCGTCCGGCTTGCGCGACGCGCAGAAGGATCTCGAGCGGAATTTCCGCGCCGTGCTGCAGAACGTGCTCGGGCGTCTCGACCTCGTCACGCGCGAGGAATTCGACGTGCAGACCGAAGTGCTGCGCCGCACGCGCGAAAAGCTCGAAAGCATCAACCTGCGTCTTGTCGAACTCGAAGACGCGATCAAGCCGCCGGCGGAAAAGACGGTGAAGCCGAAGACGAAAGGCAACGGAAAAAAATAATCGAAGCACTGTAGGAGCGCGCTCCCGCGCGCGAAATTCTCGCGACCTGCTTTCGCGCGCAGGAGCGCGCTCCTGCGAACACACACCACAGACCAGGGAAGGTTCACATGGCACTCGCCCGTGTTTTCAGCCGCGCGCGCCTCGGCATCGACGCGCCGCTGGTTGAAGTCGAAGTTCATCTCAGCGGCGGCCTGCCCGCGTTCAACATTGTCGGATTGCCCGAAGCGGCCGTGAAGGAAGCGCGCGACCGCGTGCGCTCCGCCATCATCACCAGCCAGTTCGAATTTCCGGCGCGACGAATCACCGTGAACCTTGCGCCCGCGGATCTTCCCAAGGAAGGCGGCGGTTTCGATCTGCCGATCGCGATCGGCATTCTTGCGGCCGGCGGACAACTGCCGGCGAGCGCGCTTTTGAATCTCGAGCTGCTCGGCGAACTCGCGCTCGACGGCGCGCTTCGCGCGGTGCGCGGCGTGCTGCCCGCCGCCGTCGCGGCGAACAGGGCAAGGCGCGCGTTGCTCGTGCCGAACGGCAACGGCCCGGAAGCCGCGCTGGTCGAAGGTCTCGAAGTCTTCGAGGCCGATCACCTGCTTGCCGTCGCCGCGCACCTGCAAGGCGGCAGCCTGCTCACCGCGCAGGCGGCGGTGGCGCCTGAACCCTTGTCCGTTGACGTGCCCGATCTCGCCGAAGTGCGCGGCCAGTCGCGCGCGCGGCGTGCGCTGGAAATCGCCGCGGCCGGCGGTCACAGCCTGTTGTTCCTCGGTCCGCCCGGCACCGGCAAGAGCATGCTCGCCGCGCGCCTGCCCGGCATCCTGCCGCCGCTGACCGACGACGAAGCGCTCGAAGCGGCCGCGATCGCTTCCGTGAGCGGCAGCGGTTTCAATGCGGCCAACTGGCGGCGCAGAACCTTTCGCGCTCCGCATCACACGGCGTCGGGTGTCGCATTGGTCGGCGGCGGCTCGCAGCCGCGACCCGGAGAAATTTCCCTCGCGCACCATGGCGTGCTTTTCCTGGACGAATTGCCCGAGTTCGACCGGCGCGTTCTTGAAGTCCTGCGCGAGCCGCTGGAAACCGGCCACATCGTCATTTCACGCGCCGCGCGCCAGGCGGAATTCCCCGCGCGCTTTCAATTGATCGCCGCGATGAATCCCTGCCCCTGCGGCTATCACGGCGATCCCGCCGGGCGCTGCAACTGCACTGCCGATCAGATTCAGCGTTATCGCGGCCGCCTGTCCGGCCCGCTGCTGGACCGGATCGATCTGCACGTGGAAGTGCCGCGGCTTGCGGGCAGCGCCTTGTCACGGCTTCCCGCCGGCGAACCTTCCGCGCGCGTGCGCGAGCGCGTCGTTGCCGCGCGAAACCGGCAGTTGCAGCGTGCCGGCCGGCCGAACGCGCGGCTGGAAGGCGAGGCCCTGCGGCGCGACGCGGTCCTGCCGGACGCCGCGCAGCGCCTGCTCGACGAAGCCGCGGAACGTTTCGGACTGTCGGCGCGCGCGCATGACCGCATCCGCCGTGTCGCGCGAACCATTGCCGATCTCGCGGCAAGCGAAACGATTGCGCCGGCGCATGTCGCCGAGGCCGTCGCCTATCGCCTGCTCGACCGCACGCCATGACGCGGCGGGCATGTTCGCCGCCGTACGGACGCGATTCCCGTTTCGGATTTCAGCCTGCAGAACGCACGGATAAGGCTTTTTGGCAGGCATTTCGGTATAGTCGGGCGACTCGACCGGCGGTTGGGGAGGCCGTTCGGTGAACCAGACTGAAACCCGCCTGATAGAACAGCGCATGCTGCAGGTCATCCTGCGGCAGAATCACCTCGCGCAGATCGGCAACGGCCTGTTCGCGCTGATTGCGGCGTTCGCGCTGGCCGATCACGTCGCCCCCGTCACCCTGTATTCCTGGCTCGCGGCCGTTTTCGCGTTGATCGCCTGGCGCCTGTGGGTCATCCGGCGTTACGGCAGGCGCGAACTCGCCGGCAAGGACCTGTCCACCGCGCACGATCTTTTCGCGGCGGGCGTGCTGGCCGCCGGCATTGCATGGGCGGCGCTGCCGTGGATTGTCGATCCGGATTCGCCGGCCACCGTTTACCTGGTCAGCGTGATCATCACCGGCCTGATGGCCGGCGCCGCGGCCGCCTTCGTGCGCAAGCCGTCGTTCGTGCTGCTGTTCACGCTGCCGCAGTTCGCCTCCGTCGTCACGTTCCTCCTGCTCAATCCCGTGCCGCTGGGTTACGCCATGGCCGCCATCCTGGTCGTGTTCTATCTCGGCATGTACCGCGGAACGGCGCTGGTGGGCGGGGAGGTGCGCGGTTACCTGCGCATGCAGTTGCACGCGGAGGCGCAGCGCGCGGATGTCGAAGGCCAGGCAGCGAAGCTCGCGTTCGCGAACGCTTCCATGCAGCGCCGCCGGGAAATGCTTGAAGGCCTGCTGCGCATCGCGACGCTGGCCGACGTCGGCTCCTTGAAGAAGATTCAGCGGCTGCTGGAGTTTGGCTGCAACGCACTCGGCCTGCGCGCCGGCGTCGTCGCCGAGGTGCACGGTCACGAACGCCGCGTGTTCGCCTGTCACGATCCGCTGTCGCAGGAAGACGCGGGACCGTCGCGGCTGGCCGCGTCATTGTGTTCGCTGACGCTGGAACGCGCCGAACCGTTTCATTTCGCCAATGCTGCCGAAGCGCGCAACAGGCTCGATCCGGAGTACGGCGGCGATGTCGCGGGCGCGTACATCGCCGCGCGCATCCACACCTCGGAAGGCGTTTTCGGCGCGCTCGAGTTTCGCGACCCCGTGGCAAGGCGCGAATCCTTCACCGAAACCGAAATCGATTTCGTGCGCCTGCTGGCGAGCTGGATCGGCGCGGAGCTGGCCGAATACTTCGCCTTGCGGCGCCTGCACGCAAAGGAAAAGCAGCTCTCGACGCTGGCCGACGCCATGCCTTGCGGCATGGCCGCGCTGGATGCCGATGGCCGCATCGTCTATGCGAACCGCCTGTTCGAGCAGACCTTCGATCCCGCCGACGTTTCTCCGCTTGGCCGTTCGCTGGAGGATTTCCTCGCCGACGACCGCGTGATGTTGCGTGACATGCTGGACGCGGCGCTGCAAGGCGAGGCGCAGGAATTCGAGTACCGCCAGCCGCCGCGCATCTACCGCGTGAACCTGGTGCCGGAAGAAGACGATGACGGCGCGCAAGCCGGCTGTTTCGTGCTGCTCCTCGACATCACCGAGGACAAGGCGCTGCAATCCGAGCTCGAACTGAAAGCCTCGCTCGACCCGCTCACGCACGTCTACAACCGCAAGTTCCTCGAAGACGAACTCGAACGCGTGCTCGCCGACCGCCGCCGCCGCAAGCCGGCCTACGTCGCGCTGCTGGATCTCGACGGTTTCAAGCAGATCAACGACACGGCGGGTCACGACGCCGGCGACGCCGTGCTGCGCGAAGTCGCGGCGACATTGCGCGACGGCCTGCGCAAGAAGGATCTTCTCGCGCGCTACGGCGGCGATGAGTTCGTCGTGCTGCTGCATTGCGTGGACGACGACGATCTGCTCGACACCTGCACGAAGATGCTCGCGCGCATCAATGGGCGCGTTTACCGCCACAACGGCCGGGAATTCTCTGTCGGCATGAGCATCGGTGCCACCGAGGTCAATCGCGGCGAAGCCATGCATCACCTGCTCGTTCGCGCCGACAGCGCGATGTATCTCGCCAAGCGCCGCGGACGAAACCGCATCGAGATCGTGCGGCCGGATGAATCCGCCGTGAAGATCCGCAACCGGAATGCCTGACGGCGCCGCGATTCGCGCTTCCTGCGAAAAATTCAAGACTGGCCGAAAAACGAACTGCCGGTAGAATACCGGCACCATGAATGCCGCCCATCCATCCGCCCGCAAATCCCCGCGTCCGACACTGAATCCGCGCCAGCGCGAAGCCGTCCGCCACGTCGGCGGGCCGCTGCTGGTGCTGGCGGGCGCGGGCAGCGGCAAGACGCGTGTCATCACGGAAAAGGTCGCGCATCTCGTGCGCGAGTGCGGCTACCGCCCGGACCAGATCGCGGCCGTGACATTCACCAACAAGGCCGCGCGCGAGATGAAGGCGCGCGCCCGCGCGCTGATGGGCGAAGACGTGGCGAAGGGCCTGGCGGTTTCCACGTTTCACACGCTCGGCCTGCGCATCCTGCAGCAGGAACATCACGCCATCGGCTACAAGAAGAATTTCACCATCTTCGATGCCGACGACAGCAAGAACCTCATCACCGAAATCCTGAAGGCGGAGCGCCTCGACACCAGCGAACTCATCGATCGCATGCAGTGGCAGGTGTCCGGCTGGAAAAGCGATTCCGTCACGCCCGAACAGGCGATGAAGGAAGCCGTCGACGCGCGCGACATGCAGGCGGCGCGCGTGTATGCGTCCTACGACCGTTCGCTGCGCGCCTACAACGCCTTCGATTTCGACGATCTGATTGCGAAACCCGTCCAGCTGTTCGAGGCGAACCGCGAGGTGCGCGAGAAATGGCAGAACCGCTTTCGCTACCTGCTCGTCGACGAGTGCCAGGACACCAACGACGCGCAGTACCGGCTGATGAAACATCTCGCCGGCGTGCGCGCGGCATTCACCGTCGTCGGCGACGACGATCAGTCCATCTACGCCTGGCGCGGCGCGCGGCCGGAAAACCTCGCGCGGCTCGCGCAGGATTACCCGCAGCTCGCCGTCGTCAAGCTGGAACAGAACTACCGTTCGACGTCCCGCATCCTGCGCGTCGCGAACCACATCATCGCGAACAATGAGCACGTTTTCGAAAAGCGCCTGTGGTCGGAGATGGGCGAGGGCGAGGAGATCCGCGTCTTCGGCTGCAAGGACGCGAATCACGAAGTCGAGCGCGTCGTCACCGATCTCGTTCACATGAAGCTGCAGAAAGGGCTCGGCTTCCGCGATTTCGCCATTCTCTACCGCAGCAATCACCAGTCGCGTTTCTTCGAGAAGGCGCTGCGCGAGCAGCAGGTGCCATATCACCTGTCCGGCGGCATGTCGTTCTTCGACCGCGGCGAGGTGCGCGACATCGTCGCCTACCTGCGCGTGCTGGTGAATCCGGACGACGATTCCGCGTTCCTTCGCATCGTCAACATTCCGCGCCGCGAGATCGGCACCGTCACGCTGGAAAAGCTCGGCGAGTACGCGGCGCGGCGCGGCGTCAGCCTGGTCTCCGCCTGCTTCGAAATGGGTCTCGGCGAAGCCCTGCCGGAGCGCACGCTCGCGAAGGTGCGCGAGTTCGGCCGCTGGATCAGCTACTGGTCCGAGCAGCTGGAAGGCGGCATCACGCGCGCCCGCATCGAGGAACTGCTGGAAGAGATCGGTTACCGCGAGTGGCTGGAAGAAAGTTCGCGCGATCCCGACAAGGCGAAGCGCCGCTGGGAAAACGTCGAGGAGCTGCTGTCATGGATGGCCAACATCATCAAGAACAGCGAGCGCGACATGTCGCTGGCCGAAGTGCTGGCACGCATGAGCCTGATCGACCGGCTCGACCGCAACGGCGATGACGACGCGGGCGACGTCGTGCAGCTGATGACCTTGCACGCCGCGAAGGGCCTGGAGTTTCCGCACGTCTATCTCGTCGGCGTGGAAGAGGAAATCCTGCCGCATCGAAACAGCATCGAGGCCGATACGGTCGAGGAAGAACGCCGCCTGATGTACGTCGGCATCACGCGCGCGCAACGCCACCTCACCATCAGCTATGCCGAAAAACGCCGCCGTTACGGCGAGGACTTCGACTGCGAGCCGTCACGGTTTCTTTCCGAATTGCCGGAGAACGACCTCCGCTGGGAAGGCGGCGGCGTCGAACGTTCGAAGGAAGAAAAGATCGAATCCGGCCGCGCGACGCTGGCGGGACTGAAAAGCCTGCTGGCGGAAAGCTGAACCCGGCTTACGAATCCCGCCGCGCGATCAGGCCGTCTTCCGTCATCAGCACCCGGTACCGCGCGCCGTCGCGCATCGGCATGTAGGCGGCGCTGCCGTAAACGGTGTCCACGAACGGCAGCCAGCGATCGTATTCCTGCGACAGCTGCCAGACGTCGACGCCTTTTTCACCGTCGCTCAATCCGTAGATGCTGCGCGCGGCGTGACGTTCGTCGTTCACGGCGGCATAACGCCCGCTGAAGCGTTCCAGGCGATAGCGCGGATCGAGGCCGAGCAATGCGCCCGCGCCTTTCCACTTGAGCACGCGCGCATCGAGCTGCCATTCATCCCCGTGCACTTCGAAGGCGCGGTCCTCGCCGTCCGCCGTGCGCAGCAGCGCTTCGTAATGTTGCGGTCCGAGTTGCCGGAACTCCACGACGGCGACGGGTTCCTCGTAGTTCAGGCGGTGATAGGTGTGCAGGTTCATGCCGACCGCCGCGAGCGCCACCGCGAACGCGCCGATGGCCGCGCCGAACGCGCCGCGCAACGGGCCGCGCAGGAAGCGGCCGCGGAAGAAACGGACCATTCCCGAGACGAACAGCCACAGGCCGGCTGCCGCCAGCACGCCGACCACGGCCAGCCACCAGGTTCCAAGTCCGAGCATGTCCTGCATGAGCGCCTCCACATGCGGCCCGCGCGATTCGCGGTTTATACTGCCGCAAATTTCGCGGAACTGCAGCGATGAATCACACCTTGTACCTGAGAAGCGGCCTTGTCGTGTTGCTGATGGCGTTCGGCATCGCCGGCTGCGGCCAGAAAGGCCCGCTGGTCGCGCCACCTGCGCCCGCCGAAGAAGCGCAGCCGGTTGAAGTTCCGCCGGCGGACGCCGGAACCGAAGAAATCATCGCAGAAGAAGACAATGAGCAGCACTGACAGACCCTTCGTGATGGTGGACGGCTCGTCCTACCTCTACCGCGCCTTTCACGCATTGCCGCCGCTGAAGAATTCGCGCGGCGAAGCCACGGGCGCCATCTACGGCGTGGCGAACATGCTGCGCCGCCTGCCGCAGGATTACGGCACCGACAACATCGTTGTCGTGTTCGACGCCAAGGGGCCGACGTTTCGCGACGAACTGTTCAAGGAATACAAGTCGCACCGCCCGCCCATGCCGGACGAACTGCGTTCGCAGGTCGAACCCCTGTGCGAGCTGGTCGAGGCGCTGGGTTTTCCGATCCTGCGCGTCTCCGGCGTGGAAGCCGACGACGTCATCGGCACGCTTGCCACGCAGGCCTTGAAGGACAAGCGCAAGGTCGTGATCTCCACCGGCGACAAGGACATGGCGCAACTGGTCGTGCCCGGCATCACGCTCGTCAATACCATGACGAACAAGACGATGGATCGCGACGGCGTGAAGGAGAAGTTCGACGTCTGGCCGGAGCAGGTGATCGATTACCTCGCGCTGGTCGGCGACACCTCGGACAACATTCCCGGCGTGCCGAAGGTGGGCGCGAAGACGGCGGCGAAATGGCTGAACGAGTACGGCACGCTGGACGAAATCATCGCGCATGCGGATGACATCAAGGGCAAGGTCGGCGAAAGCCTGCGCGAGAACCTCGAACAGCTGGCGCTCTCGAAGGAACTCGCCACCATTCGCTGCGACGTGGAAATGGAGAAGTCGCCCGCGGACCTGGTGATGAACGCGCCTGCGACGGAAAAGCTGCGCGAAATGTTCACGCGCTTCGAATTCCGGACCTGGCTGCGGCAGCTCGGTGAAGATGCGCCCGCGGACGAAAAAATGACGGCGGTCACGACGTCCGTCGCCGCCGTCTCCACGGATTCCGCCACGGTCGCCGAAGTCCGCGTCGAGAAGCGCGAGTATGAAATCGTCTTCACGCAGAAAGCCTTCGACGCCTGGCTGAAGAAACTCGGCAAGGCCGAACTGATCGCCTTCGACACCGAAACCACGTCGCTGAATTACATGGATGCGGAAATCGTCGGCGTTTCCTTTGCCGTCGAAACGGGCGAGGCGGCCTACGTGCCGCTGGCGCACACGTACCTCGATGCGCCGGAACAGCTGGATCGCGACACAGCGCTCGCCGCGCTGAAACCCCTGCTCGAGGATCCGAAGAAGAAGAAACTCGGCCAGCACCTGAAATACGACATGCACGTGCTGCTGAATCACGGCATCGCGCTGCGCGGTCTCGCGCACGACACCATGCTCGAATCCTACGTGCTGAACTCCACCGCGAACCGGCACGACATGGATTCGCTCGCGCTCGCGCATCTCGGCGTGCAGACGATTTCGTTCGAAGACATCGCAGGCAAGGGAAAGAAGCAGCTGACCTTCGATGAAATCCGGATCGAGGACGCCGGACCGTACGCCGCGGAAGACGCGGACATCACGCTCAGGCTGCACGAAACGCTGTATCCGCAGCTCGAGAAGATTCCATCGCTGCTCGACGTGTACGAGAACATCGAGATTCCGCTCGCGCCGGTGCTGATGAAGATGGAGCATGACGGCGTGCTGATCGACCGGCAGCTGCTCGCCGAACAGAGCCATGAACTCAGCGAAAAGCTCGTGGACATAGAACGGCAGGCTTACGCCGAAGCGGGCCGCGAGTTCAATCTCGGCTCGCCGAAACAGCTGCAGCAGATCCTGTTCGAGGAACAGGGCATTCCCGTCATCCGCAAGACGCCGAAAGGCCAGCCCTCGACGGCGGAAGACGTGCTCGCCGAACTCGCGAACGACTACCGGCTGCCCGCGCTCATCATGCAGCACCGCGCGATGTCGAAACTGAAATCGACCTACACCGACAAGCTGCCGGAGATGATCAACGCGAAGACGGGCCGCGTGCACACCTCGTATCACCAGGCCGTCGCCGCGACCGGCCGCCTGTCGTCCGCCGATCCGAACCTGCAGAATATTCCGATCCGCACCGCCGAAGGCCGCCGCATCCGCCAGGCCTTCGTCGCGCCGAAAGGCTGCCTGCTGCTCGCCGCGGACTACTCGCAGATCGAGCTTCGGATCATGGCGCATCTTTCCGGCGACGCGAGCCTGCTGAAAGCGTTCAAGGAAGACCTCGACATTCACCGCGCCACCGCCGCGGAGATTCGGGGCAAGCAGCCGGATGACGTCACCGACGAGGAGCGGCGCGCGGCGAAGGCGATCAACTTCGGGCTGATCTACGGCATGTCCGCGTTCGGTCTCGCGAAGCAGCTCGGCATCGGCCGCAACGAGGCGCAGGAGTATGTCGATCTGTACTTCGAGCGCTACCCCGGCGTGAAGGCGTACATGGAAAACACGCGCGCGCTGGCGAAGGCGCAGGGTTTCGTCGAAACCGTGTTCGGCCGCCGCCTGTACCTGCCCGACATCAACGCCCGCAACGCGCCGATGCGCCAGTACGCCGAGCGCACCGCCATCAATGCGCCCATGCAGGGCACGGCGGCGGACATCATCAAGCGCGCCATGCTCTCGGTCGCCGCGTGGCTGCCGGATTCCGGCGTCGACGCGCGCATGATCATGCAGGTCCACGACGAACTGGTGTTCGAGGTCGCGGAAAAGGACGTGGAGCGGCTGCGCGCGGGCGTCGTGGAGCGCATGTGCGCGGCCGCGTCGCTGGCCGTACCGCTTCGGGTCGAGACGGGCACGGGCGGAAACTGGGACGAGGCGCACTGACCGTTCGTCGGCTGGTGTTGCGCTGCGGCTTCGCGCTTTCGCGGCTGGACTATGCTTTCGGGGTGGGGTGAGGCTGGCACTTTTTCCTGCAGGCGAAAATTTTTTAGTCCATGCGGGAACTAAATCGAGCGCCGCCAGTCTCACGTTCCGAACGCAGCAAATGCGTTCTTCGCTCCCTCCTTGAGCGAATCTGGCGTCCCGGTCTCCCCAGCTGGAACGCCATGTGCCCCGGTCTCGATCCCCCTCAGGCCGGGGTTTTTTTGCCCGCCGCGCGCCCTTGGCGCCGGCGGGCATTTTCATTTCCCGGCTTGTTCGCCGTCCTCCTCGCCCAGCCATGCGCCGAGCAGGCCGCGCGCGTCCTCGACGCCCTGTCCCGAGGTGGCGGAAAACAGCTGGATCGACGCCGCCGGCAAGGCGCGGCGGACCTTCGCCAACGCCTGGTTCTGGTGATTGCGGGTCAGCTTGTCGGCCTTGGTGAGCAGCACGTGCACCGGAAGTTCGGCGTGCGCGGCCCAGGCGAGCATCTGTTCGTCAAAGGGTTTCAGCGGGTGGCGAATGTCCATCACGAGCACGACCCCGGCCAGCGCCTCGCGGCCGTTGAGATACGCTTCCATCAACTGCCGCCAGCGCGCCTTGACGCTTTCGGGCACTTTCGCGAAGCCGTAGCCGGGCAGGTCGACCAGGCGGCCGCCGGGCGCGTCGAAAAAGTTGATCAGTTGCGTGCGGCCCGGCGTCTTCGAGGTGCGCGCCAGTCCCTTCAGGCCGGTGATGGCGTTCAGCGCGCTCGACTTGCCGGCGTTGGAACGGCCCGCGAACGCCACCTCGGGGCCGGCCGGCTCGGGAAAGCCTCCGGCATCGGCGGCGCTGGTGAGAAATGTCGTCTGTCGAAAATCCGGCATCGTAGTGTAAAATTGCGCCTTTCGTTGCGGCGGCGAGTCTATCACGCCGCGAAATCGCGTCACTCAAAGACTGCATTCGGAGACCTGCCTGATGAAATTCCTGCTTGCCCCTGTCGTCCATGCCCGGGTCACCCTCGTTGGCATCGCCCTGCTGCTCGCGGCGATCCCGGCCCATGCCGGCGACAACCTGGTCGGCGGCGACGCCGAAGCGGGTGAAACCAAGGCGGCCGTCTGCGCGGCCTGCCACGGACCGCAAGGCAACAGCGTGAACCCCATCTGGCCGAAACTCGCCGGCCAGCACGCCGGCTACCTTCTCAAGCAGTTGCAGGCCTTCAAGCTGCCGGCGGAAGAAAGCCCGCGCTTCAACGCCATCATGCACACGCAGGCCCAGCCGCTCGGCGAGCAGGACATGCTGGACCTTGCCGCGTATTTTTCGGCGCAGGCCGTCCAGCCGGGCGCCGCCGATCCGTCGCTGGTCGAAGCCGGCGAGCGCATTTATCGCGGCGGCATTCCGGAAAAGGCCGTGCCGGCGTGCATCGCCTGCCACGGCCCGGCCGGCAAGGGCAACGCGGCGGCGAACTATCCCGCGCTCGGCGGCCAGCATGCAGCCTACGTGGTGGCTCAGCTGAAGCTTTACGCCGCCGGCGAACGGCGCACCGATCCGAACCAGATGATGCGCAACATTGCCGCCGAACTGAGCGAGGAAGAGATGCAGGCCGTTGCATCCTATGTTCAGGGGCTGCATTGAGCGGCGCAGGTCATGCAAGGGAAAAGGGCGGCGAACACCGCCCTTTTTCGTCTTTGAATCGAGAGGCTCGTCATGCAGAAAAGAATTTTCGCCGCTGTTCTCGCCGCATTCTTCTTCATGCCGCTCGCGCACGGCGGGGAAGCGCCGGCCACTGACGCCGAATTCGAGGCGGGTCGTGACTACCGGCGCGTCACCCCCGCGCAGCCGACCGATGCCGCGCCCGGACAGGTCGAGGTGCTCGAGTTCTTCTGGTACGGCTGCCCGCATTGCTACCAGGCGGAACGCCACGTGGATGCCTGGCTCGAGACGAAGCCCGAAGGCGTGATCTTCACGCGCGTGCCCGCGACGCTGAACCGCGGCTGGGTGCTGATGGCGCAGGCGTATTACACGGCCGAGGAACTTGGCGTGCTCGACGCCATGCATCCCGCGCTGTTCGCCGCCTTTCACGAAACCCGCGTCCCGCTCCAGGTTCCGGAACAGCTTGTCGGCTATTTCCAGCAACACGCCGGCGTCGATCCGGAAGACTTCGTGAAGGCGTTCAATTCCATGACCGTGGCCTCGAAAGTGCAGCGCGCCGATGCGCTCGCGCGCCGCTACGCCATACGCGGCGTGCCGACCATGGTGGTGAACGGAAAATTCGCGACCAACGCGACCATGACGCGCGGCTATGCACGATTGCTTGACGCCGTCGATACGCTGGCCAGGCGGGAGCTGGCGTCGCAGGAAGAGTAGGCCCGTTGCGATGCGCGGCGAACGGACTCGCCTTGCCGCCGATTTGCGCCGCCGGCGCTCAAATCTCCGCGCGGCCCGAACGCCTCCCGCGTCCTTTGCGCTATGCTCAAAATCATCATTCCGTTGTTGAGCGCCGGGCCGCATGAACGACAACGACGTCACACAGCTGCTTGAACGCGTGAACCAGGGCGAGGCGCGGGCCTATGACGATCTCATTGCCCGCGTTTACGAAGAGCTGCGCCGCATGGCCGCGAACCGCATGCGCATGGAAGCCGCAGGCCACACCCTGCAGCCGACGGCGCTGGTGAACGAAGCCTGCCTGCGCCTGATGGACAGCGGCACCGACTGGCAGAACCGGCGCCACTTTTTTGGCGCCGCCGCCGAAGCCATGCGCCGCGTGCTCGTCGATCATGCGCGGCGCCGCGACGCGGCAAAGCGCGGCGGCGGCCTGCATCGCGTGACGCTCACCAATCTCGAACTCGAAGGCGCGGGCGCGGACGTCGACCTGCTCGCACTGGAAGAGGCGCTGAAGCAACTCGAAGCGGAAAGCGTGCGTCTCGCGCGGCTGGTCGAGCTGCGCTTCTTCGCCGGTCTCAGCATCGAGGAAGCCGCCGCCGCACTCGAAGTCTCGCCGGCCACGGTGAAGCGCGACTGGAGTTTCGCGCGTGCCTGGCTGCTTGAACGTCTCGACCAGTGAACGGGTCGCGCGCGTGAGCAGGGCAACCGACTTCGACAGGGAACGGGCGCTCTTCACGCTTTGCGTCGAGCGGCCGAGCGCGGAATGGGAACAGGTGCTGGAGTCGCAGTGCGACGACCCCGGGTTGCGCGAGCGCGTGCGGCGGCTGCTGGAACGTCACCGGGACACGCCGACGCATGATTCCGGTTTCCTGCGCCTCGACGGCGGCGATCCCGACCGCATCGGTCCCTACCGCATACTGCAGCGGCTCGGCGAGGGCGGCATGGGCATCGTCTACGCCGCCGAGCAGCGCGAGCCGATGCGCCGGCGCGTCGCCATCAAGGTTCTGCGCGGCGGCTACAGCAGCCGCGAAGTGCTGGCGCGCTTCGACGTCGAGCGCCAGGCGCTGGCGCTGATGAACCACGCGAACATCGCGCGCATTCTCGATGCCGGCACCACCGCCGATCATCGTCCGTTCATCGTCATGGAATTCGTGCCCGGCGAGCCGGTCACGCGCTACTGCGAACAGCGCAACCTTTCCCTGCGCGCGCGTCTTTCACTGCTGCGAACGGTTTGCGACGCCGTCCAGCACGCCCACCAGAAGGGCGTCATACATCGCGACCTGAAGCCGTCGAACATTCTCGTCATGGAGGAAGACGGCAAGCCGGTGCCGAAGATCATCGACTTCGGCATCGCGAAAGCGGTTTCGCAACGCCTTACCGAACGCACGCTGGAAACGAAAGTCGGCAGCCTGCTCGGCACGCCGGACTACATGAGCCCCGAACAGGCCGAGCTTTCGCCGCTGGACGTCGACACGCGCTCGGATGTCTATGCGCTCGGCGCGGTCATGTACCGCGTGCTGACCGGCGTGCCGCCGCTGCGGCTGTCCGGTTCGGGAAAAAGCTATACCGACATCCAGCGCACCATACTCGATGAAATTCCCGCCGCGCCGAGCCAGAAGGCGAGTGGCCTGCTGCGGCGGCAGTTGCGCGGCGAACTCGACTGGATCGTCCTGAAGGCGCTCGAAAAGCAGCGCGCCGACCGCTACGCATCCGCGGCGGACCTTGCCGCGGACATTCGCCGGCACCTGAACAACGAAACCGTTTCCGCCGGACCGCCCAGCAGGCTGCGCAAGATCGACAAGTTCGTGCGCCGGCACTGGCTGGCAACGGCGTCGGCTCTTGCCGTGATTGTCACGTTGAGCGTTTCCCAGCTGCTGCTCGTCCAGAAGAATCGCGAGCTGGAAGCCGAACGCGACCGTGCGAACGTCGCGGCGGCGACTTCGGAGAGCGTCACGGCTTTT
>DASVCH010000027.1:0-12627 GCA_036381715.1 Gammaproteobacteria bacterium | reverse complement strand
CGATCAGACGGGGCGCGCCGCACTGGTGGATGCGGCGGAAATGGCATTGCGGCGCATGGAGCGCGACGTGCACCGCGCGCTGCCCTACAGTTTGCGAAACGCGGCGCCCGATCGTATCGAGCTGGTGCGCGTGCGCGATGTGGCGCGCTACCGGCAGAACGGCGGCCCGGGCAACCGGCGGCTGAATCTCAACAACGCGGACACGGCGTTCAACGTACTCGGCGTCTTTCCGTCGATTACCGCGCCCTACACGCTGGGCACCGATAACCCTGACGAACGGCTGGTGATTTTCAATCTCGGCGCGTCACCGTACGACATCTACGGCGGAGATGCCGTCGTCACCCCGAGCACTACGGCGGTCACGATCATCGACGACGGCAACGAACATCAGGTACAGCTGAATCCCGGGCACGAGTTCGAGGACTCCTCGCCATCACATCGCGTCTACATTACGGAAACACCGGTGAGCTATGCCTGTACCGGCGGTGGGCTGTTCCGGTGGTCCGGCTACGGATATCAGGCCATGCAACCGACCGCGGCTGTCGTTGCGGCGAACGGCGTGCTGATGACCGATCGCGTCACCGCCTGCCGCTTCGACTACGACCCCGGCTCCGCGACGCGGCCCGGCCTGATGACGATGCAGCTCACCCTGACGAACGACGCCGGCGAATCCGTCACCTTGCTGCACCTGGTGCACGTGCCGAATGCGATCTGAGGTCCGGACATGATTCGACATGAGCAACAGGGTTTCTCGCTGGTAGCGGTGATCTTCCTGATCGTGATCCTGGCGTCGCTCAGCACCTGCCTGATTACCATCAGTGCCGTGAACCAGCAGACGCCGGTACTCGGAATGCGCGGCGCGCAGGCGTATCACGCCGCGCGCAGCGGGCTGGAATGGGGCATGGGACACGTGGTCAACAACGCTCCCGCCTGTCCCGGCAACCAGAACTTCGCGAGCCTCGAAGGGTTCACGGTGAACGTGAACTGGACGTGCAGCACGCATACCGACGGCTCGCCGCCAACGAACGTGACCGTCTACGTGATCGTCGCCACTGCCGAGAACGGGGTGCCGGGGACCGCCGGCTATGCCTATCGCATGTTGCGCGGCGTGGCCAGTCCGGACGGCCCGCTTTAGGCCGGCGGTGGAAGTCCCGCGCAATCCCGCTTAAGCTGATTATGTAAAACCCTGAAGGAGGGGTCAGGGAGAATCTGCGAGCGCCGGTATCGAGCAGGGAACGCAACCGGCGCCCGAGGCGCAAGACCGATGCGTTCCTTTGTTGTCCTGTCATTCCTGCTCGCAATCATCCTGCCCGGTGCCGCTCATGCCGCCGCACAGGGCGATGGCCTGTATGCCACCTACTACGACCAGAACGGCCAGCAGCGCCAGTACTTCACGGGCAACACCGTGACTCGCGTCGATCCGACGGTGGATTTCGACTGGGGCGCAGGCGCGCCGGCGCCGGGTATCGGCACCGACGACTTTTCCGTCCGCTGGACGGGCGAAATCGAAATGCCGAACTGGGGCGGCGGCAACCGGCAGTGGGTCGATTTCCGGACGCGCACGGATGACGGGGTCCGCGTATACATCGACGGGACTCTTGTCATCGACAACTGGACCGATCACGGGCCGACGCAGGACGTCGGGGCCATTCGCCTGCGGCGCGGCCAGCGCTATCCCATCGTCATCGAGTTCTACGAGCGCGGCGGCGGTGCGGTCATGGAATTCGAATGGGATCCTCCGGGCATCGGGGGCGGTTACCAGATCGTTCCGCAGGCCTATCTTTATTCCCTGCGGCCTCCCGAAATCGTCTCGGTGCTGACCGGCTCCAGCACAACCGGCGTCTGCGGCGATCTGCAGGTTCTGGAAGTCACTTTCGACCAGCCGGTAGACAACAACGAAGCGGAAGACGAGAACAACTATGTCATTCCGGGCGGACCGAACGTCGCAAGCGCGGCGCTCAGCGCCGACGGGCTCACCGTCACGCTCACGCTGGACGCACCGCTCGTCGAGGGCCAGGTGTACTCGCTGGAAGTCGGCAACATTGAATCTCCCGCCGGCACCGTCATCAGCCCGAACCCCGCGGTCACGTCTTTCACGCCGCTGGCAGGTATCCAGCAACCCGGCCTGGTTGGAACCTACTACGACCAGAACGGCGTTCCTGGCGCGTTCTTCACCGGCACTGAAACCGAGCGCGTGGACAGCGTGATCGATTTCGACTGGGGAACAGGCGCGCCATCGGGCACCACGGCAGGCGCTGACAATTTCAGCGTGATCTGGGAAGGTTTCATTGACGTGCCCGCCAACGTGTACGTCGAGTTCACCGTGTTCGCCGACGATGGCGCACTGCTCTACGTCGATGGCGCGTTGCTGGTGAACACCAACAACGACACCTCGTCGGGCGCGCAGTGGGGTTTTGCGCCGGGCCGCCACAGCATCGAGCTGCAGTACGCGGAAGTCACCGGGCAGGCGGATGTCGAGCTTCGCTGGACCATCTGCCCCGATTTTTCCTGCTTCTTCGGCGGACCCCTCATCGATGAAACCGTTCCCGCCGCGAACCTCTTCCATTGCACCGATCCCTACGTGCTCGACCATTTCGGCATTTCCGTCGGCGCCGGCACGGCCAGCACCTGCGCCGCGCAGGACGTCGGCATCAGCGCGCGCAATTCATCGAACTTCGTGCTGTCCGGTTACATCGGCGACATCGCGATCACGACGTCGAGCAATCATGGCGACTGGAGCGGCGACGCCGTCAACCCGCCGCAGGGCACGCTCGCGAACGGCACGGCCGACGACGGCGCGGCCGCCTACAGTTTCAGCCCCGCGGATGGCGGCGCGATCGAACTCGATTTTCTCAACGTGCACGCGGACGATCTTTCAATCACCGTCACCGACGCCGCCAGCGGCGTGGTTTCCGCGAGCGGCACGATCGCGTTCCGCGACAACGCCTTCGTGATCACGGCGACCGACGCGCTTGGCGACGAAGTGGTTGCGGGCCGGGCGCATGCCATCGAGGCCGCGATGTGGCGGCGCGATCCCGGCACCGGGAACTGTTCGGTCGCAAGCGGCTACGCCGGCACGAAGAATCTCAAGACCTGGATCACGCGCGACGGCGCGGACCCGGGCGGGGCGGCGCCCGGCGGCGAAACGCTTGCCAACCGCCTGCCGAACGCGCAGCCCGGCGCCAGCAATCTCGCGCTGGATTTCACCAACGGCGTGGCGAGCTTCGATCTGGTCACGGATGACGTCGGCAAGTATGTCGTGCATCTCCTGGATGACACGCGGACATTCGCGACGGGCGTGGACATCGGCGGCATGTCGAACACGCTGACGACGCGGCCGTTCGCGCTCGCCTTCCGGAACATCGGCGCAGGCGCGAACCCGGAAGGCTGGCTGCCCGGCGATGCCGCGTTCACCGGCGCAGGCAATGATGTCGGCATGCAGCTTGCCGGCGTGCTTTGGGCGGGCGCGGACGATGCGAACAACGACGGCGTGCCGGACGGTTATGGCAATGGCGATCCCGCCGACAACGCCGATCTCTCCGACAACGCCGTCACGGCGGCGTTCGCGTCGGACGGCACGGTCGGCATTCACGCCGCCGTGCCCGCCGCCGGTTCCATCAACGACATGGACTTCATGGCGGGCGACTTCGCGGGCGGCATCGCGAACCTGGCTCCGCTGCGCTACAGCGAAGTCGGCAGCGTGATGCTGCAGGCGGACGCGACCAGCTATCTTGGCAGCGCGGGCATTGACGTTACCGGAGTGAGCCCGCCGATCGGACGGTTCACGCCGGCGTACTACGACGTTGTCGTCAACGCGCAGGGCTGCGGCACGTTCACGTATTCGGGCCAGCCGCTCGCGAGCGTCACGGTCACCGCGTACAACGCGCAGGGTGCGATCACGCAGAATTTTTCCGGCGCAAGCGGTTACGCAAGGGACGTGGTGTTCAGCGATGCCGGCGGCAACGGGTTGGGGAGCTTCGCGCCCGGCGAAGACCGGTTCGCCGCGGGCGACTTCGTCGCCGGTGTCGCCATGGGCATTGACGCGATTCGCTACGAGTTCACGAACAGGACGACGGCGCCGCTCGCGCTGTCACTGCGCGGCACCGACACCGATGGCGCGAGCTCTGCCGGTCACGTTGAAGGCGTCACGGAAATTCGCAGCGGCCGGGCCGTGCTGCTGGACCAGGCTGCAAGCACGCTGACCGTCGCGCAACAGCCGCTGCTGACGGAGTATTTCCTCGGCGGCGACTGGACGACAAACACCGTCGATGTCTGCACGGCGGCGACGCTTGCCGTCGGCGACTTCTCGCTCAGCGGTCCGCTTGCCGGCGCCACCAGCGTGAGCGCGGTCACGTTCGCCGCCGGCGAAGGTTTCGTCACGCTCGCGCCGCCGGGCGCGACAAACGGCGGCACAGTCGATGTGACCGGCGACGTTTCCGGCTGGCTGCATTTCGACTGGAACGGATCCGGGCCGGAGGATCCGCAGGGCACGGTTTCCTTCCGCGAGGTCTACGAGGTCGAGGACGGGTTCATCGACCGGCGCGAAATCGTGCCATAGCGCGCCCGCGACAGGGATTCTCCGATGGGCCGGAGGATGACGCCCGCCTAGACTCCCTTTCCTGCATTTCTCCAGGAAAGGGTGTTCTCAGGGATGAGCTTCCGTTGTCTTGCCGCATTCGCATTCGCCACGCTCGCATCGCCCGCCTTCGCCGCGCCCGGCGACACGATCTACGCGGAAGACTTCGAGGACGGCGACGCCGGCGGCTGGAATGGAACCGGCAGTTTCGGTGTCGGCGCGTTTCCGGCGGCGAGCGGTGAGATCTCGCTGTATACCTGTTGCGGCAATGTCGATCTGCTCAGCCCCGTCATTGATACGAGCGTGGCAGGCGCGCAACTGTCGCTGCGTGTGCAGCGCGGCGGCACTTCAATTGGCAGCGATCTTCCTGAGGGCCGGCGCGAATATCTTGATGTGTATTTTCTGAACGACAACGGCAACTGGATTCACCAGGCGCGTTATCCCACAGGCGGTACTGCAGGCGAGGTGTTCAACAGCGTCTTTACCCTCGACGATCCGCAGTTTCTTCATTCGAATTTCCGCGTGCGGCTTTTCCAGGACAGCGGCGACGCGAACGAGGACTACTGGCACCTGCACGAGATATCTATCGTCGAGGCGAGCGCGAGCGGCGGCATCGGCAGTCTTTGCGATGATTTCTCGAACGGGCTCGCGCGCTGGACGGTCAACGATTTCGGCGGCGCGGGCGCAGTCGCCGCAACGACGCAGGCCGCGAATTCGCCAACCCGCGGTCTCGCAATCTTCGATGGCTCCGTGCGCATTCAATCCCTGCCGCTGGACCTTGCCGACGCGTCGGGCGCGACGCTGAATCTCTGGGTGCGGCGCGGTGACGACAGCTTTTCGGAAGCGCCGGATGTCGGCGAAGATTTCGTGATCGGCTACATCGACGTCAATGGCAACGCGCAACAGCTTCATGTACTTGCCGGCGATGACGCGCCAGGCGAGACATTCAACCTGTCCTTTCCACTGCCGGCGGACGCCTTGCATGACGCTTTCCAGGTGCGCATCGAACGCTACGGCAACGGCGCCGGCGGTTACTGGCACATCGACGACGTCTGCGTGGACATCCAGCGCACGCTCGACCATTTCGCGATCCGGCATGACGGCAGTGGCGTGAACTGCCAGGCGGAGCCGGTGGAGATTGCCGCCCACGACCTGAATCATTTTGTCGTCGAGAACTACACGGGCATGGTTGGTCTTTCGACCAGCACGGGAAACGGCGACTGGAGTCTGCTTGCGGGCGGCGGTGCGCTGGCGAACGCAGGCGCGGGCGACGGCAGTTATCTTTTCAATGCGGCTGACAACGGCGACGCGGTGCTCGGTTTGCGCGACACCTTCGCTGAAACCGTCAACGTCGATGCGCGCAACGGAACAACGGGCGAACACGCGGCGGAAGACGGCGATGTCACGTTCGCGCGCAGCGGCTTCAACGTGCTTGTCGACGGCAACGCGACGCCCGTGGGCGTGCAGATCGCGGGCAAGCCGAGCAATGTTGCGCCGAACCCGGCGCTGCTCGAACTGCAGGCGATACGTACCGACGACAGCACGGGCGCGTGCGCAGCGGCTTTTACGGGCAGCGTGAACGTGGATCTCGCGTTCAGCTGCGAGGAGCCGGCAAGTTGCGCGGGCGGGAACCTTGCCGTCAACGGGAGCATCATCGCCGCCAACTCAGCCGGAACGCCCGTCGCGTTCACGACGCTCGCGCTGGACTTCGGCGACGCAAGCGACAGCACCGCGCCCGTGGTTCTTCAATACGACGACGCCGGCAGGATCCGGCTGCATGCGCGGCACGTATTGCAGCCTTCCGCCGAGGTCATGGCGGGGAGTTCGAATACGTTCACCGTGCGGCCCTTCGGGTTCGATGTTTCGGCATCCGGCAATCCGGGCGCGGTCGATGCCAGTGGCGCGGTTTATCGAAAGGCCGGGGAGGCGTTTGCGGTCAACGTTCGCGCGGTTGGCTGGCAGGCGCGCGACGATGCGGATCTTGACGGCATTCCGGACGGTTACGGCAACGGCGATCCCGCCGACAATGCGGATCTGTCCGACAACCCGCCGCTTGCGAATTTCGGCAACGAAAATTTTCCCGGCACTGTCTCCCTGAGCGCGAATCTCGCGCTTCCCGCATCGGGCGCCAACCCCGGGCTTTCCGGGAACACGGCGTTGACCGGCTTCGTCAACGGCACCGCGAATGCGACGCTCCGGTTTTCCGAAGCGGGGATCATCGAACTGGTCGCGGCGCTTGCGGACGGCGATTACCTCGGCGCCGGCAACCTTCGCTCGCGCTCGGGTTTTGTCGGGCGCTTCATTCCGGATCATTTCGATGTCGTCATTGCGAGTCACGGCTGCAACGACGTCGCCGGTTTTTCGTATTCAGGACAGCCGCTTCGCAATGTCGGCGTCACGGCGCGGAACGGCGCCGGCGGGACGGTTTCGAATTTCGATGGCGCGCTCGGTTTCGCGAAGACGGTGTTTCTTGGCGAAGTCACGGGCGCGCCGGGAACGGTGTTGAACGGCGGCATCTCTGCGCTGGATTTCATCCGCGGAACCGCCACCGTCACGAACACGCCCGCCGGCGTTGCATTCCGGTTCGCGAACCCCGGAACCGCGCCGGCTTCGATCACGCTGCGCGCGACGGGAAGCGACGGGGTTTCATCGTTGAATCATGCCGAGGGCGTGACACAGGTCCGTTCCGCGCGTTTCGCGGTGGATGACGCCAGTGCGCCGGTGCTTGCGAACGCGGTCAGTTTCCTGCGTGTGGAGACCTTCGACGCCGGGGAGTGGCTGCCGGAAACGCAGGATACGTGCACGGTGTTCGATGCCGCGCGGCTGAGCCTTGGCGCTCATGCGGAGAACCTCGCTGCGGGCGAGTCGCTGGTTGGCGGGACGAACTTCGCGAGCGGCGCCGGCCAGGTGACGCTGACGGCGCCGGGCGTGGGCAACAACGGCTCGATGCAGCTCAATTACGACACGGATCCGTGGCTGGAGTACGACTGGACGGGAACGGGCGCGGAGGATCCCGCGGGCACGATACGCTTCTTCGAAATCTTCGCCACCGAGCCCGGTTTCATCCAGCGGCAGGAGGTGGTGCCGTAGGGATGGCAAAAAACAAAAAACGATGGACAGGACTTCGCAGGATGTCTGAGTGTGTGCAGGAGCGCGCTGCCGGGCGCGATTGTCGGCAATCGGCCGCGGAGCGGCCTCCTACGAGATTTCGCGTGTTCGCCTTTCGCCTTTCGCCTTTCGACTTCTCCCCTCACCCCATCCCGTACTGCTGCATCTTCCGCGTCAACGTATTGCGCCCCCAGCCGAGCCGTTTCGCGGCCTTCTGGCGATGACCGTCGCATTCGGCAAGCGCGCGCGCGATAAGACGTCGTTCGAGAATTTCCTGCGCGCGTCCGGCGACGTTGTCCCGGCCCGCGGCGAACAGGTCTTCCAGCCAGCCATCGAACGACGCAGCCGCGGTCCGGGTTTCGCCCGGCCTGATGTCCTCGAGGGTGATGTCACGACCGGGCGCAAGCGCGGTCATGCGGCGGCAGAAGTTCCGGAGTTCGCGCACGTTGCCCGGCCAGGGGTTGCGCTCCAATGCGCGGACCGCGTCCGGCGCGAGCTGTTTCCTTTCCACGCCCAGTTCGGTCGCGGCGTCGTCGAGAAACTTTTCCGCCAGCACGCGGATGTCTTCGCGCCGCTCGCGCAAGGCGGGAATTTCCAGGCGCACGACGTTCAGGCGGTGATAGAGGTCTTCGCGGAATTTTCCTTCGCGGACGAGACGCTCGAGGTCCTGGTGTGTCGCGGCGATGATGCGCACGTCGGCATGCAGGGCGTGGTGGCCGCCCACGCGAAAGAATTCGCCCTCGGAAAGGACGCGCAGCAGTCGCGTCTGCAGCGCAAGCGGCATGTCGCCGATTTCATCGAGGAACAGCGTGCCGCCGTCGGCCTGTTCGAAGCGTCCGGCGCGTTTCTGGTGCGCGCCGGTGAACGCGCCGCGCTCATGGCCGAAGAGTTCGGACTCCAGCAGCTCGGCGGGAATGGCGGCGGTGTTGATCGCGACGTAGGGCCTGTCGCGCCGCGGGCTGTGCTCGTGCAGGGTCCGGGCGACCAGTTCCTTGCCGGTGCCGGATTCGCCGGTGATGAGCACGGTGACCGCGGCGCGCGACAGGCGGCCGATGGTACGAAACACGGCCTGCATGGCGGCGGAGTTGCCGATGATGCGCGGTGCGGCTTTCGCGGGGTCTTTTGATATCGCGTTTCGCGGTTCGTTTTGCAGGCGAAGCACCAGCGCGAGCAGTTCTTCCACGTCGAACGGCTTGGCGAGCAGTTCGACGGCGCCGCTTTCGTAGGCGCGCAGGACGCTGTCGATGTCCGATTGCGCGGAAACGACGATCACCGGGGGCGGATTGTCGAAATGTTTCAACCGCTCGAGCAGCGCGTGGCCATCCAGGCCGGGCATGCGGAGATCGGTGATCAGCACGGCCGGTTTTTCGCCGGCAAGCGCGTCAAGACAGGATTGCCCGTCCGTGAACTGGCGCGAACGGATGCCCGCGCGCGCCAGCGTCTTTTCCACGACCCAGCGTATCGATGCGTCGTCATCGACGACCCACACGGCCGCGTTTTCAATCATCGGCGAATCCGTTTTCATGACGTGGTCCTTCGATCGGCAGCAGGACGGAGAACACCGTCATGCCCGGCTCGCTTTTCCAGTCGATCAGGCCGCCGTGCCGCTGCACGATGTCCTGCGCGATCGCGAGACCAAGGCCGGTGCCGTCCGCGCGCCCGGTGACAAGCGGCAGGAACAGGCTGCCGCGCAAGTGTTCGGGAACGCCCGGGCCCTTGTCTTCGATGTCGACGCGAATGCCGGTGCGATGACGCAGGCCGCCAATGACGACCTGGCGTTCGATGCGCGTTCGAAGACCGATTTCGCCTTTTCCGTTCGTGGCCTCGATGGCGTTGCCGGCCAGGTTCAGGAACACCTGCGCGAGCTGGTCGGGATCGCCGCGCAATTCGGGCAGGCTGGGGTCGTAGTCGCGCCGCCATTCGATGCGCGTGTTGCCGGACGCCAGCAAGGCGCGGACATGCTCCAGGACTTCGTGAATGTTGATGGCGGCAAAGCGCGGTGGGCGCGCGGGCCCGAGCAGGTCGTCGACGAGGTCGCGCAGCCGTCCGGTTTCGCGCAGCATGACGTCGAGGTATTCGCGCTGTGCCGGGTCGACGGTTTCGGCGGCCATCAATTGCGCCGCGCCGCGCAGCCCGCTCAGGGGATTTTTCACTTCGTGCGCGAGTGCCTGGAACAGCAGCCGTTGCGATTGCGGGTCGTGCGCGAGCGCGGGTTCGCGGCCAGTCCACGGCCGGCGGTCCAGCACCTGGAATTCGACCTGGATGGCGCCGGCGTCCAGCGGCAGGATGTCGCAGCTTGTCCGCCGGCGTTTTCCCGGCGGGACGCCGCAGCTCAACTCGATCTCGGCCAGGGCCAGCGGCTCGCCGCCGCGGCGGGCGCGGTCAATGTAGGTGACGAGCGTTTCGTCGACGGGCAGAAGGTCGCGGAGTTTTTTTCCGCGCGCGTGTCCCGGACTGGTTTCAAGGAGGCTGGCCGCGGCGGGATTCAGGTACTCCACGCGATCGCCACCATCAAGCCGCAGCACGGCCGTGACCAGGGTGTCGAGAATGTCTTCGTGCAGGGCGGTGGACACGGTTTGGCCGGGAAGGAGCTGGTTTGCACCATTATAGTGCATTGCTCACGAATGAAGCCAAGGATCTGACGCTAGCGCGGGTTCGCGATGGAATGCTGTTTCACGTGAAAGGTGACGGGGCCCGCGGTGGCGATTTCCTTTCCGTCCTGGTCGACGACCGCGGCGCGAACGTTCCAGCTCCCGCGGTGCACCCCCGTCAACGTGGTGCCAAGGCCGCTCATCGCGACGGGCTCGCCATTCAGATACAGCTGCACGGTGTGGCCGGGCCGAAGGCGGGGTTCCAGATCCAGTTGCACCGGAATGGTCCCGGCGGTGTTCCAGAACACCTGGTCCTGCTTCGGCGAAATGAATGCGAAGGCCGCGTAGGCGAACGGTTCTTCCCGGGCCTCCGTTTCCGCCGTCATCGCGGGCGGCTCGACTTCCGGCGCGTCGAACATCATCGGCTCGGGCAGGTCGACTTCCTCGGCGCCTTTGACCGGCGTGTCCGAGTAATGGACGGTGCCGTCCTTGTCGACCCACTTGTAGGTGCCCGCGATCGCCGGCGGAACCAGCAGGGCAAGCGCGATGAAAAATGCGTTTCTCGTCATGAATCCAGCATAGCCGCAACGCGGCCCGGCTTCCAAGCCGGCAGATCGTGCAGGCTGGCGGGCTCTCGCTCGCCAGCCTGCGCGTTTTTCAGAGGCTGTAATACATGTCGAACTCGACCGGATGCGTGGTCATGCGCAGGCGCTGCACTTCGGCCATCTTGAGCTCGATGTAGGCGTCCAGCATGTCGTCGGTGAACACGCCGCCCAGTTTCAGGAAATCGCGGTCGGCATCGAGCTCGCGCAGCGCGCCTTCGAGCGAGTAGCTGACTTCCGGCACGTTCTTCGATTCTTCCGGCGGCAGGTCGTAGAGGTTCTTGTCGAGCGCCTCGCCCGGGTGGATGCGGTTCTGGATGCCGTCGAGGCCCGCCATCATCAGCGCCGAGAACGCGAGGTACGGGTTCGCGGTGGAATCCGGGAAGCGCACTTCGATGCGGCGCGCCTTCGGGTTGGAAATGAACGGAATGCGGATCGACGCCGAGCGGTTGCGCGAGGAATACGCGAGTTTAACCGGCGCCTCGAAGCCCGGCACCAGGCGCTTGTAGCTGTTGGTCGACGGATTGGTGAAGGCGTTCAATGCCTTCGCGTGCCGGATCACGCCGCCGATGTAGTACAGCGCCGTCTCGGAAAGCCCGCCGTAACCGTCGCCCGTGAACAGGTTCCTGCCGTCCTTCGCCAGCGACATGTGCACGTGCATGCCGGAGCCGTTGTCGCCGACGATGGGCTTGGGCATGAAGGTCGCGGTCTTGCCGTAACCGTGCGCGACGTTCTGCACCACGTATTTCAGCATCTGCACTTCGTCGGCCTTCCGCACCAGGTGACCGAAGCCGACGCCGATTTCGCACTGGCCCGCGGTCGCGACTTCGTGGTGGTGCACTTCGACGGTCATGCCCATTTCCTCGAGCACGAGGCACATCGTGCTGCGCAGGTCGTGCAGGGAGTCCACCGGCGGCACGGGGAAATAGCCGCCCTTCACGCCCGGGCGATGGCCGAAGTTGCCGTCGGGATAGACGCGCTCGGAATTCCAGCCCGCTTCCTGGGAGTCGATCTTGTAGAAGGAGCCGGACATTTCCGTGCCCCAGCGGATGTCGTCGAACACGAAAAATTCGTTTTCGGGGCCGAAGTAGGCGGTGTCGGCGATCCCGGTGGATTTCAGGTAGGCCTCGGCGCGGCGCGCGACGGAACGCGGGTCGCGCTCGTAGCCCTGCATGGTGTTCGGCTCGACCACGTCGCAGCGCAGGTTCAGCGTCGGCTCCTCGAAGAAGGGATCGACGACGGCGGTGGACGCGTCCGGCATCAGGATCATGTCGGACTCGTTGATGCCCTTCCAGCCGGAAATGGACGAGCCATCGAACATCTTGCCGTCCTCGAACAGGGCCTCGTCGACGGTATGCGCGGGCACGGTGACGTGCTGTTCCTTGCCCCTGGTGTCGGTGAAGCGGAAATCGACGAAACGGATTTCCTTTTCCTGGATGAGCTTGAGCACTGCGGCAGGTGAAAGATCAGACGACATCGGGCGGCCTCCGGTTGGCAAGGTGATGAAATGCTGTACTCAAGGAATGCAATCAGCGTGCCATTCCGGACGCGCCGTGATCGGGGGCCATGCACCAAGGTGTAGCGCCCAGCTTCGCACCTCATCGGTGCATGACGCACCGTTTCGGTGCGCCTTCACGACCGTGGAGCGATTACCGCGCAAAAACGCTATACTCCGCGCCTCTTTCTATAAAGAAATCAACGACAAGCATGAATCCGCCGAAGACATTCCAGGCGCTCGTTTTGCAGTTGC
>DASVCH010000026.1:0-4953 GCA_036381715.1 Gammaproteobacteria bacterium | reverse complement strand
CTGCATGCTTGAAGGCCTGCTCGCATTCCTGGTTCTTGCCGCCGCCGGCCTCGCCGGCGAGGTACTGCTGATCGACCGGCTGCGCGACTCGCGCATCGACATCTGGCTCGCCGATCACGTTTACCTGCCGGCGCTGCGCATTCCTGCGCTGATCGGATTCGTGCTCGCGGCCTATCCTTCGCTTTACGGCCTGGATTCCGGGCCGCCGCTGACGGCCCTGCTGGACTTCGACTGGTTCGGCCGCGCGATGAACGCGCTGTTCGTGTTGCCGCTGCTGTTTTCCCTGCTGCCGGTGGCGGGCCGCTTCTCCGCCCTGGTGCTGCCCTTGCAGGGCATGGCGCTGACCGCGTTGCTGTTCACGCCGCTCGCGGCGGCGATGCAGGTCGAAGCGCCGGCTTACGCGCCGGACATGGCGGCATGGCTCGCGCTGTCAGGCTTCGGGTTCGGCGGGCATTTTCTCGGCAACGCAATCGCGCGCCGCCTGCCGCAGCGCAAACTTGCCCTGCCCGTCCATGACGCCGTCATCCTGCTCTGCCAGGCGCCGGTGATTTTCACGTACGGCCGCGCGCTCGGCGCCGGTCTTTGAAAACCACCGGAACTTCCTGCAACATCCGCGCTCAAACCTGCGTTGCCCTGCAAGGCGTGACGATTCGAACATGACGGCATCACGGACAAACCGGCACAGACGGCTCTCGCTGCTCATCGCGGCGTTGCTGCTGCTGTCCAATGCGCTGGTCACCGCGCATGCCTTTGGTGAAGTCGATCACGCCGTAAAGGACGGTTGCCAGGTTCTCCACCAGTTCGAGCGACAGCAGAGCGCGCCCGTCGCCAACTTCGTTCAGGCGCTGGACTGCACGCGGCATGCCGCGCCGAGCGCCGAGAACGCGATCTGCATCCCCGTCGCCGCCGTTCGTCACTTCCAGCCCCGCGCACCACCTCTCGTCTGACGCGTACCGCGCGATTCCATTGCTGTTTTCTTCGCCGCACTTCGGTGGCGGCAACTTTTGGATTTGGACGAAAGGATCAACCATGCGCTCCAGAATTTTTCGGTTGTGCGCCGCCTGCGCGGCGATCCCCCTTCCGGCGGCGGTTCTCGCCGGCGACCTGGAAGGCCGCGTCATCCAGGCAAGCGGCCTGCCGGAAGCCGGCGCCACCGTGCGCCTGCTCGATGCCGGCAGGATCGCGACCAGCGACGTTCGCGGTCATTTTCATTTCGAGGACCTGCCGGCAGGCGAATACACCTTGCGGATCGAGGCCGGCGAGGACATGGAAACACGCCATGTCAGCATCGCCCGGGACGGCGTCGTCAGCATCGACGTCGTGCTGGCCGCGGAGCTTGACGCCATCGAGGTATCCGCAAGCGCGTTCGGACGCTCGGCGCTCGAACTGGCACAACCGGTCGAGATCATCGGCGGCGACGAACTCAAGCTGCTGGCGGAGGCTTCCATCGGCGCGACGCTGTCGTCGCAGCTCGGCGTCACCTCGACCTACTTCGGCCCCGCGTCCGGCCGGCCCGTGATTCGCGGACTGACCGGCAACCGCGTTCGCGTGCAGCAGGACGGCATCGGCTCCATGGACGTTTCGAGCCTGAGCCCGGACCACGCCGTCGCCATCGAACCGCTGCTGATCGACAGCGTCGAAATCGTGAAAGGCGCGGCGACGCTGCTGTACGGCAACGGCGCCTTCGGCGGCGTCATCAACATGACCGACAGCCGCATTCCCGAAGAATCGCCCTACACGCCGTTTTCGGGCGCACTGGAATTGCGCGGTGACACCGCCGCGGACCAGCGGAGTTTCGTCGCGCGTTTCGACGGCGGCGGCGAAAGGCTTGCCTGGCATGCCGACGCCTTCACGCGCAACAGCGACGAAGTCGAGATACCGGTGCCGGCCGAAAGCGAAATACTGCATGAAGCCGAAGGTCACGCCGAAGAAGAGGCAGCGCACCTTGAACCGCTGGCGAACAGCGACGTCGAAACGCGCGGCGGCGCGTTGGGCGGCTCCTGGTTCGGCGAGAGCGGCTTCTTCGGGATGTCCGTGAGCACGTACGAATCGAATTACGGCGTGCCGGGCCATGCGCATGAGGAAGAAGAAGGCGCGCCGGAACCTGCACACGAAGAAGGCGTACGCATCGACCTGGAACAGTTGCGTTACGACATCAAGGGCCGTATCGACAATCCGTTCAGCGGCATCGAATCGCTGAAGTTCCGCGCCGGTTACAACGACTACGAACACCGGGAAATCGAGCATGGCGCTGTCGCAACGACGTTCGTCAATGACGCCTACGACGCGCGTCTTGAAATGACGCACGCACCCCTTGCCGAATGGCGCGGCGCCTTTGGCGTGCAACTGCGCGGCCGCGATTTCGCCGCCGTCGGCGAGGAGGCCTACGTGCCGCCGACGGACGCCCGGTCCATCGGCGTGTTTCTCGTCGAAGAACGCGAATTCGACCAATGGCGCGTGGAAGCCGGCGGACGCGTTGAAACGCAGGAACAGGACCCGCAGGGTTTCGCGGGCCAGTCCGACACCGCGTTCAGCGCTTCGGCGGGCATCGTCCGCAAGCTGGGCAACGCGCAATCCGTGGGCGTCAATTTCACGCGCGCGCAGCGCATGCCGGACATCGAGGAGCGCTACTCGGAGGGGCCGCATCTCGCGACACTGCAATACGAGATCGGCGATCCCGCGCTCGATACCGAAACGGCGAACAACATCGACCTCACCTGGCGAAAAGCGGGAGACGGCGTGAACTGGACGCTGAATCTCTACTACAACCGCGTCGACGATTTCATTTACCTCGACAATACGGGCGCGGAAATCGACGGGCTGCCGGTCGCGGTCTACACGCAGGCCGATGCCGTGCTGAAAGGTTACGAAGCGGAAGTCGTGCTGCCGTTGCTCGAAGAAAGCGGTGATTCGCTGGATCTTCGTCTGTTCAGCGACTACACCCGCGGCACGCTCGACGGCGGCGGCAACCTGCCGCGAATTCCACCGCTTCGATTCGGCGCGGGACTGGACTACACGACGGCGAAATGGACGGCGGGCGTCGAAGCCATCCGGTACGACGAACAGGACAAGGTCGCGGCAAACGAATTGCCGACCGAAGGCTACGTCATGCTGGACGCCTCGGTGAGCTGGCGCATCTTCACGCCGCACGCGGACTGGAACGTGTTCGTGCGCGCGTCCAACCTGCTTGACGAAGAGGCGCGCCGGCATTCGTCATTCCTGAAGGACCTCGCGCCGCTGCCGGGAAGGAATTTCACGGTGGGAGTGAGAGCGGGCTTTTAAAGGACAAGAGCATGGACAGGATCAACAGGATTTGAAAAGCGATTCACAGCTGAAAAATCCTGTGAACCCTGTCCATTCTTCCTATTTCTTCCGTGCAAGCGTCAACCCGTCGCCGATCGGCACCAGGCTGAGATCGACGCGCGCATCGCGATGCAGGAATTCGTTCAGCGCACGCAAGGCGCGCGTGTCCTCGTCGTTCCTTTCCGGATCCGCGACCGCGCCGCCCCACAAGGTGTTGTCGATCGCGATCACGCCGCCCGGACGCAGCAGTTCAAGGCACAATTCGTAGTAGTCGCGATAGCCGGTCTTGTCGGCATCGATGAAGGCGAAATCGAAAACCGCCCTGTTGCCGTCCTTGAGCAGCATCGCCAGCGTTTCCGCCGCTGGACCGAGGCGAAGATCGATCTTCTCCGCGACGCCTGCGGCCTGCCAGTACCGGCGCGCGATATCCGTCCATTCCACGCTGACATCGCAGGCGACAATCCCGCCTTCCCCGGGCAGTGCGCGAGCGACGCACAGCGCGCTGTAGCCGGTAAAGGTGCCGACCTCGATGCAGCGCCGCGCGCCAAGCATCTTCGCCAGCAAGGCCATGAACTGTCCCTGTTCGGGCGCGATCTGCATGTTCGCCTGCGCCATCTTCCCGGTTTCCTCGCGCAGCCGCGCAAGGATCGGGTCTTCCCGCAGCGAAACGGTTTGCAGATACTCGTACAATGCAGGCGTCAGGTTCAGCGTTTGGCGCGACATGACATTCTCCACAATGACTGGCGGGGAGCGACGCGATGCCGAAGGTTCTGCAGTTCACCGATCTGCACCTGCGCGACGACAGCGCAGGCGAAGTGCGCGGCGTCGTGACACAGCGCGGCTTCGACGAGGCACTCTATCACGCGCAGCGGCATCACTGGCCGGCCGACGCCGTGCTGCTGACCGGCGATCTTGCCAACGACGAATATGACAATACCTACGCGCGGCTGGCGGGCATCGCGGCGCGCTGGGAAACGCCTGTCGTCGCAATTCCCGGCAACCATGATGACAAGTCGCGGCTGCGCGCGGCATTCGACACGGTGCCGATGGCTGCGGACGTCGTTGTCGATTTCGCGCACTGGCGCATCGTCGGACTGGATTCGCAGGTGCCGCGCGCCGTGCATGGCGCGCTCGCTGACAGCGTGTGGCGCCTGCTGGAAAACGCCGCCGCCACGCGCGGCGACAGGAATCTGCTGGTCTGCCTGCATCACCACCCGCTGTCGCTCGGCAGCCGCTGGCTGGAAGATCTCGGCCTGCGGGACGCGGCGGATTTTCGCAAGCACATTGCCGGGCTCGGCGTGACGGTGTGCCTGTTCGGGCACGCGCACCAGGAATGGGACAGCACCGAAAACGGCGTGCGCTACCTCGGCACGCCGTCGACGGGGCGGCAGTTCGAATCGGGCAGCGAGGACTTCAGCGAAACGGACGAACCGCCGGCATACCGGTGGCTGCGTCTGAACGACGACGGAACCGTCGAAACGGAAGTGGAATGGGTGGCGGGGGAGAGTCGAAAGTCGAAGGTCGAAAGTCGAAAGTGAAAAGCCGCGCTTCGCGCGGCTTTTTCGCCCTTCGCCCTTCGCCCTTCGCCCTTCGCCCTTCGCCCTTCGCCCTTCGCCCTACGACCTTCGACCTTCGACCTTCGACCTTCGA
>DASVCH010000025.1:0-10757 GCA_036381715.1 Gammaproteobacteria bacterium | reverse complement strand
GAAAGACGAAAGACGAAAGACGAAAGACGAAAGACGAAAGACGAAAGACGAAAGACGAAAGACGAAAGACGAAAGACGAAAGACGAAAGACGAAAGACGAAAGACGAAAGACGAAAGACGCGGCTCAAAACACGCTGGATCTCGTAGGAGGCCGCTCCTCCCGGAAGCGGGACTTCGCGCGGCCGATTGTTTAATAATTGAGGGCGCTCCTGCACGTTCTTCGCGGGACGGACGTTGAAAGCCGCGCGACGCGCGGCTTTTCACTTTCGACTTTCGACCTTCGACTTTCGACTTCCCTCCGCGCAGACCGCCGGCAACTCGCCTGCCGGCCGCTCGATCTTCCAGTCCCCGAACGACGTGATGCCGCTGACGTCGCAGTCCAGTTCGATCAGCCAGTTTTCGACGGCCTGGTTCGGGTCGTCGCCGAACCAGTAATCCTCGGGATGTTCGACAAACTCCAGGTTCCAGTCCGGATCGTGCGTCGCCGTGGCGAGGTTTTTTTCGAAGACGAGATTCAGGACGCGTTGCAGGCGGTTCGCGCGTTCGCCGGAGACCGCGATGCAGTAAAGGTTTTCCACGGTCATTCCGACGGTGGCGAGAATGTTTTGCGCGGTGGGCGACCCCGGGAGCACGCGGCGCCCGAGCATGCCCGAATCCGGAACCAGCAAGGCGCCGAGCCCGCGGAAGAAGCCGAAGTCGCTGCCGGGATCGGTGTTCGTCTCCGCGAAGGCGTAACGGACAGGACGCCCGCTGCTGTCCACCACCACCAGGGTCGCGTGACGCCCATGATCGAGAATGAACGCGGGCCGGGGATCGGCCGGGTCCGCGGGCGGTACAACGGTCGCGGCACAGCCGCCGAGCAGCGGCATCGCCGTGGCGAAGAGGAGAATCGTGAACTGTCGCGAGCGCTTCATCGCGCGGCCCGCCATCGTGAATGTCCGCAAAGGCATGCATGCAGACTAAAAGGCGCGGCGATCCGCGCACGCTCCGGTCTTTACGGTAAATTCCCCCGCGCCTGCGCGCGGCCCCGATTCAGGGCATCTGGATGCCGCCCTTGCCGCCTGCGCCCGCGCCGCCCGGCACGACCAGCGAGGACGCCGCTTCCCGGCGCATTTCCTGCAACTGCCGCATGGTTTCCTCGACGGCCTTGTTGGCGGCTTCGGGGAATTTTTCGATGGCTTCGGCGAGCGACGCCGCTTCCAGTTCGAAGTTCAGCGGCAGTGCGCCGGCCGGCGTATAAACGCTGGCCTGGCCGATGTAGATGCGCGTACGGCTGGCGTCGTCCTCGCCCTCCGGCGTCACGGGCGTCAGCACGCGGATCGAACCGACCCGGCGGTCGGTGATGCTTTCTTCGCGGTAAAGGTTTTCGGCGTCCATGCGGGCGTCGGCGGCGGGATTCTGCTGGCTCATGACAATACCGTTGCTGGGATCTGCTGGAGGGCGCAATGGTAACAGGCTGGATTTTTCGCGTCAGATACGGATTCCGGCAGGACGGAAAGCGCCTTGCCGCGGATTTCCTGCCGCCGGTCGGAATGCCGGTTCGCAGCATTCCTCCGGCAGTCCGCAACTGGGCTATCTTATGTCGAAAGGAAGCCACGGGGGGAAACCGTGCGGAATTTCCTGCTTCGATGGATTGCCGGGGGAAGCGTCGAGCGCCGCCAGCGCCTGAGGCTGCGCCGCTTCTTCATGTCGTTCGCGTCCTACCTCATGTGGTACCTGATCGCGATCGCGTGCTGGGAAGCGGGCCTGATCGAGGCGCCGGGCGCCGTCCTGGTGCTGAGCGGCGCGGGCATTTTCCTCACTCAACTCATCTTCTATGTGCTCATTCGCAGCGGCGGCAACCTGCGGTTCCGCGACCCCTCGCTGACCGTGCCGCAGATCGTCGTCGCGCTGGGATGGGCGCTGCTGCTGATCGCGGTGTCACGCGAAATCCGCGGCGTCATGCTGACGGTCTACATGGTGACGCTGCTGTTCGGCATTTTCGCGCTCGACAAGCGCCGCTTCATGCTTACCGGCCTGGCGGCATTTGCCGGCTATGCCGTGCTGGTCCTGCTCGAAAGCGCGCGCGGCATGAATTATTTCAGCGACGGGTATTACATCGTTTCGGTCGTGGTGCTCGGCGGCGTGCTGTTGTGGACGGCCATGTTCGGCAGCTACGTGAGCGACCTGCGCTACCGGCTGCAGGCGCGCAACGAGGAACTGGAAAAAGTGCTGGTGCAGATGCGCGAACTCGCCGACCGCGACGACCTTACGGGGCTCTACAACCGCCGCGTCATCATGGACGCGTTGCGCAAGCTGAAGGCGCGCGCCGACCGCACGCACGAGCCGTTTTCCGTGTGCATCGTCGATCTGGATCACTTCAAGGCGGTCAACGACGAATACGGTCACCTGACCGGCGATCGCGTGCTGGCGGAATTTTCCGCCGCGATGTCACAGGCGTTGCGCGGGATGGATTTTTTCGCGCGCAGCGATCCGGCATTCGGCCGTTACGGCGGCGAGGAGTTCATCCTGCTGCTGCCCGGCGCGGATATCGAAGGCGCGCGCGCCTGCGCGGAACGCCTGCGCAAATGCCAGGAAGCGCGTTCGAGCGGGCGGGAAGCCGCGTCGCCATCGTGCACCTTGTCCGCGGGGATTGCGGAATACGTTTACGATGAGGACATCGAATCGCTGTTGCGCCGCGCGGACAGGGCGCTGTACGCGGCGAAGCATGACGGGCGCAACCGCGTGCGCGCGGCGGAAACCTGAACGGCGCGGCAGGTGTTTTCGCTCCATCGGCTCGTGTCCTGCGCGTTTCCAGGATTTTCCCCTGCGATCCGGCGCACGTTTCGCGCAATTGATGATGAGATTTTCACCAGCTACCTTATAATTCGCCGCCTTTCCATAATGCCGACACAAAAGAGGTTCGCATGAATTTCGACCTGGAAGAACCAACGCTCGACGGCCGCGATCCCGTTTACGACGACGCCGCGAAACAGGTCGTGGAAATCGCCAACCAGCTGGTGGCGGAAGATCCGGATGCGGATCCCTGGGACATTGCCGACGGCATCCTTTCCGGCGCCGTTCACTGGTGGCTGTATGCGAACGCGCCCTGCGGCGATCTGCAGTGCGAAGACTGCCAGAGCGTGCAGACGGCGGAACTTCGCATGCAGGAGCTCAAGCGGCTGATCCGCGAGTTCGCCGAAGCCAGCGAGTACTACCACTCGCCGAACGACACCAACGTCGCCCGCGCCTGAACTTGTGGCGATGCGGCCCGGCGCGAGAGAATCGCCGCCATGCCGAACGACTCCGACAATTCACGGCGTGATCATGCAGGCCGCCGGCCGTTGCCGTCGTGGCCGCCGGCCACGCAGATAAAAGACAGGCCGCCGGCCACGCAGATAAAAAACAGGCCGCCTCTGCATATCGCGCGCACCGCAAGCGTGAGCGAAGCGCCCGAGCACGGCCGGCTGCGGCGCGCATTCCTGCCCGTGCTCGGTTTCACCCTGCTGTTGTGGTGGCTGCATTTTCTCGCCGGCCTGTTCGGCTGGAATTTCTGGGGACTGGGCATTCGCCCCGGCGAAGCCGTGGGGCTCATCGGCATCATCGCCGCGCCGTTGATTCACGGCGACTGGGAACATATCGTCGCCAACACGCCGCCGATCGTCGTCCTCGGCACGCTGCTGCTTTACAGCTATCCGCGCGCCGCGCGCTGGGTGATTCCGCTGGTGTGGATCGGCTCGGGCGTCGGTGTCTGGCTTTTCGGCCGGCCGGACAGCGTTCATGCCGGCGCGAGCGGGCTGGCGCACGGCCTGATGTTCTTCCTGTTCATCATCGGCATCCTGCGCCGCGATCCGCGTGCGATGGCGGTTTCCATGGCGGCGTTCTTTCTTTACGGCGGCATGGTGCTGACGATCTTCCCGCGCGAGGCGGACGTTTCCTGGGAGGCGCACCTGTTCGGCGCGATACCCGGCGCGCTGCTCGCATTCCTCCTGTTCCGGCTCGACGCCGCGCCGCCGCGCAAGGTGTATTCCTGGGAAAGGCAGGAGGAAGAGGAAGACGATCCGGTCATCGGCGACCTGTGGAAGTACCGCCAGACGCCGCCGCCGGAAGCGCTGGAAGACACGGATGAAGTGCCGTTGCACGGGGACGACGAGGAAGAGCGGTGGTAGTCAGGCGAAGGTCGAAAGGCGAAAGGCGAAAGTCGAAAGTCGAAAGTCGAAAGTCGAAAGTCGAAAGATAAAGCCGGCGAAGCCGGCTTTATGCTTTTACCTTCGACTTTTGACTTTCGACCTTCGACCTTCCACTCAATAAGCCACATCGATCACAAGATATTCCCTCTCACCTTCCGGCGTCGGCACGCGAACTTCGTCATCGACGCCTTTCTTCAGCAGCGCCCGCGCCATGGGCGAATCGATGCTGATCCAGCCCTTGCCGGTATCGATTTCATCCGCGCCGACGATGCGAAAACGCTTTTCCCCGCCTTCGCTGTCTTCCAGCGTCACGTGCGCGCCGAAGAAAACGCGTGATGTGTCCCCCGGCGCTTCGCGCACGACGTTCAGTTCCGGCAGCCGCTTTTGCAGGTAGCGGATGCGCCGGTCCATTTCGCGGAGCTGTTTCTTGCGGTAGATGTACTCCGCGTTCTCGGAGCGGTCGCCCTCCGCGGCGGCCGCCGACAGCGCGGCGACGACGTCACGCCGTTGCAGCCACAGATCCGACAGCTCGTGCTGCAGGCGCTCAAAGCCTTCGCGCGTGATGTAAGGCGAGGATTTCGCCGGGGCGGGGCGCCAGCGTCCCATGAGTGTTCCTTTCCCCTGTTTCGATGGGACGGATTTTACCGGTCGCGGGGCTGCGGGTCTTGATGCGGGTTCGCGCGGTCCATAGCTCAGTGTCATCCGGGCAGCGCGAGTGCAAGCATGATGGAAGATTCCGTCTCGCATTCGGGGTTTCGTTTTGCCGACCGATACGATGCCGGCCGCCGT
The DNA here is from genome assembly GCA_036381715.1 of Gammaproteobacteria bacterium. Classification (GTDB taxonomy): domain Bacteria; phylum Pseudomonadota; class Gammaproteobacteria; order Natronospirales; family JAJUFS01; genus JAJUFS01. The sequence continues at coordinate 5,799 of DASVCH010000025.1, read as the reverse complement.
CTCGCGCAGCGGCTGGGCGAGTTCGCGGGACGCGGCGACGTGCTGGTGTTCGGGTTGCCGCGTGGCGGGGTGCCGGTGGCTGCGGTTGTGGCGGGCGCGCTTGGCGCTCCGCTGGACGTGATGGTGGTGCGCAAGCTCGGCCTGCCCGCGCAGCCGGAACTCGCCATGGGCGCGATCGCAAGCGGCGGCGCTTATGTCGTGAACCCGCAGGTGGTCGAGCAGACGGACGTGACAGACGCGCAGATGCAGGCCGCCATCGAACGCGAGCGCGTCGAACTGGAACGGCGCGAACGCGCGTATCGCGGCGAACGCCCGTTTCCGGACGTCTCGGGCCGTACCGTCATTGTCGTCGATGATGGTTTTGCCACGGGCGCGACGATGCGCGCCGCCGTGCAGGCATTGCGCCAGTACGGGCCGCAGGAAATCGTCGTCGCCGTCCCGGTGGCGCCGCCGCACGTGCAGGATTCCACCTTGCGCGAAGCCGATCGCTTCATCGCCCTGCTGCAGCCGACACCGTTTTACGCCGTAGGCCAGTGGTATCGCAATTTCGACCAGACGACCGATGAGGAAGTCACCCGGCTGATGCGGGAGGCGCATGCGAACCGCGACGGCGAATGAGATCGCACGGGAAGAAGTGCAGGTCACGGCGGACACCCTTCGCCTGCCGGCGTTTCTTGCGCTCCCGGCGCAGGCGCGGGGAATCGTGCTGTTCGCGCACGGCAGCGGCAGCAGCAGGTTCAGTTCGCGCAACCGCCAGGTCGCGGACGGCCTGAATGCAAGCGGCTTCGCCACCCTTTTGCTCGACCTGCTGAGCGCCGAAGAGCACGAGACCGACCAGTTCACCCGGCAATTCCGCTTCGACATTCCGCTGCTCGCCGGGCGGCTGGTGCACGCCGTCGACCATGTGCGCGGCGATGCGAACCTTCGCGACCTGCCCATCGGATTCTTCGGCGCGAGCACGGGCGCGGCGGCGGCATTGATTGCCGCCGCGGAAAGGCCGGATGCGGTTCGTGCCGTGGTCAGCCGCGGCGGTCGTCCCGATCTCGCGGGCGACGCGCTGGACAAGGTGCGCGCGCCGGTGCTGCTGATCGTCGGCGGCGCGGACGCGGACGTCATCAACCTGAACCGGAAAGCCGCGACCCGGCTGGACGTGCAACACCGCACCGTCATCGTTCCGGGTGCGTCGCACCTGTTCGAAGAGCCGGGCAAGCTCGAGGAAGTCGAACGGCTGGCGGCGGACTGGTTCGGGCGGTGGCTGGGAGAGAACGCATGAGCAGGGCCGGGCTGAAAACGCCGGTTGCGGATATTCGCGACCACGCCTTTTCATTGCAGGGCAACGACCGCGATTACGATGCACTGCTTTCGATGACGCGCGGCAAATCGTTCGTGCTGCTGGGCGAGGCCAGCCACGGCACGCACGAGTTCTATGCCATGCGTGCGGCGATCACGCGCCGCCTGATCGAAGAGTCCGGTTTCGACGCGGTGGTCGTCGAAGGCGACTGGCCGAACGTCTATCGCGTCAACCGTTTCGTGCGCGGCCTGTCGGACGACATTTCCGCACGCGAATCGCTGGGCGACTTCAGGCGCTTTCCGCGCTGGATGTGGCGCAACCGCGAAGTCGAGCGCTTCGTCGAGTGGCTGCGCGCGCATAACGAAGCTCGTGACGCGCGCGATCAGGCGGGAATGTACGGCCTGGATCTCTACAGCCTGCATGAATCGGCAGCCGCGGTCATCGCGTACCTTGAATCGGTCGACCCGGATGCGGCCGGCCGTGCACGCGAGCGTTACGGCTGCCTGGATCACGGCGGCGACCCCCAACGTTACGGCTATTCGGTTGCCATGGGCGTCACGCAATCCTGCCGCGACGACGCCACCGCGCAACTCGCCGACCTGTTGCGATCACGTGCACGGCGGCTCGAAGCGGACGGCGTGCATGCGGAAGACGAACAGTTCTTCGCCGAGATGAACGCACGCGTGGTGAAGAACGCCGAGGAATACTATCGGAACATGTTCGGCACGCGCGTCAGCACCTGGAACCTGCGCGACCGGCACATGGCGGAGACGCTGTTCGAGCTGCACCGCCACCTGTCGGAACAGCGCGGCCGGCGGGCAAGGATCGCGGTATGGGCGCACAACTCGCACCTGGGCGATGCGCGCGCGACGCAGGTGTCGCGCTACGGCGAACTGAACCTCGGCCAGCTCGTGCGCGAACGCGCTCCCGACGACTGCCTGCTGATCGGGTTCACCACCCACTCGGGTTACGTCACCGCCGCGCGGGACTGGGATGCGCCCGCCGAGCATCGCCGCGTTCAGCCGGCGCTCGACGGCAGCATCGAAGATCTCTTCGAAAATACCGGGATGGAGCGGTTCTTCCTGCCGGTGCATGGCGTGCACGCCCTGCCGGATCGCGCGCTCGAACGGGCGATCGGCGTCATCTACCGGCCGGAGACGGAACGGCAGAGCCATTATTTTCACGTCTCGCTCGCGGATCAGTTCGATGCCGTGTTCCATCTCGATGAAACCGCGGCGCTCGAGCCGCTCGACATCGGCGGAACCTGGACGCGCGGCGACCTGCCGGAAACCTGGCCCACCGGAATATGACGCGAAGGGATTGCAAGACGAAAACATCGTCCCCACTTCTGGCGTAACCGTCATGCAGGAACACGAACACGATGAGTCGGAGCCGGCTGGAAGACCGCATGTGGTCGCGGGCGCTGGAAATGCTGGAGCGCGCCGAGCGCATGCAGCGCGGATTCTTCGAACCGGGCGCGCGCAAGCTGCGCGCCTGGCAGCCGCCGGCCGACATCTACGAAACCGAAGAGCACGTCTGGGCGGTCATCGCGCTTCCCGGCGTTGACGCGAAGGGCGTGCAGGTCGCCCTGCGCGCGAACTGGCTGGACGTCCACGGCGTGCGCCCCCTGCCGCTTGAAGCGCAGCACGGCGCGATTCATCGCCTGGAGTTGCCGTACGGCCGCTTTCACCGGCGGCTCGAACTGCCGTCGCACGTTTACGAACTGGAAGGGCAGAAACTCGCCGACGGCTGCCTCTATCTCAAGCTGCGCAAGACATCACGATGAACGAAACCGACACAACGAGGGAAACCGCGCGAAAGCCGTCATTGCCGGAGGACGTCATCATCGTCCTGCCGGTCAAGGACACCGTGCTGTACCCGGGCATGGTGATGCCGCTGACGGTGGGCCGGAAGCGCTCCGTCGCCGCCGTGCAGGAAGCGGTGAAAACCGACCGCGCGCTCGCGGTCGTCATGCAGAAGGATCCGGGCGAGGAAAACCCGGGGCCCGACGATCTGCACCGCGTTGCGACGCAGGCCAGCGTGCTGCGGTTCGTCACGACGGGTGACGGCCGGCATCACCTGATCGCGCAGGGCGGGCAGCGCATCCGCCTCGTCGATTTCATCGACGGCCATCCCTTCCTGCTCGCGCGCTTCGAGGCGGCGCGCGAACCCGAGGAAGGCGGCAAGGAAATCGAAGCGCGCATGCTCAACCTCCGCCAGCGCGCGCACGAAGCGCTGGAACTGCTGCCGCAGGTTCCCGACGAGCTGAAGGCCGGCATCGACCAGATCGATTCGGCCTCGCTGCTCGCGGATTCGATCGCGTTCTACCTCGACCTCAAGCCCGAGGAAAAACAGGAAATCCTCGAGACCGTCGATCTCGTGCCGCGGATGGACCGGGTGCAGGCGCTGCTGGACTACCGCCTGGAAGTGCTGCAGCTGAAGGACAGGATTTCGCAGCGCACGCGCGAGTCGTTGAGCTTGCGGCAGCGCGAGGCGCTGTTGCGCGAACAGCTGAAGTCCATCCAGCAGGAACTGGGCGAAGGCGGCGATGAAGTCGAGGACGTGCAGGAACTTCGCGAGGCGATCGCAAAGGCCGGCATGCCGGAGGAAACGGAAGAACACGCGCGCAAGGAGTTGAAGCGCCTGGAACACGTCCCGCCGGCGTCCCCCGAATACTCGATGACGCGCACCTACCTGGAATGGCTCTCCGAATTGCCGTGGTCGAAGGCCAGCGATTACAGCATCGACATCGAGCACGCGCGCAAGGTGCTCGACGAGGACCACTTCGGGCTGGAGAAGATCAAGAAGCGCATTCTCGAACACCTCGCCGTCCGCAAGCTGAACCCGAAAGGCCGCAGCCCGATTCTCTGTTTCACCGGCCCGCCCGGCGTCGGCAAGACCTCGCTCGGCCAGAGCATCGCGCGCGCGACGGGACGCGAGTTCGTGCGCGCGTCACTGGGCGGGCTGCACGACGAGGCCGAGATCCGCGGTCACCGGCGCACCTACGTTGGCGCGATGCCGGGCATCATCATTCAGCACCTGCGAAAGGCGGGCACGAAAAACCCGGTCTTCATGCTGGACGAAATGGACAAGCTCGGTCACGGCTTTCACGGCGATCCGAGCGCGGCGCTGCTCGAAGTGCTCGATCCCGCGCAGAACTCCACGTTCCGCGACACCTATCTTGGCGTGCCGTTCGATCTCAGCCAGGTGATGTTCATCGGCACGGCGAACGCGCTGTACGACATCCCCGGGCCCTTGCGCGATCGCATGGAAATCATCGAACTGCCCGGCTACACGCACGATGAGAAAGTCGAGATTGCAAAGCGCTACCTGATGAATCGCCAGCTCGAAGCGGCCGGGCTTTCGGCCGCGCAGTGCGAAGTCACCGAGGCGGCGCTGGACGCGATCGTGAGCGACTACACGCGCGAAGCGGGCGTGCGCAACCTCGAACGCCAGGTCGGCGCGGTCGTGCGCAACGCCGCCGTGGAAATCGCCGAAGGCAAGGCGGAGAAGGTCGTCATCGACCCGGAGCGCGTTACGAAGGTGCTTGGTCCGGCGCGCTACGAGGACGAGGTCGCGATGCGCACCTCCGTGCCCGGCGTTGCCACCGGCATGGCGTGGACGCCGGTCGGCGGCGACATTCTTTTCATCGAGGCGAACCGTTCGCCCGGCAAGGGCAATCTCATTCTCACCGGCCAGCTTGGCGAGGTCATGAAGGAATCCGCGCAGGCGGCGCTGACGCTGCTGAAGAACCGCGCGCCCGCGCTCAAGATCGACCTGAAGGAATTCGAGAACAACGACATCCACGTGCATGTGCCGGCGGGCGCGATCCCGAAGGACGGACCGAGCGCGGGCGTGGCGATGTACACCGCGCTCGCGTCACTGTTCACCAACCGAACCGTTCGAAGCGATGTTTCCATGACCGGTGAAATCAGCCTGCGCGGCCTCGTGATGCCCGTCGGCGGCATCAAGGAAAAAGTGCTCGCCGCGCATCGCGCCGGCATCAAGTCCGTCATGCTGCCGGAGCGCAACAGGCGGGATTTCGAGGAGATTCCCGAGAACGCGCGCAAGGAACTCGAGTTTGTGTGGCTGGAGCACGTCGAGCAGGCGCTGGATCATGCGCTGTCGCGCGAACCGGGATCGGAGCGAAGAACGGGAACGCACTGAAAAAGTCGAAAGTCGAAAGTCGAAAGGCGAAAGGCGAAAGGCGAAAGGCGAAAGGCGAAAGGCGAAAGGCGAAAGGCGAAAGGCGAAAGGCGGTTTTGGAGTAAAAATGAAAAGGGGCCGCAATCGCGGCCCCTTTTGTCGATCTCAGTCCTGTGAATTCCGAAAAATCCTGTCAATCCTGTCCATTGCCCTTGTCTTTCTCGACCAGCGCGTACGCGGAGTGGTTGTGGATCGACTCGAAGTTCTCCGATTCCACGGAGTACGCGGCGATACGTTCGTCCTCGTTCAGGCGCACGGCGATATCGCGCACCATGTCCTCGACGAACTTCGGGTTGTCGTAG
>DASVCH010000024.1:0-6692 GCA_036381715.1 Gammaproteobacteria bacterium | reverse complement strand
GCGGGCGATGTCGTCGTTCCCGCGCAGCAGGAAGTCACCCGCGGCAATTGAAAAGCTGGCGCATGACAATAACGCGCGGTTTTGCTGCAGGTTTCACCGTCTTGCAACGGCCAACTGCAGGAGTAGACTCCCCGTCCGACGAGCCGCACCCAGAAGCGGCGAACGCACGGCGGGACCGCAAGGCATGAGAACGGAGTGGGCAGTACTGGCCGACCTGCAGCGCGCGCGGATTTTCGCGCGGGTGGGCGGCGCGGCCTGGCAGGACATCCGCAGTTTCTCGCGCAGCAATGAAAACCGCGGTACCAACGGCCGCGAGGTGCGCCTGCCCGCCGGCATGGAAAAGCTCGGACTCGCGGCCGCCATGCCTGCGCACAATCCCGACGATTTTCTCGATCGCCTGGCGCGCGAACTGCGTTCGGCGCGCAAGCGCGGCGACTTCGACGCGCTCATTCTCGTCGCCGACGGTGAAACCCTCGAATACCTTCATGCGGCACTCGATCCCGCCACGCGGCGAACGCTCACGGCGAAGGCGGCCGAGAATCTTGTCGGCCTGCCGTTGAAGGAAGCGAGAAGGCAGTTGACGCGGCGGTTCTGAGGTCGAAGGTCGAAGGTCGAAGGTCGAAGGTCGAAGGTCGAAAGGCGAAAGGCGAAAGGCGAAAGGCGAAAGGCGAAAGGCGAAAGGCGAAAGGCGAAAGGCGAAAGGCGAAAGGCGAAAAAAAAACCGCGCGAAGCGCGGTTTTTCATTTTCGACCTTCGACTTTCGACTTTCGACTGCTCTTCACGCAGTTCCTCCCCGCGCGCTTTGCCGCATACAGCGCCTCGTCCGCCGCCTTGATGACGTCGGCGGACGGCGTGCGATCGTCGCGTTCGGCGATGCCCGCGCTCACGGTGATGCGGATGCCGGTCGCCACCGGCTTCGGCGCCGACGCCTTCGGCCTGTCATTGTCATCGGCGCGCCGGTCGCGGCGGCGGATTTCAAACGTGTCACGGCCGATGGCTTCGCGCAGCGCGTCCACGACAGGCAGCGCTTCATCGGCATCGCGGCCGGGAAAGAGAATCGTGAACTCCTCGCCGCCATAGCGGTACGCCTTGCCGCCGCCGCCGATATCGCGCATCTGCGCCGCGACCATGCGCAACACCTGGTCGCCGACGTCGTGACCGTAGGTGTCGTTGAATTTCTTGAAATGATCCACGTCCAGCATCGCGACGGTGTAACGGCCTTCCAGTCTTGCCAGCGCCTCGTCGAGCGCGCGCCGGCCGGGCAGTTCGGTGAGCTGGTCGAGATACGCAATGTTCCAGGATTCCTGGAATCCCGCGATGGAAAGTATCAGCGCGCCCGCCGCGGCGAAGGCGATCAGGGTGCCGGCGGCATCGTGGTTCGCGAGCAGCAGCACGAGGCAGTAGCCGGCGACGAACATCGCCGCGCGCTGCGTGCTGGTCAGCGTGTAGAGGCGCGCGAACGACAGCGCGAGCAGAATGCCCGCGGTGAAGAATCCGCCGTCGCTGACGCCGATTTCCGCCGGCGCGACAAAACCGAGCACGTCGGCGTGCAGCAGGCGCGTGGCGCTTTCCCAGCCGGTGCCGGCGACGAGCACGAACAGCAGCGCTTCGAGCGCGAGCGCCGCGAGCAGGTAAAGCCGCATGCCGGCGACCGCGGCGTGTTCGGGCAGTACGTGGCAGGCAAGCTGGTTGAGCGGCAGCAGCAGGAACGCGAAGCCCAGCAGGGTGTCGCGTTCGAAGCCGTCGAGCGGCGGCGCAAGCCATGCGAGGACGGCGTAGGCGACCAGCAGGTTCACGAGCCCGGCGAGAATGCGCACGCGGTTGAAGCGCAGGGCCGCTCCGATGCCGATGGCGAAAATCAGCAGCGGAAACCAGGCGAGCAGCCCCAACTGGTCCGCACCGAGATCAAGCGTCGCGTCTTCCAGCCACAGTGCGAGCACCAGCACCACCGCGGGCAGGGCCAGCACGGCGAGCAGCGTGAGCAGCGGATTCAGCAAGGCGCGCAAATGTATCCCCTTCGGAAGGCCGTCGCGCTTTCTGTCGTGCGCGGCTGGCTACGATACTTTATCCCGCTTCATGCCGCCGTGCGACACGCCGGTCCTTGAGCATCCGGCGAGAGGCGCCGCGATCGAGGCACGAAATCCCCGCGCGGCGATCCCCTCACTTCCAGCGGATTTCCCGGGCCGTGACGGCGCCAATGCGCGTGACATCGATGTCGGCGGGAATCTCGCTTTCCCGCGGCGCCAGCGGCGTGCGCCCGCCCATGATCTCGGCGAAACGCTGCGGATACAGCGGCGCGGCGGCGGGCTCCGCATAGCCCTGCGGGTAAAGCGGCTGGGCGTTGGCAGGATCGTACTTGTCGCTGGCGCCCAGCGTATGCAGCAGCTCGTGCGCGATCACCACGCGGTTTTCGCCCGCCTGCGCCGCGCTCGCGAACACGTGCACGATGCCGACCAGTCCTTTCTGCAGCCCGAGCGAGTGCGGCAGGCGCGAGCGGGTTTCCGGATCGTGGTACAGCAGGTAAAGGCGGACGTCGGGGCGCAAGCCGTCCGGCAGGCGGTCGTGATCGTCCGCCCACCAGCGCAACTTCAGGCTCCACCAGGCGACCGCGAGCCAGCCGCCGCCGGCCGGCGGCAGCGGCGGCGGCTCCGCCAACGGATGGCCGAGGCGCAGGCTGACGGGCGCGGCGAGGGCAAGGCCGTGCCGGCGGGATTCGGCGAGAAACCAGGCATCGATTGCGGCGAAGTCTCCGGATTCCAGGGCCGAGATGGCTTTCGCCGCGCGTTCGCTGTCGTCCGCGTTCACCGGATACACGCCCACCCAGAGCGTCTGATTCCAGTCCGTCGTGTTGAGGCGGTCGGCGAGCAGGTCCGCGCCGAGCCAGGCGAGGATCGCGAGCAGAACAAGGATGCGGAGATTTTTGCCTGGCAGCATGATTTTCCCTTATCTCTTTTTTTGTCTTACGCATATCGGCGATGAAGCCGCGCCAGTATAATGCGCGGCTGCCCGAAGGCGTCCCAGAGTAAATGCCAGTGACCCGCCAGATCGACAATCTCCGCAATATCGCGATCATCGCCCATGTTGACCATGGCAAGACGACGCTCGTGGACCGGCTGCTCGCGCAGTCCGGCACCATGGATGCGCGCGCCGAGCTGCCCGACCGCGTCATGGATTCCAACGACATCGAGCGCGAGCGCGGCATCACGATTCTCGCCAAGAACACCGCCATCCGCTGGAAGAACGGTGACGAGGAGTTCCGTTTCAACATCATCGACACGCCCGGCCACGCCGACTTCGGCGGCGAGGTCGAGCGCGTGCTGTCCATGGCCGACGCCGTGCTGCTGCTCGTCGATGCCGTCGACGGACCGATGCCGCAGACGCGCTTCGTCACGCAGAAGGCGTTTGCGCACGGACTGAAACCCATCGTCGTCATCAACAAGGTGGATCGCGACGGCGCACGGCCCGACTGGGTGCTGAACCAGACCTTCGATCTTTTCGACCGTCTCGGCGCGACCGACGAACAGCTCGACTTCCCGGTGATCTACGCCTCCGCGCTGAACGGTTACGCGGGCCACACGCCGGACGTGCGCTCGGGCGACATGACGCCCTTGTTCGAGGCGATCGCGAAGCACTGCCCGCCGCCGCCGGTCGATGCCGTCGGCCCGTTCCAGATGCAGATCTCGCAGCTCGACTACTCGAGCTATGTCGGCGCCATCGGCATCGGCCGCATCGCGCGCGGCACGCTGAAGAAGAACTCGAACATCGTCGTTGTCGATCGCAACGGCAGGAAACGCAACGAGCGCGTGCTGCAGGTGTTCGGCTTCATGGGCCTTGAGCGCGTCGAAGTCGACAGCGCGAGCGCGGGCGACATCGTCGCCGTCACCGGCATCGAGCGCCCGTTGATCTCCGACACGCTGTGCGATGCCTCGAAGCCCGAAGCGCTGCCGCCGCTCACCGTCGACGAGCCGACCATCAGCATGGTGTTCGAGACGAACACCTCGCCGTTCGCAGGCAAGGAAGGCAAGTACGTCACCAGCCGGCAGGTGCGCGACCGCCTGCAGCGCGAACTGCTTTCCAACGTCGCGCTGCGCGTCGAGGACACCGACGACGCCGAGAAATTCCTCGTCTCCGGCCGCGGCGAGCTGCACCTTTCCATCCTGATGGAAAACATGCGCCGCGAAGGTTTCGAACTCGCGGTGTCGCGCCCGCAGGTCATCACGAAAATGATCGACGGCGTCGAGCAGGAACCGGTCGAGGCCGTGACCATCGACATCGAGGAGCGTCACCAGGGCGCGATCATGGAAGCGATGGGCGAGCGCGGCGGCGAGCTCACCGACATGGCGCCGGACGGCAAGGGCCGCGTGCGCATCGACTACAAGGTGCCGTCGCGGGGCCTGATCGGTTTCCAGACCGTGTTCAAGACCATGACGTCGGGCACCGGCCTGCTGCATCACGTGTTCGATCACTACGCCGCCGTGAAGATGGCGTCGATTCCGGCACGGCGAAACGGCGTGCTGATTTCGATGGCCGACGGCAAGGCGGTCGGTTATGCGCTGTTCAACCTGCAGGAACGCGGCCGCATGCTGGTCGGTCCCGGCGAGCCCGTGTACGAAGGCCAGATCATCGGCATTCACTCGCGCGACAACGACCTCACCGTGAATCCGCTCAAGGCGAAACAGCTCACCAACATCCGCGCCGCCGGCAAGGACGACAACGTCATGCTCACGCCGCCGGAACGCTTCACACTGGAGCAGGCGCTCGCGTTCATCAACGACGACGAGCTCATGGAAGTCACACCGGAATCGCTGCGCCTGAGAAAGCGCCACCTGAAGGAACACGAACGCAAGAGCGCCTCCCGCCGCGCCGGCTGACGCCGCTTTCCTGCAGGACTTGCCGGGTTGACAGCGTTCGTGCGCTGCGCGCACTGTGACCGCTGTCATGCGCTTGCCGCGGCCATGAATTATCCTTCGACCGGCAATCGTCACTTCCGGAGAACATCGTCATGCGTAACGCCGCCGTTTCCGCCGTCACACTGATCTGTTTCGTTGCCGCAACGCTCGCGCCGGCCGCGCAGGCCGGCATCATCAGCACGGAATCGTACGTGCAGCAGGCGCAGGCCGACGTGCAGCGCGAACGGGTGAGCGAGCTTATGCAACGCGAAGACGTGCGCGAGCGCATGCTTGCGATGGGCGTCGATCCCGCCAATGTCGAAGCGCGGCTTGCGGCGCTGTCCGATGCGGAAGTCGCGGAGCTTGCGAATCACATGGAGGACATGCCGGCGGGCGCGGGCGTGATCGACGCGCTGCTGATCGTTTTCCTGGTGTTCGTGATACTCGACATCGCCGGCGTCACGGACGTGTTTCCGTTCATCAACGCCGCGGACTGAGCGCCGTACAGGGCAGCCATCTCCAACTGCAAGTCCGGATGCCGAACCCGCGGATACTTTTTCTGCTGCTGCTGGCGCTGCCGCTGTTCGGCTGCGCGTCCGGTCCGCCCGCGAAATTCTTTCCGCCGGACCTTACCGGCGACCTGCCGGCGGAAATTTCCGGCGTGCCGTTTCATCCCCAGGACGCGCTGCAGTGCGGTCCCGCCGCGCTTGCGACCGTGCTGGGCTGGAGCGGCGTCGCGGCGAGCCCGCAGGCGCTCGAGCCGCTGCTGTTCGTTCCGGAACGCAACGGCACGCTGCAGCCGGAAATCCTGGCGCAGGCACGGCGCCATGGCCGCATTCCCTACGAGATTCCCGCCGAACCGGCGGCATTGGTCGATGAACTCGCGGCAGGCCATCCCGTGCTCGTGCTGCAGAACAATGGACTGGGCTGGGCGCCGGCCTGGCATTACGCCGTGGTCGTCGGCATGGATCCGGAGAACGGCACATTGCGCCTGCGCTCCGGCACGCACGAGGATTACGACCTCGCGTTCGAGACGTTCCTGAATACCTGGCGGCGCGGCGATTACTGGGGAATCGTCGTGCTGCCACCGGAAGAAATGCCCGCATCGGTGCGGCCCGCGCCGGTCCTGAGCGCGATCACGGCGTTCGCGCGCATTGCCAAACCGCCGTCGGTGGAAACCGCCCTGGGAGCTGCCGTTGCGCGCTGGCCGGAAGATGCGGGCTTGCGTTTCGCGCTCGCGAACCATTGGTACGCGCAAGGCAGGCACGACCACGCCGAAGCGGAATACCGGAAGATCCTCGCCTTCGCGCCCGACGCCGTCATGGCGCGCAACAACCTCGCCTGGCTGCTTGCCGAGCAGGGCAGGACAGACGAAGCGCTCGCCGTCCTGCCCGCCGATCCCGGGAAAACCGCGAAAACCTTGCCGAGCGATCCCTGGGCGCAGTCGCTCGCGGACACCGCGCGATTCGTGCGCTGCCGCGCCGAGGGCGGCAGCGTAGCGGCGTGCGAGAACGCGCCGCCGCCGGTCGAATGACCGTCTCCTGATGCCTGCGATCGCAGGCTGACCCTTTTCCCCTACATTCGCCTTGACCTGCATCAAGGCGATCGCGTTCCGCGCCGCCGAAAATCTCGCCAGCGGAAGGGACCAGGCGGAGGCGCGGCGTGACACCTACCATTGTTTTTCTTCTGGCTTTGACGTTTGTCGTTTCGGTTGCCGGCCTGATGGTGTTGGTCTGGTCGATCGCGAGCGACCAGTTCAGCCACGGCAAGCGCGCGGCGCGCACGATTTTCGCGCCGGGCGAG
>DASVCH010000023.1:0-1353 GCA_036381715.1 Gammaproteobacteria bacterium | reverse complement strand
CATTGCTGAATCTCGGCCACACGTTTGCGCACGCGCTCGAAACAACGACGGGCTACACGCGGTTCCTGCATGGCGAGGCCGTTGCCATCGGCCTTGTGCTGGCGGTGGCGCTGTCCGAAACGCACTGCAAACTGGATACTGCGCTGCGTCCCCGGCTCGCGCGACTCCTGCACACATTCGGCTTGCCGACGCGGCTGCCGCCGGACGTGGACCGCAACGCGATGCTCGCCGCCATGCGCATGGACAAGAAACACACGCACGCACACTGGCGCCTCGTGCTGCTGGATTCGCCGGGGCGTGCCCGCGTCCGGGAGTTTTCCGATGAACATGACATTCGCACCGTGCTCGAAACCGCCTGAGCCGGCCGGTTCCGGCACCGTGATAGAATTCCGCTCCCCAACGAACAACGACTCGCCCTCGATGAACCAGAACCTGCTTTCGGACAAGCCCATTCCCGTCGACGAACGGCTGATCGTTGCGCTTGATGTGCCCGACACCGGCGAGGCGCGCGCGCTCGTCGCGACTCTCGGCGACAGCGTGAAGTTCTACAAGATCGGCATGGAACTGTTCATGACCGACGGTTATTTCGCGCTGCTTGACGAACTGGTTGCCAACGGGAAAAAGGTGTTCGTCGACCTGAAATTCTTCGACGTACCCGCGACGGTCGGTTCCGCGATCCGCCAGCTTTCCACGCGCGGCGCGACATTCGCGACCGTACATGGCAACCAGGCGGTGATGGAAGCGGCGGGCGCCAGCAAGGGCGATCTCAAGGTTCTCGCCGTCACCGTGCTGACCAGTCTCGATCGCGGCGACCTCGACGACCTCGGTTTCGCGGTCGACGTTGAGAAGCTCGTCCTCTCCCGCGCGCGCCGCGCGCTCGAAGCCGGCTGCGATGGTGTGGTCTCGTCCGGCCTGGAAGCGTCCGCCTTGAGGCGCGAGCTCGGTCCGCGGCTGATGGTGGTCACGCCCGGCATCCGTCCTGTCGACAATCGCCCCGCGGACGATCAGAAAAGAGTCGTCACGCCCGCCGACGCATTCCGCAATGGCGCGGACTACATCGTTGTCGGCCGTCCGATTCGCGCGGCAGCCGATCCGCGCGCCGCCGCCATGGCCATCCAGGCGGAAATCTCGTCGGTTTTTGAATGACCGCGCCCTTGAGCAACGACCGGTTATTGCGCGCGCTGCTGCGCCAGCCGGTGGATCGCACGCCGGTGTGGATGATGCGCCAGGCGGGCCGTTACCTGCCGGAATATCGCGCGACGCGCGAGAAAGCAGGCTCGTTCGTCAGGCTGATGAAGAATCCCGAGCTTGCCTGCGAAGTCACGCTGCAACCGCTGGACCGCTATCCGCTGG
>DASVCH010000022.1:0-25919 GCA_036381715.1 Gammaproteobacteria bacterium | reverse complement strand
ATCGTCGCCAGCTCCCGTGAAAGAAATGCCGCCTCGCGTCCTGCGGAGAGCCGTGCGGCAACGCCGCTTGCGCCGCGCAACGGCAGCGCGGCGACGCGATCCAGGTTCGCGTAAAGCGCGTCCATGCTGTCGAAGGCGGCGAGCAATGCGACGGCGGTTTTCGCACCGATGCCCGCGACGCCCGGTATGTTGTCCACGGCGTCGCCCGCAAGCCCGAGCAGGTCGGGAATTCGCGCGGGCGGCACGCCGAGCTTCGCCGTGACCGCTCGCGCATCAAGACGTTCGTCCGCCGCGTAATCCCAGAAGACATCGCCATTGCGAACCAGCTGCGCAAGATCCTTGTCGCGCGAGACGATCACGACCGGACGCCGCTTCCCGTGCCGTCTGGCGAGCGTGCCGATCAGGTCGTCGGCCTCGTATCGTTTGCTCGCGAATGTCGCGATGCCCAGCGCGCGCGCTGCACGGCGGCAGGCTTTCAACTGCTTCTCGAGTTCCGGCGGCGGCAAGGCGCGGTTACCCTTGTAGGGCGGATAGATCCGGTTTCGAAACGACGAGGTCAGGCTTTCGTCGAACGCGCAGGCGATGTAGCGCGGCCGTTCGCGCGCCAGGAGATCGACGAGAAAGCGCGTGAACCCGTAAACGGCCTGCGCCGGATTGCCCGCCGGATCGCGAATGCTGTCCGGCAGGGAAAAATACGCGCGAAAGATGTATACGCTGGCATCGACGAGATGGAGCATCGAGGTTCCCGATTTGCGGCACGATCGAAACCGGCATACCGTAGCGTGGCGGCGCAGGCCGCTCAACAATTTCCGGGGGGATCCGTTGTGAGAAACATGACTCGAATTGCGGTGACAGCCGCCGCCTTCGTCGCGTTGCCCGCCATCGCGGGCACGCGCATCGAATACGTGGACGAGAACAGTGGCGAGGCGCGGACCGTTCTCGCGATCAAGGACGGCAAGGCGCGCATGGACAGCGCCGATGACGCCGGCTACGTGCTCTTTGACGCCAATGCCCGCACGCTGACCACGGTCAATCCGAACGAGAAGACCTTCACCGTCATGGACGAAGCGTCGATGCAGCAGCTCTCCGCCGAAGTGAGTTCGGCGATGGCCGAGATGCGCGCGCAACTCGAGCGAATGCCGCCGGAACAGCGCGCGATGGTGGAGAAGATGATGGGCGGCGCGATGAACGCCGGAAAGTCGATGCTGGAAACAACGGTCGAACGCACCGGCAGGACGCTGGAAAAGGCCGGCCATGCCTGCGAGCAGGTCATTTTTTCCGTCGGCAGCGTGGCGCGCACCGAGCTGTGCGTGGCGGACGCCGGCGAGGTCGGCGTCCCGGACGAAGACCGCGCGACAATGAACGCGATGTACCGGCAGATGCAGGCCATGGCGGAAACCATGATGAAGAACTTCGGCATGGAATCCGCACCCGACATGTCGGCACTGGACGGCATCGCGGTTTACATGAAGCAGGACAATGAAAAGTCCGGCGAGATTCTCGGGAACGTCACGCACGATGGCATCGACGCGTCGCTGTTTGCGATTCCGGACGATTACCGCGAAGAATCGCTCCGACAATGAAGCAGTGAACGGCGGGCGGAGCCTGCCCTACAGGTAGCCCGAGAACAGCCAGAAGAATCCGTCGCGCAGCCGGGCCGGCAGGGAACGTCGGTCCACGTCGGCGAGCGTTACCGGGCGCGCGGGATTCCAGTTCGCATCGAAGTACTCATGCACGCGCGCGGCGAACGGCGCATCGAACATTTCCACGCCCACCTCGAAATTCAACCGCAGGCTGCGCGCATCCAGGTTCGCGGAGCCGGCCATCACGTAATCGTCATCGACGAGAATCACCTTGCTGTGCGCGAAAGGCGGCGGGTCCAGCCGCACTTCGACGCCCCACTTGAGAAACTCCCAGAGTTGATGCCGCGAGGCCCAGTCGACATAGCGCAGGTTGGATTTTTCCGGCAGCAGGATTTCCACGCGCACGCCGCGCACCGCGGCGGCCTGCAGCGCACCGGTCAGCTCGCGGTGCGGCAGGAAATACGGCGTCATGATGCGGATTCGCCGCCTCGCAGTGCTGATGACGCCGAGCAGGGTCATGGCGAGACGATAAAGACTTTCGTCCGGGCCGGAGGCGATCACCCGCATTTCGACGTCACCGCAGGCCGACGCGCCGTCGCCGGCATCGAGACGTTCGCGCGTCACGGCGAACCAGTCGCGCGCGAACAGTTCGGCCAGCGGCGCGGTCACCGGCCCGCGCGCCAGGAAGTGCACGTCTTCATGCGGCGCGTCGATGCGCGGCGCGGCGACGAAGTGCCGGTCGTCGATGTTCAGGCCGCCGAAGAAGGCCGTGTCGAAGTCGATCACGGCGATCTTGCGATGGTTGCGCAAATTGACGTGGATCGAGGGCGGCAGCAGGCGCGGCGGCAGGAACTGGGCAAACCGCACGGCCGTGCCTTGCAGGCGGCGTTGCAGCGAGCGGCGCGAGTACAGCGCCCCGACGCCGTCGATCAGCACTTTCGTGTCGACACCGCGCGCGGCGGCCGCTTCAAGCGCGGCCGCGATCTCCGCACCGACGCCTTCGCCGGAAAAAATGTAGCTCGAGATCCACACGCGCCGGGAGGCGGCGTTGATCGCGTCGATCAGGCGCGGATACAGCGCGTCGCCATTGCACAGCAGTTCGACGTCGTTGCCGCCGGTCAATGCTTCCGTGGTGACGTTGCGGCCGGATCGCGCGAGGTAATGCGTTTCGTCATCGCCGGTCGTGACCGGCATGCGTGCCGCGCGGTTGCCGTAATCGAAGAACCAGGGATTGTGCGCTTCGTCATGCAGTTCGCGGGCGCGCTGCCGCAGGCGGTTCACGCCGAAGAAGAAGTACAGCAGGGGGCCTGCGACGGGAAAGAGGATGGAAATGCCGATCCAGCCGAGCGCCGATCGGTAATCGCGCTTGTAAAGCAGCGCATGCACCACGGCGACGGGCGCAAACACGACATGGAAGACGACAACGACCAGCCCGAGCAGCAGGCTGTCAGGCATTTGCGTGCTGTTTCAGCCGCGCGTGCAGGGGACTGGTGCGCGGAAAGTGCGCCAGCAGGAATTCCATCTGGTCCGCCAGGATGCGGCGGCCCTTCAGGTAGATGTATTCGGCGTGCGTGGGCGTGAACGGCACGGCGAGCAGTTCCATGTGCGCCTGTTCGGGTGTGCGGCCCGCCTTGTGATTGTTGCAGCGCTTGCAGGCGGTGACGACATTGGTCCAGAGATCGAGGCCGCCCTGGCTGATGGGCGTGACGTGGTCGCGGGAAAGGTCCGAAGACAGGAAGCGGTCGCCGCAATAAAGGCAAAGGTTCGCATCGCGCTTGAACAGCGTGTGATTGTTCAGCGGCGGCACGTACTTGTCGCGCGCCTTCATCAATGCGTGGTTGTCGCCGAGGGTCGCGACAATGGAATTCACTTCGATGACGGAGCGCCGGCCCGTCCTCGCGCAGGTGCCGCCGTGCACGCGATACAGCGTGCTGCCGCAGGCATAGGCGACATGATCCGCGAAGTAGAGCTTCACGGCGTCCTGGTAGTCGATCCATTCCAGCGGCATGCCGGAAACATCGGTGCGCAGGACTTGCTGACTGAGGTCCATGATCGTCATTCAGGTCGTTTCCTCTTTCGCGCCCGTCGAAGAAACCGTGGCAAGACGTTCATTCAGCGAGAGCCCGGCCAGGTCTTTGCCCACCCTTCGCCGGCTCTTTGCAATAATCATTCCTTTATCAGATTCTTGACTAACCTAAAAGCATGACGAATACGTTGCAAGCGGTTGCGACGCTTTCCCCGCAAAAAACCGGAGATTCGCTCCATGCCTGAAAACCCGACCGGCCGGCTCGCCGTACTCCGCGAAACCTCAGCCGGCGAGCGCCGCGTCGCGCTGGTTCCGGCCCTCGCCCCCCGGTTTCGCGCGCTGGGGCTGGAAATCGCCATGGAATCCGGCGCGGGGTCCGCCGCCGGCATTCCCGACGAAAACTTCGCGGACGTACATTTCGAGGCCGGCCGCGAGGCGTTGCTGCGCGACGCCGACCTGCTGCTTTGCGTGCAACCGCCACCCGTCGAGCAGCTGCGGCAACTGCCCGCAAAAACCGTCGTGATCGGCCTGCTGCAACCCTTCCAGGGCGCGGACAAGTTGCGCGCCCTGCAGGCGAGCGGCGGCACGGCATTCGCCATGGAGCTGGTGCCGCGCATTTCGCGCGCGCAGTCGATGGACGCCCTTTCCTCGCAGGCCGCCTGCGCGGGGTACGAGGCGGCATTGATCGCGGCCGCCGAACTCGACCGCTTCCTGCCGATGCTCACGACGGCGGCGGGAACCATCCGGCCGGCGAAAGTGCTGGTGATCGGCGCCGGCGTCGCCGGCCTGCAGGCGATCGCGACCGCGCGCCGGCTCGGCGCGCAGGTGGAAGGTTTCGACGTGCGCGCCGCGACGCGCGAACAGGTGGAGTCGCTGGGCGCAAGGTTCGTCGATACCGGGATCAAGGCGGAAGGCGAAGGCGGCTATGCGCGCGAACTGACCGAGGACGAGAAGAAACAGCAGCAGGACGTGCTCGCGAAACATGTCGCGCTTGCCGATGCCGTCATCACGACGGCGGCGATTCCCGGCAGGCCCGCGCCGAAGATCGTCACGCGCGCGATGGTCGATGACATGAAGGCCGGCGCCGTGATCGTGGATCTCGCCGCGGAAACCGGCGGCAACTGCGAGCTGACCGCGGCCGGCGAAACGGTCACGCATGGCGCGGTTCGCATCGTCGGGCCAGTGAATCTTCCCAGCCGCATCGCCGAGCACGCGAGCGAAATGTATTCGCGCAACCTGCTGAACTTCATCGCACCGTGGTTCAGGGAAGGCAGATTCGAGATCGACTGGAACGACGAGGTGTACGCGAAGAGCGTGCTGGTGAAGGACGGCGAAGTGAAGTTCGAGCCGGCGAGGAAACTGCTTGAAAACAGGTAGAAGGAAGAAGAACGTGCCCACGCATCGTGTGTCTTCTTCCTTCTGCCTTCTCGCTTCTTCCAGGAGAACAAGATGATCGACGGATTCACGGCTATCTACATTTTCATGCTGGCGGCGTTTACCGGCTACGAGATCATCGGCCGCGTGCCCGTGATACTGCACACGCCGCTGATGTCGGGCTCGAATTTCGTGCACGGCATCGTGCTGGTCGGCGCGATGGTGGTGCTCGGCGAAGCGGACAGCACGCTCGAGAAGGTCATCGGCTTCATCGGCGTGTTCCTGGCGGCCGGCAACGCGGTCGGCGGCTACGTGGTCACGGAACGCATGCTGGAGATGTTCAGGAGCGACAAGGACGCGAAGAAGGAGTCCGGCGAATGAACGGTTTCGATCCGCAGTTTCTGGTCAAGGCCGCCTACTTTGCCGCGGCCCTGCTGTTCATTGTCGGCCTGAAACGGATGTCATCGCCGAAAAGCGCGCGTGGCGGCATCGTTTGGGCCGGACTCGGCATGCTGGTCGCGACACTCGCGACCTTCGCGACGCCCGGCATGGACAATTTCATTCTCATGCTCGTCGCGATGGGCCTTGCGACCGTCCTGGCGTGGTGGAGCGGCAGGCGCGTCGCGATGACCGACATGCCGCAGATGGTCGCGCTGTACAACGGCATGGGCGGCGGCGCGGCAGCGGCGATCGGTGCTGTCGAGCTGTTGCGCGGCGGCGAGCACGGCCTTGCCTTTCTCGTGCTGGCGGTGACGGGCAGCATCATCGGCGCGATTTCCTTTTCCGGTTCCCTGATCGCGTTCGCGAAACTGCAGGGCTGGATGCGCAAGCCGGTGCGTTTCCGCGGGCAGCAGGCCGTGAACCTGCTGTTCTTCCTCGCCACGCTCGTGCAGGGCGGCCTGCTCGCGTGCGGGTACGCGGACGGCGCCGGTTCGATCCTTGCGTTCTTCGCGCTGGCATTGATTTTCGGCGTGCTGATGACGCTGCCCATCGGCGGTGCGGACATGCCGGTGGTGATCTCGCTGTACAACGCGCTCACCGGGCTTGCGGTCGCGTTCGAGGGTTTCGTGCTGAACAACGCCGCGATGATCATCGCCGGCACCGTCGTCGGCGCTGCCGGCACCATGCTCACGCAACTGATGGCGCGCGCCATGAACCGGCCGCTGTCGAACGTGCTGTTTTCCGGCTTCGGCGAAAGCGGCGGCGGTGGCGGCGAGATCGAAGGCACGATGAAACCGATCGATGCCGCCGACGCGGCGGTGATGATGGCCTACGGCGAGAAAGTGATCGTCGTGCCCGGTTACGGCCTCGCCGTCGCGCAGGCGCAGCACAAGCTGTGGGAGTTCTGCCGGAAACTGATCGAACGCGGCGTGAAAGTGAAGTTCGCGATTCATCCGGTCGCGGGCCGCATGCCCGGCCACATGAACGTGCTGCTTGCCGAAGCCGGCGTGCCTTACGAGCTGATTTTCGATCTCGAGGAAATCAACAACGAGTTCCCGACGGCGGACGTCGCGCTCGTCGTCGGCGCGAACGACGTGGTGAATCCGATGGCGCGCACGAACCCCGATTCGCCGATCTACGGCATGCCGATCCTCGACGCCGACAAGGCGAAGAACGTCATCGTCGTCAAGCGCGGCCAGGGCACGGGCTTTTCGGGCGTGGAGAACGCGCTTTTCTATGAGGACAACACGCGCATGCTTTACGGCGACGCGCAGGATGTTGCGGGGAAGCTGTTGCAGGCGCTGAAGACACTTTAACGCCGAGTCGAAGGTCGAAAGTGGAAAAGCCGTGCTTCGCACGGCTTTTCTTTCGCCTTTCGCCTTTCGCCTTTCGCCTTTCGCCTTTCGCCTTTCGCCTTTCGCCCTTCGCCCTTCGCCCTTCGCCCTTCGCCCTTCGCCCTTCGCCCTTCGACCTTCGACCTTCGACCTTCGACCTTCGACCTTCGACCTTCGACCTTCGACTTGTTTTACTCCCCTACCCAATCAAACGCCGCATCCACCGCCTCGCGTACGGCATCGTGATCGATGTCGCCTGTCGGACAGATGGTGTTCATGAGATTTTTCATGTCCGCGCCGGCGGCATCGTCCAGCGACCAGTCACCGCCGATGCAACGGCGATCGAGATTGTGGCCGGCGCCTTCGATGATCGCGACATGGCTGTCATTCGGACAGGAGTAGACGCCGCCCTCGGCCGTCGCGTTTCCGCCGAGCGCGTTGCACGCCTGCAGCGCCTGCCCGACCGGCACTGTCGTGTCGGCGTTTCCCTGCACCATGAAGAACGGCGGTACGGCGCCCGATCCCTTCGCTTCGATGATCTCCGCGAGACTGTTCTGCATGACAAGCTCGCCGTAGGGACGTTTCAACTGCGCCAGCGTTTCGACATCAAGCAGGCTCGCGAGCAGTTCCTTGGGATCCGCGAAGGAATCGGCATACAGGCCGCCGGCTTGCGATTCGTCGATGAACTGCGCGAATTCCGCGGGGCCGTAAAAGTTCACCAGCTTGTTGACGCGTGCACGATTCTGCGTCGCGATCCACGCCGCGAGCTGCCCGCCGGCCGAATGCCCCATCACGTCGATCTTCGCGGCCCCTGTCGCGCCGAACACATCCTTGTTCGCGGCAACCCACTCGAAGGCCTGCTGCGCGATGGCAAGGATGTCCTCGAAATCCGCGTTCCGGCATTCCGCGGGGCCGTCCTTGTCGTCATGCAGCGGATACGCGGGCATGAACACCACGTGTTCGTCGATGAGATGCGTCGTGAGGATTTCCGCCGCGGTCAGGGTGGTAGTGCGGCTATGCCAGCCGCCGCCGTGAAAGTAGAGCAACGGCTTCTTGCCGGTCTCACCGATGTTTTCCTGGTAGACGCGCATCTCCAGCCGGCACGCGCCTTCCGGCCCTTCCCAGTTGGCGAAGTGAATTTTCCGCACAAACGGAACGGTGCCGCGCGGCGCTAGGATGTGAATATCCAGGCGCGCCCCGTGCGCGAGCGTCGGCCGCGTGGCGCGTCCGAACGGTGAGGTGCCGGTGACAACGGGATCCGTTTCATCGGCGGTCCAGGCGGCCGCGTTGCCGACGAAGTTTTCACGGTCGTCGGCGGTGATGTTCGCCGCGCACCATTCGCTGAATGTCAAGTCCTCGTAAGCGTTTGCGGATGTCGCCTCGGAAAGCGGCAGATCAACGGCCAGCGCTTCGCCGATCGCCGCGCAGGTGAGTTTTTCCCGGTCGATATCGCTTCCGTCGCTGCCGGTCGCGTCGTTCCCTTCAGGACTTTCGATGACGCTGTGTTCGATCTTTTCCGGCATGCACGCGCCTATGGAAAGCGCGGCCAGTGCAAGGCAGATCGTGCGCAGAACGTCTTTGATGAACATGTCGTGCATCCGAATCGGTCGATGATGTCTGATCGCCAGTTAATCATCGTCATTCATGCTGAACACGACGGGTGATCGCCTAAGTGTTTCCACCGTCGGGCGCGCAGGAGCGCGGAAACGCGCGCGCAGGGAAGACATAAATCAGTGCGCCTGAGGTTTTCTGCGGATGGTTTCCTGTCCGGAGTGTTCTTGAAAACGGCGGGATCAGCCGGCAGGTGGAATCTGACCGCGCCTTGTCAGGCAACCGTTTCATCTTTCGATGAACCAAGGAGACCGTCATGAAGCGAATGTTTTTATTGATGACCGCGTTTGCACCGTTGATCGCGACGGCCAGCGAGGAAGGTTCGCTGCAGAGCAGGATCGACGTGCAGAAGCTGCAACAGGACGTGCGTGCGACCGAAGTGATCGGCGCCGACGTGGCGATGCAGGGCGCCGAGGAATCCGGAACCGTGGAGGACCTCGAGATTTCCGCGGATGGACGCATCCAGGCCGTGCTGATCGACGGAC
Organism: Gammaproteobacteria bacterium; assembly: GCA_036381715.1. GTDB lineage: Bacteria > Pseudomonadota > Gammaproteobacteria > Natronospirales > JAJUFS01 > JAJUFS01. The sequence continues at coordinate 17,065 of DASVCH010000022.1, read as the reverse complement.
TGGATCAGCAGGACGCGAGCCAGCAGCAGGAGCAGGGACAACAGACGCAGGATCAGCGAGTCAGCGCAACCCGGGGTGGCAGCGTCGGCACGCAGACTGATGAAGGACTGACGAAGGTCCAATGGCAGCAGGTCGAGTACGATCCCCAGGAACAGACCGTGAACCTCAGCGCGTCGGGCCAGCAGGGGACGGGCGGATCCGGAAGCCAGTCACAGCAAGGGAGTTCCATGAGCGGGTCGGCAAGCGGCTCGATGGGCATGGGCGGAATGCAGACGGCCGGTCAGGCGCAATCGCAGCAACAGGCGGGCGGCGGCGATTCCTTCCGTGCAAGCGAAATCATCGGCATGGAAGTGCATCTTTCGGACGCCGCGTCCTTCGGCGAGGTCGAAGACGTGCTGATCGACCGGCAACAGGGCAAGGCGTCGGCGTTGCTGGTGGATGCCTGGGAAGGTTTCGACAAGCAGACTTACGCGCTGCCTGTCGAACTGAACTCGGTCAACCGCGAAGACGACACGCTGACGTACAACTACACGGAAAGCGACGTGATCGCCCTGCAGGAATACGAAGAGCAGTGATCCGGACACAAAAAATCCCCGCCGGACAGGGCGGGGATTTTTTTCGGCTTCATCCCGAATGACGGGAGAAGCGATCAGCGGGTGGCGGTTTCGGCCGCCTGGGTTTCCGTCTTCTTTTCTTCATCTTCGCCGCGCTTGGCGCTGGTCAGCGTGCTGGCCTGCGCTTCCAGTTCCTCGGCCGCCTCCGCCTGCTGCTCGTCGACGCGCGCCGTCAGTTCACCGTCCAGCTCGTCCTCGGGGATCGCGTTCTTCTTCTTCATCTGGCCGTTGAGCTTGGCGTTCAGCGTCTGCTGCAGCCGGGCATTGAGGTCGAGTACGGGCGCGGCTTTCTTGTCATCATCTCCCGCAACAGCGCCGTGGAAGGCAGGTGCGGTCAACAGCGCCGCCATGGCGAGCAGTCGCATCGAGTTACGCGCATTCAGCATTGGTCCGTCTCCTGTAAGATGTCGGTGCCGTCCGGCGACCTGCCGGATCCACCGGCAAGGGGTTTCCCTCAGGGTCAAAGGCGCGGCATTGAATCATTTATGCACATCGGAGACAAGGACTTGTGCCACAGGCAGGCTGCCAGGGACACTGTTGGCGAAAATCGCAAGTTGTTGATTGACTTGATCTTTCCCTTGATTTTGCATGGCGGAAATTTGACCGGTTTCACGTTTTCGCGAAATGGCCGCGTCATCGGCGCGCTTGCCACCACGCCATCCACAAGGTTTTCCACAGATTTTGTGGAAAAGTCACGGTAGGGGTCATTCCGGATGCAGCGCAGCCGCTATCTCCGCGTCGCCCTGCCGTCGCCGCTCTACCGCACGTTCGATTACCTGCCGCCCGCCGGCGCTTCCATCGAGGAAATCCTGCCCGGCGCGCGGGTGCGCGTGCCTTTCGGCCGCCAGTCGCTGGTCGGCGTGGTGACGGAGACGCGCGCGCATTCCGACGTCCCCGAAACGAAGTTGCGCGCCGCGCAGGAGTTGCTCGACGCCGAGCCGCTGGTCGGCGAGGAGTTGCTGTACCTCGCGCGCTGGGCGGCGGACTACTATCGCGCGCCGCCCGGCGCGGTGTTCGAGGCCCTGTTTCCCGTACGCCTGCGGCGCGGCGACGGGATCGAAGCGGCGGACCTCGAACGCTGGCGCCTCGCTGACGCCGGCGCCGCCGCGGATCCCGATGCGCTTTCCCGCGCACCGCGCCAGGCGCGGCTGCTGGCGCGCCTGCAACGGCATGCCGGCGGGCTCGACGCGTCCGTGCTTGCCGAAGACGGCAGCGGCTGGCGCACCGCCATGCAGGCGCTCGAAGGAAAGCAGCTTGTCGTGCGCGAGACGGCCACGCCCGTGCTGCCGCCGCTGCCAGGCGGCGAAGCGCCAGAACCGGGCGCGGCGCAGGCGGAAGCCATCAAGGCGGTGTCGAACGCGCAAGGCGCCTTCCAGGCATTTCTGCTGGAAGGCGTGACCGGCAGCGGCAAGACGGAGGTCTACCTGCGGATCCTGGAAGCCGTGCTCGCGGCGGGAAAGCAGGCCGTGGTGCTGGTGCCAGAGATCGGCCTGACGCCGCAGCTCGTCGAACGCTTCCGCCGCCGCCTTGGGGCGCCGCTCGTCGTCAGCCACTCCGGACTGAACGACACGGAACGGCTTGCCGCGTGGAACGCCATGCGCACGAACGAGGCGGCCGTGCTGATCGGCACGCGCTCGGCCGTGTTCGTGCCGATGAAGAACCCCGGGCTTTTCATCATCGATGAAGAACACGACAGCTCCTTCAAGCAGCAGGAAGGCTTCCGCTATTCGGCGCGCGATCTCGCCGTGGTGCGCGCGCAGCGCAACAGCGTACCCGTGCTGCTTGGCTCGGCGACGCCGTCGCTCGAAAGCCTCGCGAATGCGCACAACCGCCGCTACCGGCACCTGCACCTGCCGGAACGCGCCGGCAATGCGGTGGCGCCGCGGATTTCACTGCTCGACATTCGCGGCCAGCGCCTTGCCGGCGGCATGTCGGATGCGCTGCTGCAGAAGGTGCGCCACCACCTCGACGCCGATGGCCAGGTGCTGCTGTTCCTGAACCGCCGCGGTTACGCGCCGCGGCTGGAATGCCACGAATGCGGATGGCTGGCGAAATGCCGCCGTTGCGACGCCTACCTCACCCTGCACCAGCGGCGCGCGCGCCTGCAGTGCCATCATTGCGGCGCCGAAGCCGGCATTCCCGCCGCCTGTCCCGACTGCGGGCATGCCGCGCTGGAGCGCATGGGCCGCGGCACCGAGCGGCTGGAGGAAACGCTCGCCGAAATTTTCCCCGATGCGCCCATTGCGCGCGTGGACCGTGACACCACGCGGCGCAAGGGCTCGCTCGACGCGCTGTTGCGCGGGATCCGTTCCGGCGAGAAGCGCCTGCTTGTCGGCACGCAGATGCTGGCGAAAGGGCATGATTTTCCGAACCTGACGCTCGTCGGTGTGATGAACGCGGATGCGGGGCTGTTCGGGCTGGACTTCCGCGCGGCCGAGCGCATGGCGCAGTTGATCGTGCAGGTCGCGGGACGCGCGGGGCGCGCGGACAGGCCGGGCGAAGTGCTCGTGCAGACACACCATCCGGAACACCCGCTGCTGGCCCAGCTTGCAAGGCACGGCTTCGATGCCTTCGCGGAGGCCGCCTTGCACGAGCGGCGCGAAGCCGGCCTGCCGCCGTACGCCTCGCTGGCGCTGCTGCGCGCCGAAGCCGCGAACACCGACGCGCCGCGCGCCTTTCTCGAATCGGCGCGCACGCTGGCCGATGCGCAGCATCCGCGCGGCGTCACGCTGCTGGGCCCCGCGCCGGCGCCGATGGAGCGCCGCGCGGGCCGCTACCGCGCGCAACTGCTGCTCAAGGCCAAAGAGCGCGCCGAACTGCAACGCCTGCTGGCGGACTGGGTGCCGCAGCTGGAAAGCCTGCCCGAGGCGCGCAAGGTGCGCTGGTCGGTGGATGTCGATCCGGCGGACCTTTTTTAGTCGAAAGTCGAAAGTCCAAGGTCGAAAGGGAATTTGCTGTCGTCTGATGTCCTCTTTCGACTTTCGACCTTCGACAAGCCGCTTCACCTTTCATCCGGCTTCGCCGTACCGGTAAAATCACGCGTTTTCCGCGCCAACGAGAATCCGAATTGAAAGCCTCCATTGCCGAACTGCTCCGCATCGCCCTCGACCGCCTGCCCGCCGACCTGCTGCCGCTCGAGGCGCGGGACGGCATCGACATCCAGGTGGAACGCACGCGCGATCGCGCGCACGGCGATTTCGCCAGCAATCTCGCGCTCACGCTCGCGAAGCCGGCGCGCCGCAAGCCGCGCGACATCGCGCAGGCGCTGGTGAACGAGCTGCCCGTCTCCGACCTCGTCATCAGGACCGAGATCGCCGGCCCCGGCTTCATCAATTTCTTTCTTTCAAGCGACGCGTACGCCGCGGAAATCCGCAACGTGCTCGAACGCGCCGACGATTACGGCCGCAACGACAACGGCGGCGGCCGGAAAGTGCAGATCGAGTTCGTGTCCGCGAACCCGACCGGGCCGCTGCACGTCGGCCACGGGCGCGGCGCCGCGATCGGCGATTCGCTCGCGCGCGTGCTCGCCGCGAACGGCTGGAAAGTGACGCGCGAGTTCTATTACAACGACGCGGGCGCGCAGATCGACAACCTCACCCGCTCCGTGCAGGCGCGCTGCAAGGGGCTGACGCCGGACGACGCCGGCTGGCCGGAAGACGGCTACCGCGGCGAATACATCCGCGACGTCGCGGACGCGTACATGCGGAAGCAGACGGTCGTTTCGGATGACCAGTCGTTCACCGGCACGGGCGATGTGGAGGATCTCGAAGCCATCCGGCATTTCGCGGTGGCGTACCTGCGCCGCGAACAGGACGCGGACCTGAAGGCCTTCGGGGTCGAGTTCGACGTGTTCTTTCTCGAATCCTCGCTTTACACCGGCGGCAAGGTCGAGGAAACCGTGCGGCAGCTCGTCGCGAAAGGCCACACCTATGAAAGCGAAGGCGCGCTGTGGCTGAAGACCACGGACTTCGGCGACGACAAGGACCGCGTAATGCGCAAGTCCGACGGCAGCTACACGTATTTCCTGCCGGACGTCGCCTACCACATCGACAAGTGGAACCGCGGCTTTGAGCGGGTCATCAACGAACATGGCGCCGACCATCACAGCACGCTCGCGCGCGTGAAGGCGGGCCTGCAGGCGCTGGAGGCCGGCATTCCGGAAGGCTGGCCGGATTACATGCTGCACCAGATGGTCACCGTGATGCGCGGCGGCGAGGAAGTGAAGATTTCCAAGCGCGCCGGCGCCTACGTCACGCTGCGCGATCTCATCGACCAGGTCGGGCGCGACGCGACGCGCTATTTCCTGATCGCGCGCAAGCCCGATTCGCAACTGGTGTTCGATATCGATCTCGCACTGAAGAAGTCGAACGAGAACCCGGTCTATTACATCCAGTATGCGCACGCGCGCGTCGCGAGCGTGCTGCGGGAAATCGCGGAACGCGGCATGCGGTACGACCGCGCGGCCGGCATGCAGAAACTCGCCATGCTCGAAACGGAACACGAACAGGCGATGATGGCCGCGATCAGCCGCTACCCGGAAGTGGTCGAAGCCGCCGCGCGCAACCTCGAGCCGCATATCGTTTCCATTTATCTCACCGAACTCGCGACCGCGTTTCATACCTGGTACCACGCGCAGAAGTTCATTGTCGAAGACGAAGACCTGCGCAACGCGCGCGTCGCGCTTGCGGAAGCGGCGGGACAGGTCATTCGAAACGGGCTCGCGCTGCTGGGCGTCGGCGCGCCGGAGCGCATGTAGTGGCGCGCGACTACAAGAACGCCGTGCCGGGACCGCGCAGCGAATCGCGCGTCTCGTCCGGTCTGCTGGGATTGGTCGCCGGTTTCGCCGCCGGCTTCGGCACGGCGGTGCTGCTGCAGATCGGCGTTCCGGAGGAACATGCGAAACCGGTCGAGGTCGCCGCGCCGCAGCCGGACAGGACGCCGGTGCAGGCCGCGAAAGATGACGAACCGCAGTTCGACTTCTACAAGATGCTGCCGAATTTCGAAGTCGTGATTCCCGAACAGGACAAGGATGTGCGCCGCTCCGATGAGGTTTCCGAGGTCGAGCAACCGGGCACCTACGTCCTGCAGGCGGGCTCGTTCCGCAATGCCGCCGATGCCGACCGGCTGCGCGCGAAACTCGCGCTGATCGGTCTCGAATCCGACATCCAGACCGTGACCATCGACCATGACCAGGTCTGGCACCGCGTGCGCATCGGCCCGTTCACCGACCTGGACAGACTGAACGCGGCACGCGACCGGCTGGGGGAAAACGAAATACAGGCGCTGGTCATTCGCATCGGCGAGAACTGATCGATGAATCGCGTCACTGCATTGCTGGCTGCAATCCTCATCTCCGGATGCGCGACGCAACCCGCGCCGCCCGACATGGCGCCGGTGACCGTTCCCGAAATCGAAAAATCCCCGACACTTCGAATCCGCGCGGTCGGCGACATCATGCTCGGCACCGATTTTCCGCAGGATCGGCTGCCGCCGGACGACGGCCGCGGCCTGCTTGCGCCGGTCGAACACTGGCTGCGCGACGCCGATCTCACCTTCGGCAACGTCGAAGGCGTGCTGATGGACGGCGGCGAACCGGAAAAATTCTGCAACAACCCCAGTCTCTGTTATCTCTTCCGCTCGCCCGCGCGCTATGCGTTCACCTTGCGTGATGCCGGCTTCGATGTGGCAAGCCTCGCGAACAATCACGCGCGCGACTTCGGCGAGGAAGGACGCAGCGCGAGCATGGCGGCGCTGGCTGCGGCCGGCATCGCGCACACCGGTCGCGCCGGCGATATCGCGAGTTTCACGGTCAAGGGTCATCGGGTTGCCGTCGTCGGCTTTGCGCCGAACATCGGTTCGTGGCCGCTGCTCGACGTGCAAGGCGCGGCGCATCTCGTCGCGGGGCTCGAAGTCGGCCACGACATCGTGATCGTTTCCTTTCATGGCGGCGCGGAAGGCGCGGACGCGCTGCATGTCCCGCAAGGCATGGAGACGTACTACGGCGAACAGCGCGGCAATCTCCGGAAATTTTCACGCGCCGTGATCGACGCGGGCGCGGATCTCGTCATCGGCCACGGGCCGCACGTGCCGCGCGGGCTGGAGTTGTATCGCGGCCGGCTGATCGCCTACAGCCTCGGGAATTTCGCGACGCACTGGGGCATCAGCGTGAGCGGCGACAAGGGACTCGCGCCCGTGCTCGAAGCCGTGCTGGATGCGGACGGCCGGTTCGTGAAGGGATTGCTGCTGTCGGCGGTGCAACGCCGTCCCGACGGCGTGTTCCCCGACGCTTCGAAGCGCGCGTTGAAACTGATGCACGCGCTCACCCGCGAGGATTTCGGCGGCGGCGGGCTGCGCTTCGACGGGGAACGGCCTCTTCCCGCGCGAGACGACTGAATTTCCGGCTACTCGCGATACGCGTCGAGAATGGCAGCCAGTTCGCCGTTTTCGCGAATCCGCCGCATCCCGTCCTGGAAACGCTGAATCACTTCCGGCGCGACGCTTTCCCGGCTGAGCATGAACGACACCTGGCCCGTGGCGGTGTTCAGCGGCGTCGCGACAATGCGCCCGCCCCAGCCGCGGCTGCGAAGGATCGACGAGGCGACGAAGGGATCGTCGAGAAAGGCGTCGATTTCTCCGTCCAGCAGGTTGCGGTAGTTGGCTTCGGAAACCTCGGCCTCGCGCAGCCGCCCCGCCGCAGCCGCCGTATCCATCAGGGCGTAGACATCCTCGCCGTAGTAATACTCCGCCACGGTGCCGATGCGCGCCTCGCCGTTGAACAGGGCGTCGAGCGTTTTCGTCGCGCGGATCGCGGCGTTGTCCGCCAGCGTGAACACCACGAAGGATTCCTTGCGGTACGGCTCGGTGAAGACGGCGAATTCCTCTCGCCCGGGCGTTGGCGTCGCACCGGCCAGCAGGTCGACGTCGCCGTTGCGCAGGCGTTCGAGCATGTCCATCCATTTGCCGTCGACAAATGCCAGTTCGCAGCCCGCCGCAGCCGCTGCGGCCCGCGCGATATCGATATCGAGACCGGTGACGTCACCCGCGGCGTTGCGGAACTGGTAGGGCGCCCACGGATCCCAGCCCATGGTCAGGCGGCAGTCGGCGGCGGCAGGGACGGCGGCTTCGCTTTCCGGTTCCTGGCTGCAGGCGGCGAAAAGGACGGTGGACAGCAGAACGAGGAGCGGCGTGAGCCGCCTGGCGAGATGACGCATAACACCCCCGCTGAGTCGCTATATACAAGGTATAGCTTCCGGGGGTCTTCCTTGCCACCTTGCGTCCGCGGGGTTCAGGCGTGTCTGGTCAGCAGCGCATAGAAAAAACCGTCCATCCCGGCTTCGCCGGGCAGCAGCTGCCGGCCGAAACCCGAGGGACGTCCCCATGCGGCGGCGAGCGGCGTCGCCACCGCATCCGGATGGCGGCGGACGAATGCGCCGATCTGCCCGGCGTTTTCGGCGGCGAGCACGGAACAGGTGGCGTAGACCAGGCGTCCGCCGGGTGCGAGCAGGGGCCAGAGCGCGTCCAGAATGCGGGCCTGCAGGCTTGCCAGGCTGGCAATGTCCTTCTGGCGGCGCAGCAGCTTGATGTCCGGGTGCCGGCGGATCACGCCGGTGGCGGAGCACGGCGCGTCAACGAGAATGCGGTCGAACGGCTGGCCGTCCCACCAGGTTTCCGGCTTCGCCGCATCGCCATGAAGCAGGGTCGCGGCGAGATTGAGGCGTGCGAGGTTTTCCGCCACGCGATCCAGCCGTTCGGCCTCGCGATCGACCGCGACAAGCTGTGCCAGATCCGGGCAACGCTCCAGCAGGTGCGCGGTCTTGCCGCCCGGTGCGGCGCAGGCATCGAGAACCCGCTCCCCGGGCCGCGGATCGACGATGTCGGCGGCGAGCTGCGCGGCCGCGTCCTGCACCGCGACATGGCCCGCGGCGAAGCCCGGCAGGACGTTCACGTCGACCGGCACGGCAAGCTGGATGGCATCCGCTGCGTGGGGCTGCGCCTCGGCGTCGATATCCGCCGCGCGGAGTTCGGCAAGGTAATCGTCCCGTGATCGCGCCCGGCGGTTCACCCGCAATGTCATCGGCGGACGGGCGTTGTTCGCGGCGACAATGGCTTCCCAGTCGTCCGGCCAGTCTTTCTGCAGGGCCGCGAGCAGCCAGTCCGGATGTGCGCTCCGGCCGACCGGATGCGCATCGGCAGCGGCGACCAGCGCATCCTGTTCGCGCTGCGCACGGCGCAGCACGGCATTGGTCAGGCCCACCGCCCAGGGTTTTTTCAGCAACCGCGCCGCCTCGACGGTTTCGGCGACGGCGGCGTGCGGCGGCACGCGCGTGTAGAGCAGCTGGTAAAGGCCGGCCATCAACAGCGCGTGCACGCGCGGCTCGCGCTTTCGCACCGGCCGGTCCAGCAGTTTCGACAGCATGAAGTCCAGGCGGGGTGCGAAGCGCAGGCTGCCGTAAACCAGTTCCTGCGCCAGCGCGCGGTCGGCGGGCTCGGCAATGCCGGCCAGGATCGCCGGCAGCAGGTCGTTGAGCGAGCCGCCCTGGATGACGCGGGCAATGCCGCGGGCGGCGGCGGCGCGGATGCTTCCCGGCATGTCAGCTGCCCAGCCGCCGGCCTGCGGTCACGGCGTGACCGTTCAGGAATTCGGCGGCATTCATGGGGCGCTTGCCGGACGGCTGAAGACGGGTGATGCGCAGCAGGCCGTCGCCGGTCGCGACATCGATGCCGTCGACGGTGGCGGCGGCGATTTCTCCCGGCATGAATTTTTCCGTCGAGAGCGGCAGCGGCTCGGCCGACCAGACGCGCAAGGTATCGTCGTTGAACGTGGTGAACGCGACCGGCCAGGGATTGAAGGCGCGGATCCGGCGGGCAAGTTCGCTGGCGGATTTCGACCAGTCGAGCGCCGCCTCCTGCTTGCTCAGCTTGTGCGCGTAGGTCGCCCTTGCCTCGTCCTGCGGCCGCGCCTCCAGGGTTTCCAGGCCGGCCAGCGCCTCGACGATGGCGTCGGCGCCAAGCACGGCGAGCTTGTCGTGGAGGCTGCCGCCGGTGTCGGCGGCATCGATCGGGATTCGCCGTTCCAGCAGCACGGGTCCGGTGTCCAGGCCCTTTTCCATTTGCATGATCCCGACGCCGGCTTCAGTGTCGCCCGCGGCGATGGCGCGCTGGATGGGCGCGGCACCCCGCCAGCGCGGCAGCAGCGAAGCATGGATGTTCAGGCAGCCCCGGGCGGGAATGTCGAGCACCGCCTGCGGCAGCAGCAGGCCGTAGGCCACGACGATCATGATTTCGGGCCGGTAGCCGGCCAGCACGGCCTGGGCCTCGGGAGTTTTCAGGGATTCCGGTTGTTCGACAGGGATGCCGTGCGCGAGCGCGCGCTGCTTGACGGGCGAGGGGGCGAGCCTGCGGCCTCGTCCGGCCGGCCGGTCGGGCTGGGTGTAGACCGCGGCGATGTCATGTCCGGCCGCAATCAGCGCGTCGAGCGCGGGCACGGCGAAATCCGGGGTGCCGGCGAAAACCAGGCGCAATGTCCTGGCTCCTCAGAGCGCGCGGCTGGCAGGGCGTTCGGGCGTGCCTTCGAGGCGCTGCTGCTTTTCCAGCTTCTTGCGGATGCGGCTGCGCTTGAGGTCGGAGAGGTAGTCGACGAACAGCTTGCCGTCGAGATGGTCGATCTCGTGCTGCACGCACACGGCCAGCAGGCCGTCCGCCTCGCGTTCGACGGTCTCGCCGTGGCGGTCCAGGTAGCGGAACCGGATGCGCTCGGCGCGCTGCACGTTTTCATAGAAGCCGGGCACGGACAGGCAGCCCTCCTGCATGGTTTCGACGCCGTCCTTTTCGAGAATTTCCGGATTGACCAGCGCGAGCGGCTCGTCGCTGTCGTCGGAAACGTCGATCACGACGACCCGCTTCGCCACGTTTACCTGGGTCGCCGCCAGGCCGATGCCGGGCGCGGCGTACATGGTTTCGAACATGTCGTCGATGAGTTTGCGGATTCCGTCATCGACAGCGTCAACGGGCTTTGCCACGTTTCTCAGGCGGGAATCCGGATAGTGGAGAATGTCGAGTAGGGCCATGTGACACCGGTCAGATTTCGTGTATTTTCATAAGATATGCTGCTAAAGTTATGAGCATACTGAAAACTTGAGCCGCAACTCCTTGGTTTATCACCATGTTTTGCCATGTGTTGCGGCCGGAACATCCATCGCAGAGGGCGAAAAATGCCCCGCAGCCTCGGAGAACCCGTGCATGAATCACTCACCGCGCACCGACAACAGGTCCTCTGAGAATTCTGTGCATTATACCCGTTTTCAAGCAGCCTCTTTTGTTGCGGCGCTGGCAGCCTTCGCCCTGCTCGCGGGCTGCGCGACGCAACCCGAGCCGCCGCCGGCTCCCGAACCCGTCCAGCGGCCGGCGCCGGTCGAGAAACCGCGGGTGGAGCTCGCACCGCGCGCGCCGGAACGCTATGTCGTCAAGAAGGGCGACACGCTCTGGGACATTTCCACGATGTTCCTTCGCGATCCCTGGCTGTGGCCGGAAATCTGGTACACCAATCCGCAGATCGAGAATCCGCACCTTATCTATCCGGGCGACATCATCACCATTTTCTGGAAGGACGGGCAGGCGCACCTGCAGATCACGCGCGAGGGCGAGGTCTACCAGACCACGCTGCCGGTCACGCGCCTGTCGCCGCATGTGCGCGTCACGCCGCTCGCCGCGGCGATTCCCACCATCCCCATCGAGGCGATCCGGCCCTTCCTCAGCAATCCTCGGGTGATCGACGAGGAGACCTACGAAGAGCAGCCGTACATCCTGCGCAGCCGTGACGGCCGGCTGCTGTCCGGGGCCGGCGAATCCGTCTACGTCCGCGGGGTGGAAGCGGGCGAGCCGCTTCGCTATCACATCATTCGGCTCGGCGACGAATACATCGATCCCGAGACCGGCGATTCGCTCGGCCATGAGGCGATCGAGATCGGCCAAGGCGAAATACGCCGCCAGGGCGATCCGGCGACCCTGTATCTCGAGACGACCTTGCGCGAGGCCATGCGCGGCGACCGGCTGGTGCCCGTGCTGGACGGGGAATTCAACGTGAATTTCCTGCCGTCGCCGCCGGACGTGGAAATCAACGCCCGGATCATCGACGTGGTCGATGGCGTCTCGCAGATCGGCCAGTTCCAGATCGTGACCCTGAACAAGGGCGCAGGCGCCGGTCTTGCGGTCGGCGACGTGCTGGCCATCTACCAGCGCGGCGAGGAAATCGAGGACAAGGTCGGCGGCGGCTGGCTGGGCGACGAAGTTCGCCTCCCCGACGAGCGCGCCGGCACGCTGCTGGTGTTCCGCACCTTTGACGAAGTTTCGTACGGTCTTGTAATGAACGCCACCAGCGAGATTCATCTGCTGGACATGGTCAGGAATCCCTGAAAGACTGGAAGGCAAAGGCGCGCCAGGGAACACGGCGCGCCGCGGAAACCGGAGCGGACCTTCAAGAGTCTCGCCCGGACAAGGAATCGGAATTACCGGAGGGCCTGGACCGGCACATGAAGGATCTGCGCCACTGGCTCGCCCTGGTCCGCACGCCGGGCCTCGGGTGGGCAAGCCTCGAAGCGCTGCTGGCCGAATTCGGCTCGCCGGAGGCCCTTTTCTCCCTCGAATCCCGCCAGCTCGCCCCGTTCGACCTCCATCCCCGCACCCGTGAAAGCCTGCTCGCGCCCGATTGGGAACGCGCCGATGCGGATGCGGAATGGATGGCCGCGAGCAGCGCGTGCCTGTTGCCGGCAAACGCGTCGGGCTACCCGGACTTGCTGTTGCGCATTCCCGACCCGCCGATCGCGTTGTTCGCTCGCGGCGACATTTCGCTGCTGCAAAGTCCGCAACTGGCCATCGTCGGCAGCCGCAATCCGACGACAGGCGGTCGTGAGACGGCGTACGACTTCTCGCTCACGCTGGCGCGTGCGGGCCTGGTCATCACCAGCGGACTGGCGTCGGGTATCGACGCCGCGGCGCATGAGGGCGGGCTCGATGCGGGCGCAGGCACCATTGCCGTCTGCGGCACCGGCCTGGACCGCCTTTATCCGCCGAGCAACCGCAAGCTCGGCGAGCGCATTCTTGCCGAAGGCGTACTCGTATCGGAATTTCCGCCGGGCACGCCGCCGCGGCGCGAAAACTTTCCGCAACGCAATCGCATCGTCAGCGGCATGTCGCTGGGCACGCTGGTCGTTGAAGCCGCGTGGCGTTCCGGTTCGCTCATCACGGCGAGGCTTGCCAGCGAACAGGGCCGCGAGGTGTTCGCGATTCCCGGTTCGATTCACAACCCGCTCAGCAGAGGCTGCCATCGCCTGATTCGCGACGGCGCAAAACTCGTCGAATCCGCAAACGACGTGCTCGAAGAACTCGGCCCGCTGGCCGGCGTTCGATCACCTGCAGCGGAACCGGCAATCACCGTAAAGGCAACAGAGGAGGCCGAAGACCCGCAGTATCGCAGCCTATTGGAAACGATAGGGCACGACCCCACTCCGGTGGACGTAATCGTCGCTAGAACCGGCATGAAAGCCGACGTGGTATCCTCCATGCTGCTCATCCTGGAGCTCCAGGGAAAAGTGGAGGCCACACCCGGCGGACGCTATGCACGGGTGACTTGAACCGAGGTTCCAGAGGTAGCCATGATGATGAAAGAAAATCTCCTCGACGTTCTGATGTACCTGTTCGAGAACTACCTGGACGACGAAACCGAAGTACAACCCGACCGCGAATTGCTCCGCATCGAACTGGAAGAAGCCGGCTTCGACCGCGGGGAAGTCACCAAGGCCTTCAACTGGCTCGAAGGCCTGGCCGCCGATCCCGCAAACGGATTGCGGCGCCACGCAAAAAGCTCCATCCGCGTCTTCAACGTTGAAGAACTCCTGCGCATCGACACCGAATCCCGCGGTTTCCTGCTCTACCTGGAACAGATCGGCATCCTCAACCAGGAAAACCGCGAACTGGTGATCGACCGCATCATGGCGCTGGATGCCGACGAAATTGACATCGATCAGGTCAAGTGGATTATCCTCATGGTCCTTTTCAATCAGCCGGGCCAGGAACAGGCCTTCGCGCGGATGGAAGACCTGGTCTTTGAAGAGGGCGCGGGCGCGGTGCATTGATCGCGCCGCGGAGGCAGCCGGGGGACCTCCGCAAGACGCCTGCCTGGATCATTCGCCGCGCACAAGGCGCGGCGTCGTCTTCATCATCCTCCATGATCTTGTAAAGATTGGAAACATGAGCAAGAACCTGGTCATCGTCGAATCGCCGGCAAAGGCGAAAACGATCAAGAAATACCTCGGCAAGGATTACGAAGTGCTTGCCTCCTACGGCCATGTCCGCGACCTGGTGCCGAAGGAAGGCGCCGTCGATCCGGCCGATGACTTCCGCATGAAATACCAGGTCATCGAGAAGAACGAAAAGCACGTCGACAAGATCGAGAAGGAACTGCGCAAGGCCGACGCGCTGATGCTTGCGACCGACCCGGATCGCGAAGGCGAAGCGATTTCCTGGCACCTTTATGAAATCCTGAAGGAGCGCGGCGCGCTCGACGGCAAGGACGTGCGGCGCGTCGTGTTCCACGAAATCACCAAGCGCGCGCTGAACGACGCCGTCCAGCATCCGCGCGAACTGTCGCTGGACCTGGTCAGCGCGCAGCAGGCGCGCCGCGCGCTGGACTACCTCGTCGGCTTCAACCTGTCTCCGCTGCTGTGGAAGAAGATTCGCCGCGGCCTTTCCGCCGGCCGCGTGCAGTCGCCCGCACTGCGCATGATCGTCGAGCGCGAGGAAGAGATCGAAAAATTCCAGCCGCGCGAATACTGGACGCTGGAAGGCCGTTTCGCGAAGGACGGCCAGAACTTCGGCAGCAAGCTGTGGCGTTTCCACGACGAGAAGGTCGAACAGTTTTCCTTCGGCAACGAAGACGTCGCGCGTGCGGCGGAGAAGGAACTGCTTTCGCAGGGCCGCGACCTCGTCGTCGGCAAGGTCGAGAAGAAGCAGCGCAAGCGCAATCCGGCAGCGCCGTTCACGACCTCGACCCTGCAGCAGGAATCCTCGCGCAAGCTCGGCTTCGGCGCGCAGCGGACCATGCGCCTTGCGCAGCAGCTGTACGAAGGCATGGAAACCGACGAGGGCACGGTCGGGCTCATTACCTACATGCGCACCGACTCGGTGACGCTGTCGCAGGACGCGCTCGTCGAAATCCGCGAAGTCATCGCGGAACGTTTCGGCAAGGAGAACGTTCCCGAGGAAGCGAACGTCTACAAGACCAAGGCAAAGAACGCGCAGGAAGCGCATGAAGCCATTCGCCCGACGTCCGCGAGGCTCACGCCGGACAGCGTGAAGAAATACCTGACCCCGGACCAGTTCAGACTTTATGACCTGATCTGGAAGCGCACCATCGCCTGCCAGATGGTGCATGCGCTGTACGATACGGTCGCGGCGGAAATCGCCTGCGGCAACGGCAACATTTTCCGCGCCACCGGCTCGACGCTGGTGAAACCCGGCTTCATCGCGGTCTACCAGGAAGGCGTGGACGACAAGCCGGATGAAGAGGACGACAAGTCCCTGCCGGAACTGAACGAAGGCGACAAGGTCGTGCTCGACGGCATCGACACCACGCAGCACTTCACCGAGCCGCCACCGCGCTTCTCCGAAGCGAGCCTCGTCAAGGCGCTGGAAGAGCGCGGCATCGGCCGGCCGTCGACCTACGCGACCATCATTTCCACACTGCAGAACCGCGAATACGTGGAAATGGACAGCCGCCGTTTCATTCCAACCGACATCGGCCGCATCGTCAGCCGGTTTCTTACCGATCATTTCACCCAGTACGTCGATTACGACTTCACGGCGAAGCTTGAAGACGAACTCGACGCGGTCTCGCGCGGCGAGGAAGACTGGGTGCCGCTGATGAAGAAGTTCTGGGAGCCGTTCAAGGATCTCGTCGAGCACAAGGAAGAGAACGTCACGCGCGAGGAAGTCGCGCAGGCGCGCGAGCTCGGCACGGATCCGAAGTCCGGCCGTCCCGTCAGCGTGCGCATGGGCCGCTTCGGGCCCTTCGTGCAGATCGGCACCAAGGACGACGAGGAAAAACCGAAGTTCGCGGGCCTGCGTCCCGGCCAGAAGATGGATCACATCACGCTCGACGAGGCGCTGTATCTCTTCAACCTGCCGCGCGATCTCGGCGAGACGCCGGAAGGCGAGAAGATGATCGTGAACATCGGCCGCTTCGGACCGTACGTCAAGTACGGTTCGAAGTACGCGTCGCTGAAGGAAGACGATCCGTACACCGTCAGCCGCGAACGCGCGCTGGAAGTGGTTGCCGCGAAAAAGGAAGCCGACGCGAACCGCATCATCCATGACTTCGCGGACGAAGG
Organism: Gammaproteobacteria bacterium; assembly: GCA_036381715.1. Classification (GTDB taxonomy): domain Bacteria; phylum Pseudomonadota; class Gammaproteobacteria; order Natronospirales; family JAJUFS01; genus JAJUFS01. The sequence continues at coordinate 1,068 of DASVCH010000022.1, read as the reverse complement.
CATCCAGGTGCTGAACGGCCGCTACGGTCCCTACGTGACCGACGGCAACAAGAACGCGAAGATTCCGAAGGACACCGATCCGAAATCGCTGACCTTGCCGGACTGCCGCGAACTGCTCGCCAACGCGCCCGAACGCGGCCGTCGCGGCAAGAAGGCCGCCGCGAAGAAGGCGGAGCCGGAAAGGAAAACCGAAGCGAAGAAAAAGGCGCCTGCGAAAAAGAAGAAAAAGAAATCCAGCGCGAAAAAGAAAAAGAAGAAAACGGCCGCGAAGAAAAAGAAAACCGGCGCGTGAACCTGCTCGACATTCCCGCTGCATTCGAAGTCGTCCGTTCGGGCGGCGTCGTCGCCTGTCCGACGGAAGCCGTCTACGGCCTGAGTTGCGATCCCTGGAACGAAACCGCCGTCCGCGAACTGCTCGCGCTCAAGCGGCGCGACGTTTCACAGGGCCTGATTCTCGTCGCCGGCGGGCTGTACCAGTTCACCTCGCTTGTCGGCCATCTTTCCCGCGCGCAACAGGAAACGCTGGCGGCAAGCTGGCCCGGTCCCGTGACCTGGCTCGTGCCGGCCAACGAACACGTTCCTGCGTGGATTCGCGGCCGGCATGAGTCCGTCGCGCTGCGTGTCACCGCGCACCCCGTCATGGCTGAACTCTGCCGCGTTGCCGGCAAGCCGCTGGTCTCGACCAGCGCGAACCGTTCCGGCGAACCGCCCGCACGCGACGCCGAGACGGTGGAAAATCACTTTCCCGGCTTGCCCGTCGTTGCCGGCGAGCTGGGCGGCGCCGGTAGCCCCAGCGAGATTCGCGATCTCGAAACGGGTAAGATTCTTCGCCCCGCCTGAATCATCGAGACAACCGTGACGGAAGTGCCCGATACCGACACCGTTCGCGAATGGCTGCTTGGATTGCAGGACGGCGTCGTCCGCGACGTCGAGGCGATCGACGGCCGCGGAAAGTTCGAACGCGACGCCTGGCAGCGCGATGCCGGCGGCGGCGGAATCAGCCGCGTATTGAAGGAAGGCGCGGTGTTCGAACAGGCCGGCGTCGGTTTCTCGCATGTCATGGGCGAA
>DASVCH010000021.1:0-5456 GCA_036381715.1 Gammaproteobacteria bacterium | reverse complement strand
GTCTCGCGGAGCGGCCGAGCTGCGCCTGCTCCTGCAGGTAGGCGTGCAGGAAGCTGGCATAGCGTTCCTGCTGGTCCTTCGTGTCGAGCTGCACCCAGTACTGTATCCAGGTGCATTCGCTGTTGTTGAAGGCTTCGAAGCTGTCGAGATCTTCCGGCTTCCAGCAGTTGGTGTTGCCGACGCGCTGCGCCTGCAGCGTTTCGTAAAGCTGCGCCGGCATGTAGAACGCTTCCGCGGGACCGAACGCGCCGTTGTTCAGGTCGTAGAACTTCGGCGTCGGACGCCACTCCTTCAGGACGCCGGTCACGGTGTACTCGCGCTCGTCGATGGTGATGCGCTTGCCGACGCTGTTTCCGCCGCCGAACACCTTGTCGTTGGTCTCCTGCGAGAGCACGACGACGAATTCATCGCGGCCGTCGGCGCTGTCGCCCCAGGGGCCGCCGTATTCGAACGGGACGTCGAACATCGCGAAGAAATCGTTGAACGTCATGCGCCCGATCTCGATGAACGGCGCGACTTCGTCGTTTTCCGGCTGGATCACGCCGGCGGTCTTGAACATGTAGCTCTTGTACGTGGGGATGTCCGAATCCTGCAGCGCCCTCGCATCGCGATAGGTCAGCTGTTCCGGCGGCAGTTCGGGACGGTCCTCGTAGTACGGCTCGTTCGGATTCCAGGTGTCGACGCCGATGTTGAACAGCACGTCGTTCTTCCACCAGATCGGGTTGCTCGACATCATGTGATGCACGGTCAGCATGGTCATGAACGCGCCGATGCCGACGGCGATCGCGGCCATCATCAGCGTGCTCAACACGGGGTTTCGCCGGATCGAGAGCGCGGCGAGCTTGATGTAATAGGAAAACATCGCCCTCTCCTTACTTGCCGGCGGAAACGTGATGTTCGCGCGACTTCACCGCCTGCTCGAACTCGGTGAAATCCGTTACCTGTCCGTCCATGACATGCACGTTGCGGTGGGCGCGGCGGGCGAGTTCCGGATCGTGCGTGACCATGATGATCGTCGTGCCCGATTCGTTGATGTTCTCAAGAAGCTCCAGAACCTGGCGCGCCATCAGCGAGTCAAGGTTGCCGGTCGGCTCGTCGGCGAGAATGATGCGCGGCGAACCCGCGAGCGCGCGTGCGATCGCGACGCGCTGCTGCTGGCCGCCGGAAAGCTGCGCGGGCACGTGCTTCATGCGCGAGCCAAGTCCGACCATCTCCAGCGCTTCACGGATGCGGCGCGCGCGTTCATCCGCCTTGAAACCGCGATAGCGCAGCGGCACGTCGACGTTGTCCCAGAGGTTGAGATCGGGGATCAGGTTGAAGCCCTGGAAGATGAAGCCGATCTTCTCGTTGCGGATGCGCGAGCGCGCATCGTCACCGAGACCGGAGACATCCTCGCCGTCAAGCAGGTACGTGCCGCTCTCGAAGCTTTCCAGCATGCCGGCGATGTTCAGGAACGTCGTCTTGCCGGAGCCCGACGGGCCGGTCACCGCGACGAACTCGCCTTCCCTGACGTTCAGGTTGAAGTCGCGCAGTGCGTGCGTCTGCACGAGATCGGTGCGATAGACCTTGCTGATGTTCTGCATTTCCAACATTTCATTTCTCCGTCAGGTTCCGATAATTATTTGAAGACATTCCAGCACGTCATGATGTCGATCGAAGGATGCAGGAGGCCGCTCCTGCGGCCGATTGTTCAATCGCGTGCAGCAGCGCGCTCCCGCATGCCGCGCTTCTAGTCCGTCAGGTAAACCGTATCGGCGTTTTCGAACGCGCTGGTCGAGGAAATCACGATGCGATCGCCTTCCTTGAGGCCCTCGGCAATTTCCACCCTGTTCACGCTCGTCGAGCCGACCAGGATCGGCGTGCGCACGGCCAGCCCGTCGCGAACCACGTAAGCCATGCGGCCGGAACCCGATTCCACGAACGGGCCGCGCTGCACGGTGAGCACGTCTTCCTTGGTTTCCATCACCACGCGTACCGAGACGCGCTGGTTCTGCCGGAGATCCTGCGGCGCGTCGCCTTCGAAGCGCACTCGCGTGGTCACTTGCGCGTCGTTCACTTCCGGCGAGACGGCGGTGATGAGGCCGGGATAGGTCGCCGTGCCGTAGCTGATTTCGGCAGGCATGCCGAGGCCGAGCGAATCCGCATACGACTCGGGAATCTGCGCTTCCACTTCGAGCGCGGTGAGATCGACGACGGTAAGCACCGGCGCGTTTGCAGCGACAGTCGCCTTCTGGTCCACGGCGATGTTGCCGACCATGCCGTCCACCGGCGAGCGGATGACGAGATCGTCGGCGCGGCGCTGCAGGTTCTTCACCAGCAGCTGTTGCTGGTCGACTTCGAGCTTGCGCGTGCGCAGTTCGAACGCGAGGCTGTCCTTGGCGAGCGCGGCGTTTTCCACCGCGTGCTTGTACTCCACTTCCGCCATCGCGAGTTCGTCGAAGGCCTTTTCCATTTCCTGGCGGCTCATCACGCCTTCGTCGTAGGAAAGCTTCGCGCGGTCGGCTTCGCGCTTCGCCGCGTCAAGCCGGACCTTCGCAAGATCCACCGCCTGCTGGTTCCTGAGTTCCGCCGCGCGCGATTCGATCTTCTGGCGCTCCCACGCCACCTGCACGCTTTCCAGGTTCGCCTGCTCGCGCGCGAGTTCGTTCATCACCTCGGGGCTGTCGATGGTCGCGAGCACCTGGCCTTTCTCGACCGTGTCGCCCGCCTGCACGTCCAGCGTCACGGTGCCGAGTGCGGCGGCGTAGAGCGTCGGCGAGACGGCGGCGACCACGCGGCCGGTCACGCCGACGTCGCGCACGAAATCGCTGCGTTCGACGGTGGCGATGCGCAGGCGATCGATCGGCACCGAAATCTCCGCGCTCGCCCAGCGCGTGTACGCCGGCCACGCGAACGCGACGAGGACGGCGAGCGCGCCCGCAACCATCGCAATTGTCTTCAGCTTGCGGCGGCGCGCCGGGCGCGGATCGATGACGACGTCCTGTGCAGAGGTATCGCGAATCATGAAACGGTCCTTTGGTTTGAGCCTGTCCCCTTGTGATGCAACGGACGTGCCAAAGGTTTGGATTGGTCAACCCGGGCGGTGAAATCGTTGCAGCAGCGGTCGTGGCGGCTCCCGCTGGCCCTCGGCGGGAGCGTCCGCCCGCCTGTGCCAGACACGTCCGTCCGTGTCCGGCGGTGTCCGGCGGACGGCTTTTGCTTGCGCCGGCTGCTGCAACTGCGTTCAATAGCGTTCCGGAAAATCCAGTAGGAGGGAATCTTGATGAATGCAAAACACGCGTTTTACCCGGCGGCAATCGCGCTTGCTGCAAGCCTGCTTGCGGCCTGCGCGGAAAAGCCGAAACCGGCGCCGGAAGTCGCGCGCTATACCATCGAGGAGTTTCTCGGCAACACAACGGTCCGCGGCGCGTCGTTCTCACCCGGCGGCGATCGCATCCTGGTGAGTTCCGACGAAAGCGGCGTGTTCAATGCCTACGCCATCCCCGTCGACGGCGGCGCGCCGGTGCAGCTCACCCATTCGGCCGACTCCGTGTTCACCGTGAGTTACTTCCCGGATGACGATCGCTTCCTGTACCTGGCGGACCAGGGCGGCAACGAGCTCAGCCATCTCTACGTCCGCAACCCCGATGGCAGCAGCGAGGACCTGACGCCGGGCGAAAACCTGAAGGCGGCTTTCATGGACTGGGCGGACGACGATGCGTCGTTCTACGTCATCAGCAACGAGCGCGATCCGAAGTACTTCGATATCTACGAATACGCGAGCGACGATTACTCGCGTGAAATGATGTACCGCAACGACGCGGGACTCCAGCCGGCGCTCGTATCGCCGGACGAGCGTTTCGTCGCGCTGGTGAAGAGCAACACGACCAGTGACAGCGATATCGTGCTGCTCGATCGCGAGACCGGCGAGACGGAGAACCTGACGGCGAACGAAAGCGTCGCGGACAACTCGCCCGAAGCCTTCAGCAAGGACAGCCGCTACCTGTACTTCACGAGCAATGAAGGCGCCGAATTCGCCTCGTTGCGCCGAATGGATCTCGACACGGGCGAGCGCGAAATCCTGCTCGCACCCGAATGGGATGTGGTCTATGCGTATCTTTCCGAGACCGGCAAGTACCTGGTCGCCGGAATCAACAAGGACGCGCGCACGGAACTGAACGTTTTCGAAACGGCAAGCATGCAACCGGTCGCGCTGCCGGTCATGCCCGACGCAGAGATCACGTCCGTCAGCATTTCGAAGGATGAAACGCGGATGGCGTTCTATGCCAGTTCCAGCCGCGTGCCGCGCGACCTGTTCGTCATGGACATCGGCGGCGGCGAGCCGCGGCAGTTGACCGACACCCTGAACGCGGCGATCAATCCCGCGGACCTGGTTGACGCCGAGATCGTGCGGTTCAAGTCCTACGACGGCCTGGAGATTCCCGGCATTCTCTACAAGCCGCACGGCGCGAGCGCCGGGAACAAGGTGCCCGCGCTGGTCTGGGTTCACGGCGGACCGGGCGGGCAGTCGCGCGTCGGCTACAGCTCGTTGATCCAGTACCTCGTGAATCACGGCTACGCCGTGTACGCGATCAACAACCGCGGCTCGTCGGGCTACGGCAAGACCTTTTTCAATCTCGACAACCGGAAGCATGGCGAGGCCGATCTCGGCGACGTCGTGGCATCGAAGCAGATGCTGATCGGCCTCGGCTACGTCGATCCCGAACGCATCGGCATCATCGGCGGCAGCTACGGCGGCTACATGGTGCTGGCGGCGCAGGCATTCGAGCCGGGCGCCTTCAAGGTGGGCGTGGACATTTTCGGCGTCGCGAACTGGCTGCGCACACTGGAAAGCATTCCCCCCTGGTGGGAGTCCTTCCGCGAGGCGCTGTACGCCGAACTCGGCGATCCGGCGACGGACCGGGAGCGGCTGCGCCGCATATCGCCGCTGTTCCACGCCGGCAACATCGTCGATCCCCTGCTGGTGCTGCAGGGCGCGAACGATCCGCGCGTGCTGAAAGTGGAATCGGACGAAATCGTCGCGGCCGTGAAGGCGAACGGCGTGCCGGTCGAATACGTGGTGTTCGAGGATGAAGGCCACGGCTTTCGCAAGAAGGAAAACCAGGCGCGCGGCTGGAAGGCGGTGCTGGATTTTCTCGACATGCACCTGAAAGGCGAAACCGCGAAGCCGTGAAACCGGCAACGCAAACGAAAAAGGCCGCGCATTGCGCGGCCTTTTTCGTTCAACGGAATTTCCGTTACAGCAGGTCCTTCACGCCCTCGCGCTCTTCGCGCAGTTCCTTTTCGGTCGCGACCATCTTCTCGCGCGAGAAATCGTCGATATCGAGTCCCTGCACGATCTCGTATTCGCCGTTCCTGCAGGTAACGGGATACGAGTAGATCACGCCTTCCCCGATTCCGTACGAACCGTCCGACGGCACGGCCATGGAAACCGTTTCACCGTTCGTGCCCAGCGC
>DASVCH010000020.1:0-44170 GCA_036381715.1 Gammaproteobacteria bacterium | reverse complement strand
GGGCAACCTGCGCCGCGCGATCGCGTGGAACTGGCAGCAGGACGTCGACAAGCTCGGCGGGCCGATCGACCGCAACGAATGGGGCATGACGCCGCAGACGGTGAACGCCTACTACTCGCCGACGAAGAACGAGATCGTCTTTCCCGCCGCGCGCCTGCAGCCGCCGTTCTTCCAGTTGAACGCGGACGATGCGATCAACTACGGCGCCGTCGGCGGCGTGATCGGCCATGAGATCTCGCACGGCTTCGACGACAAGGGCAGCCAGTACGACGGCAACGGCAACCTTTCGAACTGGTGGACGGACGAAGACCGCGCCAGGTTCGAGGAACTCACGAAGGCGCTGGTCGGACAGTTCAACGCCTACGAACCGTTGCCGGGCATGCACATCAACGGCGAACTCACGCTGGGCGAGAACATCGGCGATCTCTCCGGCGTCGCGGTCGCCTACAAGGCGTACATCGCATCGTTGAATGGCAAGGAGCCGCCGGTCATCGACGGCTTCACCGGCCCGCAGCGCTTCTTCATCGGTTACGCGATGTCGCGCAAGGGCAAGTACACCGAGGAAGCGATCGCGGCAAGGCTGGCGTCCGATCCGCACTCGCCGCTCCGCTACCGCGTGAACGGCATCTACCGGAACCTCGATGCCTTCCACGAAGCGTTCAACACGAGGCCTGGCGACGGCATGTGGCTGCCACCGGAGGAGCGGGTTCGCATCTGGTAGTGAAACGAAAGGCCCCGGCAAGAGCCGGGGCCTTTTGCCGAGCCCGGATGGCGCAAGGCGGAAACCGCGCCCGCGTTCTCCACGAAAAAAATTCCTGGCCGTGTCGATCCTGCCGCGGTCCGTTCGTCGTATTCACAAGGACGGGATTCATCGCCGGCAAAACGCCGGCTTCCCGGCGCCGAAAACCCTTGAATGAAGGAGATACGACATGCGATTCATGGTCATTGTAAAAGCCGACCAGGACTCCGAAGCGGGTGTCATGCCGGGCACCGAACTGCTGGAAGCCATGACGAAGTACAACGAGGAGCTGGTGAACGCGGGCGTGATGCTGGCTGGCGAAGGCCTGCATCCGAGCTCGAAAGGCGTCCGGGTGCGCTTCGAAGGCGACCGGCGAACCGTCATCGACGGCCCCTTCACCGAGGCGAAGGAACTGATCGCCGGTTTCTGGCTCTGGAAGGTGGATTCACGGGAAGAAGCCATCGAATGGCTCAAGAAGGCGCCCTTCGACGGCGGCACCGAGATCGAACTCCGCCAGGTGTTCGAGGCGGAAGATTTCGGCGAGGAACTCACGCCGGAAATCAGGGAAAGGGAAGAACGCCTGCGCGCCGAGACGGAGCGCCTGCAGAAAGCGTGAACGGCCTGCAACGCCACCGGATTGCCGGTGGCGTTGCGACCGAAGCCGAGGAATCCGGGCATGAACAATTCAGGCGACACGCGCCAGGAAAACGATGAAGACGAACTCCGGCACTACGTGAATGAGCGGCCGGGCCTGCTGCTGAAGATGCTGGACGTCGCCGAGAACTGCTGGCACGAGGAGCGTCCCGCATCGCGCGAACATGCCGGCACGTACCGGGAACCGCGCCCGGTGACGAAGACGGTCATTTCCTGCAACTGGCCGTTACCTGCTCGCGGATGATGTCCGCCAGCCGCAACACGCCCGGGCCGGCTGCGTCCCGGTCCGAGAACACGAGATAGACCTGCACCGTGCGCGACGCGCCATCGCGCAACGGCAACGGCTTGAGCACCCCTTCGGCGAGTTCATCGCGGATCTTCTCTTCCGGAAGCCAGGCAAAACCGTAACCGCGGCAGGCGGCGCCGATGGAGGTCGGCATGTTCGACACCGTCCAGCGGTTCTCCGAATTGAGCAAGGGCGATTCCTTGTCGCGCCGCGACCCGCTGTCGCGCACGACAAGATGCCGATGCTTGCGCAGATCGCGCGAGGTGAGCTCACGGCCGAGCCGGTGCAGCGGATGGCGGGGATGCGCGACCGGCAGGAACCGCGCGGGCATCAACGGCTCGCCGTTGAAGCCCGGCGGTATGAGCGGGGTGATCGCAAGATCGACCCTGCCTTCGCGCAGCGCTTCCGGCCCGCCCCCGACCACGGTCTCGTAAAGCTCGATGCGCGTCTGCGGGCTTTCCGCGCCGAAGGCGTCGAGGCATTGCAGGATCAGCCAGGTCGGGAACAGCACTTCCACCGCCAGCGCGATTTCCGACTCCCAGCCCGCCGACGCCTTGCGCGCGGCGCGTTCCAGTCCGCCGGCTTCCTCCAGCAGCAGCCGCGCCCGGCGGTACAGCATCTCGCCCGCGGGCGTGAGCATTGCCTTGCGGCCGCGGATTTCGAAGGCCTTCACGTCGAGCAGTTCCTCGAGCTTCTGCACCGCGTAGGTCACGGACGACTGGCTCTTGTGCAGGACTTCTGCCGCCTGCGCGTAGCCGCCGGCGTCCACCACGGCGACCAGGCAGCGCCATTGTTCGAGCGTGATGCGGGGCGCGTTTTCTTCTTTCATATCGATAAAACTGATGTATTTAGCCGAATTTTTGCGCTTTTTTATCGATTTAATCAATCATTAAATACGGATACCCAAAAACCGATGAACAAGGGGTATCCGCATGAAAACACTGCTGAAGATCCAGGCCAGCCTGTTCGGCGACGCGGGCCAGTCCTCGCAACTCGCCGCGCACTACGCGGCGGACTGGCTGAAGAAAAACCCGGGCGGCCGCGTCGTCACCCGCGACCTCGCGACGCAGCCCGTCCCGCCGCTTACCGCCCAACGCTTCCAGGCGCTGGGCACGAAGCCCGGCGAACGCACGGCGGCGCAACAGGCGGTCGTGAACCTTTCCGACACGCTCATCGAAGAACTCATGGTCGCTGACGAGATCGTCTTCGCCGTACCCATGTACAACTTCAATATTCCCTCGGGCCTGCAGAGCTGGTTCGACCATGTCGCGCGCGCCGGCGTCACCTTCCGCTACACCGAAAACGGGCCGGAAGGTCTCATCGGGAACAAGCGTGTGCACGTGTTCGTCACGCGCGGCGGGCAATACGGCGAAGCGCATCCGCAGACCGCCTACCTGCGGCAGATACTGGATTTCATCGGCCTTGCCGACGCGAACATCGTGCTGGCGGAAGGACTCGCGATGGGCGACGCCGCGCGCGAAAAGAGTCTCGCCGCCGCAAGGCATGCCATCGCGGAGCTGCTGGAACCGCTGGCGGCGTGAGCACGGCGTCGCGCGCATACTTGTCGTTGTCCGGATATTTCCGCGAGGGTGTCGAAACGGTGCGCCCCGGGTCGTCGTAGTCACGAAACCTGGCGGGCTGACCGATCTCGAACGCGGGATGGCGCATTTTTACTCTGACCAGAATCGCCTCGACAAATCGGATCCCGATTTCGCCAGGCGCTATGCGGGCTATGCTTGTTACCTGCCGGCACGTTTACAATATTTCTCGTACAACGGCAGAAATGCTCCAAAATCCAGGCGTTCAGCCAAAACAAGAAGCGTCTCGCCGCTGGGCAGCGTCGGGCAACGCCGGTAACCGGCATCGAAAAGCATCTGTACGATGCCGATGTCGAGATTGATGACCGCAGCCATCATCAAGTCCGCGACTTCCGGCCGGCTCATGTTGACGTCGATGCCCTGGTTCAGCAGGAAGGCCAGCGCTTCGTCGTTGCTGCAACTCACCGCCACCGCCGGCAACGCCCACGTCCAATTCACATCCCGCTTTTCGATCACGTGCCTGATGCGGGGCCAGAAGTGTTCAACGACATCCGCGCCGCCAATCTGGAAGACGGCCATTGCCGCATCTCCGGGATGCTTGCTGCCCTGAAAAGCCGCTTCAAGTTCATCAAGGCTGGCATCCCGCAGGAGCTGTTCGAGGAAACGGTCACCGCCATGCCGCCTGCTGACGCCTTCAACAACACCCCTGCAAAATGCGGCTGCGCCCTCAGGCGTGAAATCGTCCCCGGCGCCGTGCGTCAGTCCAACGGAAGGAAAACAGAACAACGGCAAAGCCGCCAGGAATATCTCAAGAACGTGTCGTTTCATGCGGGCCGCCTTGGGCAATGACCGGCGAATTCAATTCCGGCGTCGCGAAAGCGTGATGCCACAACGTCCATTTCACCTTTCAAGAACGCCCTTTCGCTTGACGGGATTCCTGCAACCCCGCCGAACGTTCCTCGAAACTTCACAGCTTCGAAGTCCGCTCCGCTTCAGGCTCGTCCTGCATTACACCCCACCCGTCCAGCCGTCCTCCTTGCGCGGCGACGCGCTGCCGCATGACCGCTTCGAACCGTTTGATGTTCTCGTAAGTCACGAACATGTTCTTGACGAGCATGAGTTCCATTCCTCCAGGCTCGTGCGCCGACGTCTCGATGTTTTCGAGTGGATCCGATTCATGATCGGCGACGTACTGTCGCGCCACGGCATCCGCCGCCGCTTCGGTCGGAAATACTGCGAAAAACTCCACGGGGTGCGGTTTGGAAAAATCGAAACCGTGCCTGGTCATCCGTCGCAACACGTCGCCGTTGGCGTCATCTGGAAAATTCATTTTCATCCTCCCACGATGCTCCTCCACCCGGCGCGATTCGCAGCATTTTCCAACGGCCGCCTTTTCGTTGCTCGATCATCCTGGACGAAATATCACAAGGTTTCGAAACAGCCCGTCAACAGAGTATTGGTCCGACTTCCACCCGGCTACCACAGTGTTTCGCCGCACCTACTCCCACGGCTTCTTTGCACGTTTCTCTTCAGGAATTTCTCCCAGCACCCGCTCGCGTGGGGAGACATACTTGTCCGGATCCGGCTGAAGGTAACCGCTTCGCTCTTCGCGCTCGAATGCCCGCCGCACCTCGGACTCGTTGCCAAATGAACCCAAGGTCGCCCATCCAGCCAAAAGAAACAGGCCGCCAAATATCCGCGCTTCAGTCGTGGAATGAATGCGGCCGCCGACGGGCGCGAAATAGAGCAGTATCGCGCCGATATATAGCAGGCATATTCCGAAAATCAGAAAGTAAGTCCGGAGGCTTCTGACGTCGGCGTTTCGTGCACCCGCGGATTCCAACATGGCGCGATAGAAAAACGCGCCGCAGGCGAGAATCAGTCCGGGAAGCCACCAGAACTCCGGCAAGTCGTCAGGTTTCATTCGAACTCGTCCTGTTGGCGATTCGGCATCCAGAATGAATCCGGCTCGCGCCGAAACCGTTGCTTCGCTCCATCGTCATTCCGCTTTTGGAGCAGCATGTCCGGCCTTCTTTTGTATTCGATCCGTCATAAGCCAGTACGCGTACTGCGGGAATGCCTCGGCCACCGCCAGCAATACGTTTGCCCTGGGCGCAAACTGCGCGCGCTCGACGGTTATCAACGATGCCTTCGAGATTCCAAGCAACCTCGCGAACTCTGCCCGTCCGTAGCCTTCGGCTTCCCGGATCTGACGAATTTTCAACCCGAGCTCTCTTGACTTATCCGTTGTCATAGATATATTTATTTATAACTACAGTGTGTTTAAGTAATTACTGTGGTTCAAAGTGATTCAACAGGAGTCTAGCCGACATGGACCGTTCCGGCACGCCCGCGCTCGCCCTTTTGATGGCCGTCCCCGTGATGACGAAGGAACGCTTCGCCAGGCTGGTGGGCGTGGAGGTGGGCGTCGTGCGGGGAATGCTGGACCGGAGGCATTTGCCGGCGATCAAGATCGGGCGGCACCGGTTCGTGAATGTGGCGGTCTTGCGGGCGCGGTGCCTCGCGGAGGATTCCGGGTTGGCGCTCAAGGTACGGGGGGAAGCAGCGCAGTACGAACGGTGTTGATCGGCGCCTCACCCCGGCCTCCTCCGAATGAGAGGGAGCGCTCCTTTCTGGGAGTCGTGCACGTAACGTTTCTTCACGCCACCTTGGCAGTCAAGTGAATGCCCAGCGCCCTTGCAACCTTCATCACCGTATCGAATCTCGGCTTGGCCCCGGGTGTGAGCGCCTTGTACAGGCTTTCGCGTCCCAGGCCCGTTGCTTTCGCAACTTCCGCCATTCCCTTGGCCCGCGCCACGTCACCGAGCGCCGCCAACAGCAGATCCGGATCGTCCTCTTCGAGCACGGCAGCCATGTACTCGGCAATGGCCACGTCATTGTTCAGATAGCGTGTTACGTCGAACGGGACAAGGTTCGGCTTTCGTGCTCGGCGCTTATTCGTAGTCATTGTCTATTTCGCTCAGTAGGTGAAATGCGCGACGGATGTCTCTTTGCTGCGTCGATTTGTCACCACCCGCCAGCAACACGATCAATGCCGTGCGCCGCCGCGCAAAGTAAACGCGGTACCCCGGCCCTTCGTTGATACGCATTTCGCAGAGGCGATCACCGATGGCTTTCCAGTCGCCGAGGTTACCGAGTTCGGCTCGGCGAATTCTTGCCGCGATGCGAATGCGGCCGCGATGATCGGACATCCTGTCCAGCCAGGATTGAAACTCTTCCGTGAGTAACACCTTGTACATGCGCTTAGTGTATCCGATCAGATACTCCCGTCAAGCCGTTCTGCGATGCAGGCCAGTCTTGAATTCACCTCCTGCAGGAGAAATATCGACAACGTACTTCCACAGGAGACTCCCATGGCCCAGACCTACCGAGGCGACGAAAACCTGAACGCGCGCGAGCTCGGCCGCGCCGGCCAGCCGGGCATGAGCGCGCACGACCTGCTCGACGACGATCACAACCGCGTGCTGCAACTGTTCAACGAATATGAAAACGTCAAATCGACGGCGAGCGCCGCGGAGAAGAACCGCATTGCGCGCGAGATCTGCCGTGAACTGAAGATTCACACGGCGATCGAGGAGGAAATCTACTATCCGCGCGTGATCGAGAAGGCGGACATCGACGACCGCGTGCGGGCGGCGGAAAACGATCACGCGCAGGCGAAGGCGATGATCCGGGAAATCGAGGCCGCCTCGACCGAAGACGCAAGCTTCGATGGCAGGATGCAGGCCTTGCATGACGTGATCCGCGACCACATCAGCGACGAACGCAACGACCTCTTCGACACGGCCGAGGTGATGGGGATCAACACGCCGGAAATGGCGCGGCGGCTGTTCGAGCGCAAGCAGGAACTGCTGCACGAGATGCGTTGAAGCGCTCTCTCAGCTCGCGGCGGCCGTCTCACCGGATCTCTGGCGCACCGAAATCTCGGCAAGAATTTTCGCGGCGGCGGTGAGGAATTCGGCTTCGTCTTTCGTGAACTGGCGTCGCCGTGTCGTGTGGGCGCCAAGCACGCCAAGCGGTCCGGCCGCGGTGCGGATCGCAACCCAGATGCTGCTGTCGATGCCGTGATCGATCAGCAGGCGCGAGGGGCGGAAGCGCGACTCCGTGGGTATGTCCGTGGCGGTAACCGGTTTCTTCGAGTCGATGACGTAGCGGCCGTGCGACTTTTCACCGCTCGCGAGTATGGTGTGCCCGACCACGCCCTTCTGCCAGCCGACGCCCGCGACGATCTTCATGCCGCTGCCATCCGCCAGCAGTTCGGTGATCTTGCAGTACTCGACGCCGAGGGTCCTTGCGATCTCTCTCGCGGCGAGACTTTGCAGCTTCCTGAGTCCGGCGCCTTTCAGCGCCTTGTAAACCAGCTTTGAAAGCGTGGCCTGGTGCGCCGCCCTGACGGCCATTTCTTCGTGGATGCGCGTCCGGTATGTCGCCTCGGCGATGATGTTTGCCACGCTTTCGAAGAAATTGACGTCATCCTGCGTGAACTGCCGCAGGCGCGTCGTGTGCGCACCGAGCACGCCCCAGGGACCGTGCTGTCCCGCGATGATCACGCTGATTCCGCTGACGATGCCGTGATCCTCGAGCAGGGACGGATCGTTGAAGCGTGTTTCGGTACGCAGGTCCGTAACGATGACCGGTCCGTCCGACATCAGCTCATAGCCCGCCTGGGAGTTTTTCTCGACGCCGACCGTTGCCTTGCCGACGAGACCGGGCTTCCAGCCGACGCCCGCAACAAGCTTCATCGCGTTCTTGTCGGGCAAGAGCTGCATCACCTTGCAGTATTCGATATCGAGCGTTTCGGCCACGGCCCTGACCGCTTCGTCGCGCAGCGCTTCGAGGCCGGGACCGGAAAGCGCCATCTGCCCGAGCCTGGCCACGACTTCCTGCTGACGCGCGCGCGTCTGCAGTTCGGCTTCCACCTGCTTCTGCGCGGTGATGTCCTGGATGGTGCCATAGAGCTTTGTCTTCGCGCCGTCGATGCCGGCGGCGACGCGCGCCTGCTGCCACACGAATCGCAGCGCGCCGTCGGGACGCACGATGCGGTGCGTGAGCCCGAGCGTGCCTGTTTTTGCAATTGCCTGCTTGCGCTGTTCGAGTAGCCGTTGCCGGTCCTCGGGATGCACGGCGGAGAGAATCAGGTCATCGCCTGGAGCGCAGTCCTTCGGATCAAGACCGAGGATGACGTACACCTCGTCCGACCATGTGCTCGCGCCAGGATCGTCCGGGCTGATTTCCCAGCTGCCGACATTGGCGACCTGCTGCGCCATGCGCATGTGCTGGTTGAGCCGTTCCATTTCCCTGTTGCGCTCGATGATGCTCGTTTCCATCTTTTTTGCGCGCGCCTCGAGCATGCGCCGGTCCTCCAGGGCCTTGCCTTCGCGCTCCCGCAGCTGCACGAACTCGGTGACGTCCTCGGCATGGTTCACGATGTACGCGATCCGCCCGTCGGGGTGATGGACCGGCGCATTGATGGAGGTCCAGTAGTGCCGGCGCAGGCCGCCGCCTTCCGATTCCGGCGCCGGCACGGCGTAGCTGTGCGCCATCAGCCGCTCGCTGCGGCCGGTTTTCCGGACCCGCTCGAGCGAGTCCATCTGCTTGCGGATGGCGTCGTGGCTTTCGGCGTCGCGGCCGCCGGCGGACAGGACCTTTTCCATGCGCTGACCGATCACCGCCTCGCGGTCCGCCTGCATCGCGTCGAGCACCTGGTCGGTGACCGCAACGACGCGGAATTCTCCAGGTTCTATCAGCCAGTGCAGCCCGGGCAGGGAGCCGAACACGGTGTGGAAATCCGGCTGGAACGCATCCTTCGCGCGTCCCGTCTCAGAGCCGGCAACCGCGGTACGCCTTTCGACTTCGAGAAGCAGCCTGACCTGCATCGCCAGCGTGGCGAGCGCGCGGAGTTTCTGCTGCGGCAGGTGCCGCACCATCCGATCCATGACCGCGAGCGTGCCGATCACGGTGCCATCGCCGGACGTGACGGGAACTCCCGCGTAAAACCGGAGTTGCGGCTCGGCCTTCAGTAGCGGTGCATTCGGAAAGCGCGCGTCGTGGCGCGCATCGCTGACAAGCAGGGACGCGCCGCCGCTGACGATGTAATCGCCGAATCCTTTTTCCAGCGGAATCTTGTCGAGCGAGAAACCATGGCAGCAGACAAAACGTTCGCGGCTGTGATCATTGACGCTGAAAGCCGCCATCGGCGCGTCGCACAACTGCGCCGCGAGATTGACGACGCCGGCAAGGTCGTCACGAGGGCGCGATTCGAAAAAGCCGAAGTCACGCAGCACTGCTGCGCGCCGCGACTTCATGTCGGAAGCGCCGTTCATGGGCCATCACCCCCCAGGACAAAATCAGTGCATCGGCGCTTTCCTTCAATGCGAAGTGCCGGAAACTCATGACGCAACTCGCGAATCAGCAGCAGGCAGGTATTCAGGCAAGAGGAAAGCGCGTCCTGTTTTTTACCATATCGGCGGTTCTCGTCATGTACAGGGATTCCTGTACGGTCAGTCCGGACGACATGACGAACGGCGGCAGCTTCGAGGGGGAGGTTCAGCGCGGCCCTTCTGCCGTCGCCCTGTTCACGATGTAAAGGCGTTGCGCGGCCGCAAGCAGCGACAGCACGGCAAGCAGCACGACCGCGGCGCGCGGCTGGCCGAACAGCAATCCGAAACCCAGCAGCAGCACGCGCTCGGGACGCGTGAAGCCGCCTTCGCGGCATTCGATTCCAAGTCCCTCGGCCCGCGCGCGCACGTAGCTTGTCAGGAATCCGCCGGTCAGCGCTGCCATCGACACGACGACCATCAATGCATCGCCTTCAATCGCAAAGCGCCACGCCAGCGCCGCGAGCATTGCCGCTTCGCCGATACGATCCAGCGTCGAGTCCAGCAACGCGCCGAAGGATGACGACCTGCTCGCAGCGCGCGCCAGTGCGCCGTCGAACAGGTCCAGCAGGCTGGCAAGCAGGAAGATCACGCCGGCACCGAGGTAGTGCGCGTTCGCCGCAAGCAGGGCGGCGGGCAGCGTCAGCACGAGGCCGGCGACGGTGACATGGTTCGCGGTGACGCCGCGTTCCGCGAGCCGTCGCGCCGGCATTGCGAGCAGCGCATCGCTGCGCGCATGCAGGCGGTCGCGAAAGGCGGCGAGTTTCAATTCAGTGCGCAACGACGGTTGCGGACCGCTCGCGGTTCGCCGGGTGCCGCCTTGCGTACGCCGCGTCCTCTCCCTGGATGAACTGTTCCGTCATCGCGCAGGCGACTTCGTCGCGATACTGCACCGGCGGATGCTTGCAGAAGAACGCCGCCGGTCCCGCCAGCACGCCGCCGATGCCGCGGTCCAGCGCGAGCTGCGCGCAACGGATCATGTCGATCGCCACGCCGGCGGAATTGGGCGAGTCTTCCACGGACAGGCGCAGCTCGAGATTGAACGGCACGTCGCCGAACATGCGCCCTTCCATGCGCAGGAAGCAGACCTTGTTGTCCTTTTGCCAGCAGACGTAATCGCTCGGACCGATGTGAATGTTGTCGTCGTCGATGCGCGTCGCCGCGACGGACTGCACCGCTTCGGTCTTCGAGGTTTTCTTCGACGCAAGGCGCGTGCGGTTGAGCATGTTGAGAAAATCCGTGTTGCCGCCGGTGTTGAGCTGGTAGGTGCGGTCCAGCGTCACGCCGCGGCGCGCGAACAGGTCCATCAGCGCGCGGTGCGTGATGGTCGCGCCGATCTGCGCCTTGATGTCGTCGCCGATCAGCGGCAGGTTCGCCGCCTCGAAGCGCGCCGCCCACTCGGCGTCGCTGGCGATGAAAACCGGAATGGCGTTCACGAAAGCCGAGCCCGCTTCGAGTGCGCATGCGGCGTAGAAGCGCGTCGCCTGCTCCGAACCGACAGGCAGGTAGTTCACGACAATGTCCGCGCCCGATTCGCGCAAGACCTGCACCACGCTGTCGCTGTCCGGCTCCGGCGCGTTCGCGGGCGCGAACGTCCGATGCTCGGGATAGTCGCGCAGGTGTTCCGAAAAACCGTCAAGCACGCGGCCCATCCGCACCATGACGCCTGTGCGCTCCACCTCGGAACAGAAAACGGCCGTGCAGTTCGGCGGCGAGAAAATGGCGTCCGCGACATCGATGCCGACCTTGCGCCGGTCGATGTCGAACGCGGCAACGACGCGAATGTCCGACGGATGATACGGGCCCAGTTCGCGATGCAGCAGGCCGACCGCCTCTTCCGGTTCGCGGCCGCGGTAGTAATTGATGCCCTGGATCAGCGAACTGGCGCAGTTGCCCACGCCGACGATGGCGATCCTGATCTCGTTCATCTGCTCACCTCTGTGCTTGCGGCTTCCGCCGGTTCTCCGTCCTTAATGGAGGCGTCTTGCGGGCGGTGCAAGCGCTGAAGCTGCATGCGCGAAAGACGAAGGTGAGCGGTATGCACTGGGGGAAATACAGGATGCATTGAACGGGGCGGCACGCCGCGTTTTCACGCCAGCGGCCGCACGCGCTCCGTCAGCCTGCCCGACGCCACGAGTTCCGCGAATTCCTCGCCCAGGCGGCGGCTCGCATCGCTGACGGCCTGCCAGGCCTTGATGCGTTCCGGTTCGCTGTAACGATGGAAGTCCCTGCGATCCGGAATGCGCCCGCCGGGAAGCGTCGCGACGAATTCCGCGCTCGGTGCAAACAGGAGCACGCGATCGAAGTTCGCCGCATTCGCCTTGCGCCAGCGCAGCGACTTGTCGAACCAGCCGGGCACGACGCGCGGATAGAAATGCGGGTACAGCACCAGGCCTTCGCGCGCACCGAAATCGATGTCGGGGTGATAGTCGATCACGCCGCCATCGCGGTAGACGCCGGCGGGCGCGCCCGGAATGCGCACCCCTTGCAGCACGAGCGGAATGGAGCCGGAGGCGAGCAGCGCGGCGCGCAGGTTTTCCCGCGAGAGCGCGGCGTGCCGCGTCGGGAAATCCTGGAGCCCGCGAAAGGGGCTCGCGTCTCCCGCGGTATCGAAGATCACGCGCTCGAACTGCCAGCGCAGGGTCCGGCGGTGCAGCGCATTGCCCAGCGCGGCGAATGCGAGCGCCGCGAGCTGCACGTGGCGGGTTTCGCGCGCCGCAAGACCGCGGGCGCGCACGGTGATCACATGCAGGTGCATGTTCCTGTTGTCGAGGATTTCCTGCGCGCCGTGCGAACCCAGCAAGGCATCGAGCAATGCTTCGCTCATGCGGGAAATTTCCGCGGCCGCCGGCCGCGCGGAATATTTCTGGCGGTGGATGTACATGTCTTCGAAGCGCGCCATCGCGGCGTTCGGGTCGCGCTGCGCGAGACAGGCCAGGCGCCAGCTTCCGATGGACGAACCGATCAGGTGCAATGGCCGCTGGCGTTCGGCCTCGCCGAGCATGGGGAAAAGGACGCGGTCCAGGCCCGAGAGCGCGAGCCATTTCGGCCCGCCGGATGCGCCGACGACGATCTCGACGTCCTGCGGCCGGAAACCGTGCTCGCGAAGATGCGCCCGTGCTGCGGGACCGGCAAATATCTGCAATGCGTGGGACATGGCGTAGAGGTTAACGGAGTTCGCTTCCTGACGATAAGCGGGAATTTTTCCGCCGGAGGCTCGCAGCGCTGGCGCGCGCCTCCTGCAGGCCGCGTCACCCGATCCAGCGCTCCGGCACGTGTATCGCGTAACCCTGCGCAAAGTCGACGCCGATCGTTTCCAGGCATTCGAGGATGCCGTCGTTCTCCACGAACTCGGCAACCGTCCTCAGGCCCAGGATCCTGCCGATGTTGTTGATGGCTTCGGTCATCGCGTAGTCGACGCTGTTGCCGCGCATCTCGCGGATGAACGAGCCGTCGATCTTCAGGTAGTCGACGGGAAGGGTTTTCAGATACGCGAATGACGACATCCCTTTTCCGAAGTCGTCGAGCGCGATGGCGCATCCCAGTTCCTTGAGATCTTCGATGAGGCTTCTTGCCGCCGGCAGGTTCGAGATCGCGGCCGTTTCGGTGATTTCGAAACACAGGCGCGACGGCGCCATGCCCGTGGCCGCCAGTGTCTGCCTCGCGAACGCGGCAAACGCTTCGTCTTCCAGTGTCCGTCCCGAGAGATTGATGGAAAACACGTCGCATTCCGCCAGCGCCTCCGGCCGTCGCGCAAGGCGTTCGCAGACGGTCCTCAGCACCCACCGGTCGATGGCGGGCATGACGTTGTAGCGCTCCGCCGCGGGCACGAACACGCCTGGCAGCACGAGCCTGCCCGCGGGATCGAGATGGCGAACGAGAATTTCCTGGAGACGGATGCCGCCGGCCGCATCGCTCAGCGCGCGGATATCCTGCCGGAACAGCACAAAGCGGCCGTTTTCCAGGTCGTCGCCGAGCCTCGCGACGAAGTCGATGTCGTTTCGGCGGGCGATGATGTCGCGATCGCTGTCGCTGTACAGAAGGACGCGGCCGGGACCGCGCGTCATCGCGACCTGGCAGGCCGCGTCCGCCGCGCTCGCCACGTCCTCCGCCGCCGAAAGCGGTTCGCGCAAGCCCGCGATCCCGATGTTCGCTGTCAACGAAAAATCATGCCCGCGCCATGAAAACCGGAATTCGCCCAGTTTCGCCGCGAGCCGTTCCGCGCCGGCGAGCGCCTTTTCTGCGCTGCATTCGCGCAGCAGCGCGCCGAATTCCGCGCCGCCGAAGCGGGCAAGCAGGTCGTCTCCGCGAACGATCGACTGCAGGAGTCCGGCGACTTCGATCAACGCCAGGTCGCCCACGCCATGACCGAAGGCGTCGTTGATCAGCTTCAGGTTGCCGATCCTGATCTGCAGGACCGCGTGACAGCCGCCTGCACCGGCCGCGGTCGCGGCGAGCAGTTCCTGCACGCGCCTGTCGAATTCGGCGCGGTTGGCCAGGCCGGTCAGCGGATCGTGGCGCAACTGGAAATCCAGCGCGTCGAAGATCCTCTCCCGGTCCGTCACGTCGCGGTAGACGGCAAAGACGTGGTCTTCGACGTCGCGCACCGGCCGGATGAAAACCTCCACGCGCACGCGCTGGCCGTCGTGGCTTTTCCTCGCTTCCGCGGTTCGCGGCAATCCCGTGTCGCCGGTGCGCGGCGAAAAGGCGGCGATGGCCCCGGCGCTTGCGTCGTCGGCGTCGATGACGAAAAGCGGCGGCTGGCCGCGCAGCGCCTCGAGATCGTAGCCGAACGTTTTCTGGAAGGTTTCGTTCGCGTCGAGGATGGCGCCGGTCCTGTCCAGCAGGACGATGGCGTCCGGCGAGTTTTCGAAAAGCTGCTGGTAATACGCCGTCTGCGTTTCGAGATGCCTGAGGACGTCGCGCATCACGCCACCGTCGGCGGCCATTGCAGTCATGCCGTCCGCAGCGCCGGCATCCTGCCGGGACGGCTCATGTTCTCCCCGCAGGACAACGGCGAGATCGGGTTGAAGGTTTCGCATGACAAAGGCCCCCCGCTTGCGAACGCATCCATGCCCGCTCCCCGCCTTGCCGCCGTGGGCGCGGGAAGATCCGTGTGTGGTAAGGGGTCAAGGAGCGGCATCGCGCGGAACGGCGATGCCCGGCACCGGCGCCACCCGGGGTGGGTCCCGCGTGCCTGCCAGCTGCAACGGGCGGAGTTCGGCAATCCCGCTGTCATAGAGCGTGGCTCCTTAGACCGGTGACTTTGCGCCCCTGCCTTTCGGTCAGGTTTGCCCTTTTCGTTTTTCTCGGTACGGAATCGTACAAAGATGGTGACCGTTTAACAATAAAATTCGGCCATTTTTTAGCCAACATGCAGCCGGCGGGTACAATCCCGGCCAGCCACTGAAAGCGAGCCCCATGACGACAATCGCGAACCTGCTGATACGGGAAATCCGCCCGGAAGAATTCGGCGCGCTTGGCCGGCTGATGGTCGACGTGTATTCCAGGCTCGACGGTTTCCCGAAACCGGACGAACAGCCGCGCTATTACGAGATGCTCGCCAATATCGGCCGGTTCACGGAAAGCAAGACGGCGAAGGTGCTGGTCGCGCCCGCCGGGAACGGCGCGCTGGCCGGCGGCGTCGTGTACTTCGGCGACATGGCCGAATACGGCTCCGGCGGATCCGCGACGCGCGTGAGGAACGCGTCCGGCATCCGGCTGCTGGCCGTCGATCCGGAATTCCGCGGCATGGGCGTGGGCAAGACCTTGACGGAAGCCTGCATTCGGCTTGCGAAGGCGAGCGGTCACGCGCAGCTTGTCCTGCACACGACACAGGCCATGAAGATCGCCTGGGGCATGTACGAGAAGCTGGGATTCAGGCGATCGCCCGACCTGGACTTCATGCAGGACGCGCTGCCGGTGTTCGGTTTCCGGCTCGCACTGGACTGACGGCAGGGAGCCGCCATGAAAACACTGTTTCGACTCCTGGCAGTGATGCTTGCGCTTTCGGCCCACGCGCAGGCGAAGCCGCCGCTATTCGAATTCCATTCCGATCCCTGGATGAACCTGCATCATCTGCTCTATCACGCCGCGCGCAACGAGCGGCTCGGCGACGAACGGCTGCGGGGCCGCGTGCGTCTCGATCCGGCGGATGCCGCGCCGCCGTTGAACGACGGGGAGCGGGAAGCCTGGAACGCCGCGCTGGATACCTACGCGGGGTACGGGCGTCGCGACCTGCTGTTCGATCCCGTGATGAGCCGCTTGCGGCAGATCATTGCCGGCGGCGAAGCGGCGATAGCGGCCGGTGCAAAAACCGATCCCCTGCTGCGCGCGCTGGTGACGGCGATGCCGGCGTACCGCAGGCACCTCTGGCCGCGGCATCGCGCGGCGAACCTCGCGTTCATCGCAAGGCTGCAATCGGCGCTGGAAGCGCACGGCGCGGTGCTGGCGGACTGGCTGGCGCGCGCCTACGAAAGTGAATGGGGCACCCGGCCGGTTCGCACCGACATCGTGAAGTACGCGAACTGGGCGGGCGCCTACACCGGCAATTCGCCGAACCACATCGTGATGGCATCGGACGACGCGCGGCATGACGGACTGGCCGCGCTGGAAATCCTGATGCACGAAGCCGGTCACACGCAGCCGCTCGGCCGGAACATTCACGCGGCGTCCACGGCCGCCGCCCGCCGGGCCGGCGTCGAGGAAGACCGGCTGTGGCATTCATACATCTTTTATGCGAGCGGAAAAGCGATCCGGCAGGTCGCGGAGACGCACCTGCCCTATGCCGAAGCCAACGGACTCTGGTCACGCGGGTCCATGGCAACTCACCGGCGTCTGCTGCAAATGCATTTCGGCGCCGGCTCGCTCGAGGAGCAATTCGAACGCATGCACGCGGCGCGCGAAGAACAGTCAGACGAGTAATGGCGGCGCTGATTCTCATTTCGGCTTGCGCGTTCCTGAGTCTGCGGCGTCGAATGCCGCGACGAGCGCTTTCGGCGCCTTGCGGCGCCAGGCGGATTCCAGCAGTACTGCAACGGTATCGAAGTCGGCGTTCGCAAGCGTCACGCGCACGCCCATCACCTTCTTTCCCCACCAGAGTTTTTCATACGCCTCGGGCTCGGCCGCAATCAGCGGCGCGCGCTCCTCTTCCTCGACAAAGACGTGCAGGTGCGCGCCGTCCGGCGGCACCGTGGCAAAAATCCTGCGGCCGACACGAAAGGAAGACATCCCGTGATGCGGCTCCTCGTGCGTATCCGGGAGCGACAAGGCGTGGCGCCGGGCCTGTTCGAGTTTCATGCTGCCGCTCCTCGCGGTGACGCGACCGGGTCTTCGAAACCGACAGGATAGTCCAATGCTCAGCCCGCGCAGTTTTCTAGGGCTCGCTTTCGAACAGCGCGAGATTCCGGATCACCCTGCGGCTTTCGAAACCGCCGGCCAGCGCGCCCGTGCTCACGCCGACGGTCGCGATGAATGCCGAAAGGCGCAGCTTGTCGCCGAAGTCCACGTCCCGGTGGTCGAGCGTCGGCCAGGTCTGCATCAGGCCGGCGGGGAAGATGTACACCTCTATCGCGAGCATCAGCAGCCCGACGATCAGGAACAATCCGATGCACGCGAGCAGGATGCTGAGAAAGATCACCGTGTTCGCGACGGCAAGATGTTCCGTCAGCACGTTTCTTTCCTTGCGCGGCAGGAACAGGGACTGCACGCGCGCAAGGAAAAGGCTCGCGCCCAGAATGCTCAGCGACGCGTACGCCGCGGCGACCGCGTTGCTCATGCCCAGCCCCACGTCCCAGATCTCCGCGGTGAAGACGAGCAGGAACGAAGGCGCGACGGCGGCCGTCGCCAGACCGGGAAGCGACAGGGGCAACAGCGGCGCGCGGTTTCTCAGCAGCGGCCGGAAGACCTGTGCGGGATGGCGCAAGGCCATCAGCACGTGAAACAGCAGCGACGCGAGGCGCGCCCGGCCGTGCAGTTCGCGCTCGGGCAGACGCGTGCTCGCGCGCGCCAGCCGGTTTCGTTCCTCGTCGCTGAACCGCGGCAGCGTTCGCGACAGCCTGAACGCGAACGGCTGCATCGCCGCGCTGCGCGCCTGGTGCGAAAGCCCGGCGAGATGGCCGATCAGATGCAACAGCAGCGCGGCGGCGTTGGCGCGCGTGACGGGCGATTGCAGGCCGCGCTCCGGCTTTCCGAGCGGCGCCGTGGTCAGCTTGCGCGTGGAAATCGCCGCGATGCGCGCCGTCGGCGACGCCAGGCCCTCCTGGACCTTGCGCTCGCGCGAAACGAGCGTGACGTCGGTGACGACGATGACCATGTCGTACGGACCCTGCGCCATGCCGAGGCTCGCCTCGTCGAGAAAGTCCGCCGGCAGCTTCGGCTGGTCCGATTCCAGGCGCCGTGACTTGATCGCGTGAAAGCACCAGCGCAGCCTGCTGGCGTCATTCAGCTCGGCGCGAATCTTCTCCGCGATATCCATCGCGAACCGTTCGTGTTCCCCGATGTCCGCGGCGGGTGATGCGATCACCAGCAGGCCGGCATTCATTTCGGGCTCGGGTGCCGGACCTTGCGCCTCCTTCAACTCGTGATAGAAACGACGCCCGGAAGTCAGCGCGCGCACGATGCGCGTCGTCGATGTCACGCGCGCGACGCGGAGCACGCGCAGGGCGCGCAGCAAGCGCAGCGCGCGAAAGGCAGGCACGACGAGCGCAAGCACGGCAAGCCAGTTCCGCAGAAGATATTTCAGCCGCCGCGGCGCGAGATACAGCTTGAGGACGAATTCGAGAATGAACGCGATCCATATCGCGAAGATCGCCGCCTCCTGCCGCGGGGAAAGTCCGAACGCCAGCTCGTCGATGAACAGCCAGAGCCAGGCGATCGAGAGCAGGAACATAACCGGCTCAAGCTCCGCCTCCAGGCGGCAGAGCCATCGAAACCGGATCCGGCCTTTCCTGGAAACCTGCGACGGACCGGCCGCCATCATGTCCTCCCGCACGCGAAACCATCGATCGAGGGAGTATGGCGGTGCCCGGGTTGCGCAAAAATCCGGTTGTCACATCAGAACGCCGACGGCTTCTACAGCCGATGTTGCGCCAGGCGCCGCGTTTCGGTGTCAAGGACGAGAAATCCTTCGCGGGAATCATCAAGCTGCGCGGGCAGCGCGCCTTCGCGGTTCCATGCGGCGGTCCTTCCCGCGCAGGACTGGCCATCCGCCATGCCCACGCAATTTGCCATGCCCGCACGGCGCAGATCTTCATTTCGGCATCTCGTGTCAGGGTGAACGGGCGAGCTCCCTGACCTTGCACACCGTGCGCCAGTTGCGCGCCGTGCCCCATACGCCCAGGGATTTTTCGGTCCGCGCGAACAGTTTCGAACGGCCCGCTCCGTCCGGCGTGCGAACGTAGAAGACCTTGCCTTTCAGCATGAACGATTCGCTTTCGGTTCGCAGGCTTTCCAGTTTCGCGATATCCGGGCTGGCGGGAACCTCGGAGAGAAACACGAGATGCAGGCTCTTCGGTTCGGATTCGGCTTCGCGCCAGGGATTGTTCGCGATCGCGCCCTCAAGTTCGTCCACGGTCAGCAGCAACACGTCCGGCGCGAAACCGCGCGCGGCGTGGATGCCGTCCCGGATGCCGTTCGCGAGCTTTTTCCGGTTGGTCGTGCGCGTCCTGAACACCGCATTGCCCGTGGCGATGTACGTCCTGGCGTCACCGAGTTTCAGGGCCTCGAGAATTTCAACGAACGTCTTCGAAGGCAGGGTGCGGCTGCCGCCGATGGCGCGCAGGAAGACAATCCAGGTCTGCATGACGTTTCCGGTCCTGTTTGCCGCGATCCCTCATCATCCCTCACAGCGGGATGGCCTGTCATTTTTTCCCGGCCGCATGAAGCCATGCCGCGTTCGACGTCCGTATCCTTTCGTCGTAACCGCCGAGAATCAGCACGCGCCCGTCGCCAAGGCGCGTCGCCGTCGCAAACATCCGTTCGCCGCCGAATGTTCCATCGCTCATCGTGAACTTGCCGGCGCGCGGATCGTACACCTCCGGGTGGGGTGCGCCGCCGGCGACCAGCACCCGGCCGGACGGCAGCATGACGAGCGCGTCTTCGATCTTGTGCCGCGCCTGGCGCATATCGGGGCCGGCAGCGAACCGGCCGCTTTCGGGATCGAAGATTTCCGTGCTTCGCATGCGGCCGTCGTGATCCCGCGCGTCCGAACCGCCGACGACCAGCACCTTGCCGTTTCGCAGCCGTATCGCGGCGAACTTGTGTCGCGCGATCTTCATGTCGCCGGTCGGCACGAACTTTCCGTTGCGCGGATCGAAGATTTCCGCGGAACGAAGAATCTTCCCGCGCGCGCTGTGTCCGCCCGCGACAAGAACGCGCCCGTCGGCAAGCGCGACGGCAACGTGCGAGTTCCGCGGCGTGCGCATGCGGGCGCCGGGCGAGAACGTTCCGGTCGCGGGGTCGAAGATTTCCGTGGAAGCCAGCGACGCGTTGGTCGCGCTTTCGCCGCCGGCCAGCAGCACGCGGCCATCGGGCAGGCGAACCGCGGCGTGGCCGGCGCGCGCCGCGGTCATGTCGTCCGCCGGCGTGAAACGCCGCGTCGCGGGGTCGAATATCTCGGCGCTGTTCACGACCTCGCGGTCCGCCCAGCCGCCGGCCACGAGCACGCGGCCGTCGTTCAGTCTTGTCGCCGTGTGGCTCGCACGCGGCGTTGCCATGGAAGCTGTCGCGGCGAATGTATCGCTTTGGGGATCGAACAGTTCGGCGGAAGCGTGCTTCGCATCGCAACCTTCGCCGCAGCCGCCTGTCACGAGCACGTGGCCGGAATCCAGCAGTGTCGCCTGGTGAGCGGCGCGCGCCACGTTCATGTCCGCGATCCGGCGCAGCGGCGCGGATTCCTCGCGGGTGCCGGCCGGCGCGGAAACGAGGAGCGCGGCGCACAGGAGGCCTGTCATTGCGGTCTTCATGTTCATCCCCTTCCTGGCCTGGCGCTTTTATAGGATGCGCCGAATGACAGCGCATTAACCCAGGTCAAGACCCCCCGGAGCCCCTCAACAGTCGCGACAGTGCCTGTTCCGTGACGCCGATGTACGAAGCAATCTGGCGTTGCGGAAGCCATTCGACCAGTTCGGGGTACCGCTCCGAAAAACGCCGGAACCGCGTCAACGCGGAGTCCATCAGCAATTCGCGTTCGCGCATTTCCTTTCGCATTGCCATCTGCTCGGCGAGGATCCGGCCGATGCGCTCCCAGGCCGGATGCCGTTCGAACAGCGCGGGAAGGATCGCCGCCGGGATCGCCAGCGTTTCAACGGCAGTAATGGCGGCGATCACGAAGCCGTTCGGGGAACCGGTTCGCATGGCCGTCAGCGGCACGACGATTTCGCCGGGGCGCGAAAACGCCTTGTTGTACTCGCGGCCGGATTCGGTGACGTAGAAAAAGCGGAGAAATCCCTTCGCAAGAAACCAGCACCGGTCCGGAAGCTCCGATGCGTCAACCAGCGTCGCGCCGGCGGAATAGCTCACGGGCCTGGCATGACAATGAAGAAAGTCGAGCTCGCCGCGCGGCAGGGGTGCGATTGCCGCAAGCGTTTTTTCAAGCGAAGCGAAATGGCCGGCGGAATTCTTCACCGGCGCGCTCCGGCTACCCGCCATCCGCGCACACATCGTCCCCCGCTTCGCCGAGCAGCGCTCTCGCCTCTTCGAGATATTCGGCGAGCGGCAACATGCCCATGTCCTTGCGGCGAACGTCGACGCTTTCCGGCGATTCGATTTCGCGCGGCTGGAGCCTGCCGTCCACGCAACGCAGTTGCGTTCCGTAGCGCTGCGGCTCGTGGGTCCTGTCCCAGAGATAGGCGTAATCGCGCCTGTTGATTTCACCGCTCTCAAGCAACGGTTTCATCAGCATGAGCGCGCGCTCCTGGAACCCGGGATCGGCGTCGGCATGCTGCACGAGCAGCCACGCCGCGTTCGCGCCGTCCTCGCCGACCAGCGCCTCGGCGGGCCAGCCATGTTCCGCGACGATCTCCTTCATCCTGGCGGTATGAACGGCGTCCGCTTCGACCACCTTGTTGCGGTCGATCGTGCCGCTCCTGGCCGCGCTGCGAAGTTCCTGGTCGTTTGCCGCCATCGCCAGCAGCTCGTCGCGCAGTTCCGGGTTCGTTGGCGGCTTCACGTCAGCGGCGAACGCCGGCGCCAGGAGAAGAAAAAAGACCGGCAGGAATTTCATCAATTTCATCGTTGTTCGCCCCCCCCTGTTTGCCATGTCATGGAAGCATAGCCGCTGGAAGTTCCGCGCGGAACCGCGCGCTACTTGCGCGGTTTCCGCTCGGACGGCACGTAAGCGAACACCTCGGTCAGCGGCA
Source organism: Gammaproteobacteria bacterium (assembly GCA_036381715.1). GTDB lineage: Bacteria > Pseudomonadota > Gammaproteobacteria > Natronospirales > JAJUFS01 > JAJUFS01. The sequence continues at coordinate 22,196 of DASVCH010000020.1, read as the reverse complement.
CGCCAAACACGTCCGCAATACGGAAAGCCGCTTCCAGCGATGGCGAGTACTTGTCGTTCTCGATGGCGATGACGGTCTGGCGCGTCACGCCGATCCGCCTGGCGAGCTCGGCCTGTGTCATTTCGCCGTGCTGGAAGCGCAGGCTTCGAATGTTGTTGGTGATGCGCTTGCCCATCTCAGATGCTCAGCCGGTACAGCAGGAACTGCGCGAAGTACCGAATGGCTTCGCCGATGAACAGCACCAGCAACAGGTATTGCGCGGCGAGCAGGCCGGAAACGTCCTCGGTCAGCAGATGACCCGCAAGCAGGACGATTCCGGTGACCATCACGCCATAACCGATGCGCGTGGCCTTCATGCCGATGACACGGTCGCGCTCGTCGGCGGGCTCGTTCGCTTCGGAACGCATCAGGATGGCGAGAATCACGTGATAGACGATCTGGATTCCGGCCAGGAACGCGACCAGGCCGAGGGCCGTGTACACGAATTCGACGCGCTCCAGCCCATGAACCGTTCCCTCGGAATATTCCTCGGAAAGCCAGAGGGCCGCGGGCAGGTAAGAGTAAGCGCAGAACGCGATGGCAAGCGCGGAACCCAGCGCGCTGAGTTCACGGAAAGACAGGTTTTTCATGGTCATACCTTTTTATATGTGTCCGGAAACGCAAGGTATGCTATTTTTTACATCGTGTAAATAATTTTTTACATCGCAGCCCTGATTTACGCGTCCGAAACCGGCGAGACGCCCCCTGCCGGCAGGTCTAGACTCGGCGCCAGTCGATGGCGGCTTTCGATACGGGAACATGACCGCGCACATTGAAAACCTGGACCGGGAAGACATCGCGCGGCAGCTCGATGCGCGCGGGTTCGCGCTGCTCGAACGGCTGCTGACGCCCGCCGCATGCCGTGCCATTGCCGGGTTGTATTCCGCGGACCGGTTTCGAAGCCGCGTGGTGATGAACCGTCACGGCTTCGGCGCGGGCGAGTACAAGTACTTCCGCTACCCGCTGCCGGACGGAATCGCCGCCTTGCGCGAATCGCTGTACGCGAAACTCGCACCGCTCGCGAACCGCTGGAACGAAGCGATGCGAATCGACGTTCGCTATCCCGCGACGCATGCAAAATACCTTGCACGCTGTCACGCCGCCGGCCAGCGGCGCCCCACGCCGCTGTTGCTGCAATACACGATGGACGATTACAACTGCCTGCACCAGGATCTGTACGGCGACCTGTTCTTTCCCCTGCAGGCGGCGGTGCTGTTGTCCGAACCGGGCCGCGATTTCACCGGCGGCGAATTCATTCTCGCCGAGCAGCGCCCGCGCATGCAGTCGCGCGCCGAAGTGGTGCCGTTGCAACAGGGAGACGCGGTGGTGTTCGCGGTGAATCACCGCCCCGTGCAGGGCAGGCGCGGCGTCTATCGCGTCACGATGCGCCACGGCGTCAGCCGCGTGCGTTCCGGAAGCCGCCACACGCTTGGACTGATCTTTCACGATGCCGAATGACTATCCGGTGACCGGCCTGTTCGACGACGCGCGCCAGCCGCTTTGCGATGGCGCCGTCGTCCTGCACGGGTTCGTGAAACCCGCGGAAACCGAAAGGCTCGTCAAGGCGCTGCACGACATCGAAGTGCAGGCGCCGTTCCGTCACATGACCACGCCCGGCGGCTTTCGCATGTCCGTGGCGATGACGAACTGCGGCGACGCGGGCTGGGTGACGGATCGAAGCGGCTACCGCTATTCGGCGAGCGATCCTGCGAGCGGCAAGCCGTGGCCGCGCCTGCCGGCGGTGTTCATGCAACTCGCGAACACCGCCGCCGCGCGTGCCGGCTTCGAAAACTTCACGCCCGACGGATGCCTCGTCAATCGCTATCTTCCCGGCGCGCGCCTTTCGCTGCACCAGGACCGGGACGAGCGCGACTTCACGCAGCCCATCGTCTCCGTGTCGCTCGGCATTCCCGCGACATTCCTGTTCGGCGGCCTGAAGCGCGGCGACAGGCCGCGGCGCGTTCCTCTCGTGCACGGCGACGTCGTCGTGTGGGGCGGGCCCGCGCGGCTTCGCCATCACGGCGTGCTGGCGCTGAAGGATGACGTGCATCCGCTGCTCGGCCGGCAGCGCATCAACCTCACGTTTCGAAAGGCGCTGTAGCCTGTGATTGCCCGCGGGCGGCAAGCCGGCGGATCTGCGCCGCTTCGGCAACGATCGTTCGCGCACGCGCAATCACTTTCGCGCCGCGCGGCGTGACGGCAACAAGGCTCCTGCCGTTCCTGCGGAAAATCTCGAAGCCAAGTTCGTCTTCAAGCCGCCGCAACTGCTTCGAGATGCCCGGCTGTGTCGCGAAAACGCGCCCGGCGGCCTGCGTGACGTTCAGGCCCGAATCCACGATCGCGACGAGATAGTGGAGCTGCGTGAGATTCATGTCACCACCGGATGCGCGCCGCGATTTCGGAAAGATCCGCGAGCAGCGCCGTTGCGGTCACCGCCGCACCCGCGCCGGGCCCGCGAATGAACAGCGGTTCGCGATCGTAGGCGTGGCTGTAGATGGCAACGCCGTTGTCCGCGCCGCGGGTCTGCGCGAGCGGCGCATCCGCGTGCAGCTCGCGCACGCCGACAAAGCCATCGCCTTGGCAATCCACGCTTGCGACGTACCGCAGAACGCCGCCGCGTGCGCGCGCATCGTCGACACGCTCGCGCCAGCCGGCATCGTGATCCGGCAGCGAAAGCAGGAACGCATCCAGCGGTAGAACATTGTCTGCGGATGCGATCAATGATTCGGGTTGCAGGTTCGGCCGCTGCAGTCCCGCCGCGCCGGCAATGATGGCGAGCTTGCGCGCAACGTCGAGGCCGGCAAGGTCCACGCGCGGATCCGGTTCGGTGAGGCCGCCGCTTCGCGCATCCCTCACCGCGCGCGAAAACGAACCGTGCCGCTGCAATGCATGGAAAACAAAACCGAGGCTGCCGGAAAGAATTCCCTCGATGCGCGTGATCACGTCACCGGCCGCGCGCAGGCGGCGGATCGCGCCAAGCACCGGCAGGCCGGCGCCCACGGTCGCGGCATCGCCATAGAAAGCGCCGGCGCCGCGCAGCCAGCCGTTCGCCGCGGCGATCTTGTTGGCCGTCACGATGTGGATTCCCGCGGCGCGCCACGCGGCGTGCCTCTCCGCGACCGCGACGCTTGCGGTGGCATCGACGATCACCGGCGCCGATCCCCGCGGTTTCCGAAGCGATGCCGTCAGTTTGTCGAGACAGTTTTCGCTGCCGGATTCGCGCAGGCGATCCAGCGCGCTGCCCGCCGCGATGCCGCGTTTCTCGAACAGCATCCTTCTCGAGTTCGCGATGCCGGCGAGACGAATCCCCGGCGGCGGGCTTGCGGAAATCCGGCGCAGGAATTCGGAGCCGACCGTGCCGACGCCAAGCAGCACGACGTCGAGAATGCGCGGCGATCCGGGATCCGGCGCAACTTTCGTGACCGTATTCATGCGCGCTTCCTCCGTTCCGTCGCGCGCTGCGCGCGGTCGAGCGCGGCGGCAATGTCCGCGCGCAGATCATCGACATGCTCGATGCCGACCGACAACCGCAGCAGGTTGTCCGCGATGCCCGCCGCGTGACGCGCCTCGGCCGTCATCGCGGCGTGCGTCATGGTCGCCGGATGCGCGACCAGGCTTTCGACGCCGCCCAGCGATTCGGCCAGCGAAAAGCATTTCAGATGACGCAGGAATTCGCGCAAGGCGGCCTCGCCGCCGTCGAGCTCGAAACTCACCATCGCGCCGAAACCGCGTTGCTGCCGGCGCGCCACCTCGTGTCCGCCATGCGAGGCGAGCCCCGGGTAATGCACGCGCGCAACCGCCGGATGCCGCGACAGCAGGTCCGCGATCGCGCGCGCATTGCCTTCATGCGCCTGCATGCGAGGCCCGAGCGTGCGCAGGCCGCGCAGGGTGAGGAAGCTGTCGAACGGCGCGCCGGTGACGCCAAGGCAGTTCGCCCACCACGCCAGGTCGGCATGCACGCGCTCGTCGCGGCAGACGATCGCACCGCCAACGACGTCGCTGTGCCCGTTCAGGTATTTCGTCGTGGAGTGCACGACGATGTCCGCGCCGAGCGTCAGCGGTTTCTGCAATGCCGGTGAAAGAAAGGTGTTGTCGACGACGACGAGGCTGCCGGCCGCCCGCGCTTCGGCGGCGACGGCGCGAATGTCGGTGATCCGCAGCAGCGGGTTGCTCGGCGATTCCAGCCAGGCGATCTTCGGACGTTGCCTGAACGCTTCGGCGCGCGCTTCTGCGTCGTTGAAGTCGATCAGCCGCACGCGAAAACATCGCTTGCGCGCGAGCGCGGTGAACAGCCGCCACGAACCGCCATAACAATCCTGCGGCGCGACGAGCAGGTCGTCCGGACCGAGCAATTGCAGCACCGTCGTGATCGCCGCCATGCCGGTGGCGGTGACGATGCCGGCCGCGCCTTCCTCGAGATGCGCGATCGCGTCCGCGAGCACCTCGCGGGTGGGATTGCCCGAGCGCGTGTAATCGTAGCGCCGCGGGGCGGCGTAATCCTCGAAGGTGAACGTGCTGCTGAGATAAACCGGCGGCACGACGGCGCCGTGCGCGCTGTCGGTGTCGATGCCGGCGCGCACGGCCAGCGTTTCGGGATGCAGTCCTGTCGTCATGCGAAACACTCCGTATCAAGCGCATCGCGCAGCAGCGAGGAAATTTTCGCGTCTTCCTTCAGGAACGCATCGTGACCGTACGGCGAACGCAGCACGTGCAGGCGCGCCGGTCCGCGCAAGCGCTCGGCGAGCTCCTGCATCTGTGTCAGCGGCACGAGAAAGTCCGGATCGGACGCGATCAGCGTTGCCGGTGTCGTGATGCCGGAGGGATCGACATCGTGAAGATCGAGCGATTCGGACAACTGAAGGTAATCGTCCGCGCCGACGCGCGCGGCGTGGCTGTTGCCCTTGTGTTCGAGGTAGTCTTCGACGGGAAATCCGAAGCCGTCTTCGAACCGCCGCGGCGCTCCGTCGAAACGCGCGAACGCGGCATGTTCCCGGTACGCGGTCAGCGCAAGCGCGCGGGCGAGCGCGACGCCTTCCTCGCATCGCCCCGCCTCGCGCGCCAGGCGAATGATGCGCCGCTGGATGCTTCGCAATGCGATCGCGCGCGGATGCGCGTAGTGCGCGCCGCTTATGACGACCAGCCGCGCGAGCCTTTCCGGGTAGCGCGCCGCGAAACCCAGCGCGACCATCGCGCCGTACGACGCGCCGATGAGCGCGTGCACGCGCCGGACATGCAGCGCGTTCAGCGTTGCGGCGAGCACGTCGGCCTGGTCTGCTGTCGTGATGTGCGCGCAGCCCGCGCCTTCGATGCCGCGCCCGGTGATGAAATCCATGCCGATGACGCGAAACCGGCGGCTGTCCACCGCAAGGCCCGGACCGGCCTGTGCGCGCCACCAGCCGCTCACATCGGCATCCGCCGACACGCCGCCGAGCACGACGATCGCCGGCAGGCCCGACGCGGCGTCGCCGCTGCTGGTGAAGCGGACGCGGACGCGGCCCGGCCTGGGGGCGTGTTGCGCGCGGAATGCGGGCAGCACGATGCCGCCGGCGGACGGCGCGGCGGGAACGTGTCGAAATTCTTGCGCGGACATTGCGGTTCTCCGGACAGTCAAGGTTTCGCTCATCGGAAACCCCGCGGAGACCGCAGGTGGAGTGGATCGCGCCGCTTGCCGCACGCGCGGCAGTTCACGATCACTCATCTGTCGGCGAACTGGCGTTCACCGCAGGAGTTGGCACCTTGGCGAAGTGGTTGGCTTCGTCGGTTGCCCCGGCTTCAATGGGCCTGTCCCTCAGCCGGTCTCGATGAGTACAAGCGCAGACTACCGTGTTCGCATCCGCTGTCAACGGTTCGCTTATTGCGATTCGGCATGAGTGCGGCGGCGCTGCGCTTGCACTAGACTTTGCCGCTGTCGCGCGCCAACCGCCGGGGGACTTTCGAATGCTTGCCTTGCTGAAGATTCCGAACGTGCGGCTGCTGTTCCTCGCGCAGGCGCTGGGCATGGCGGTCCCGCCGTTCAACACGCTGCTTGGCGGCATTGTAGGCTCCGCGCTTGCACCCGATCCGCGCTTCGCGACGCTGCCGGTTGCGCTGATGACCGTCGGGCTCGCGGCCAGTGTCGTGCCGGTCGCGGTGCTGATGCGCCAGAAAGGCCGGCGCTTCGGATTCCTGTTCGCCAACGCGGTTGCGATCGCGGGCGCGCTGCTCGCCGCGATCGCCATCCAGGGTGAAGACTTCTGGCTGTTCTGCCTGGCGACGCTGCTGCTCGGCGTGAATCTCGCCGCGGTCGCGCAATACCGTTTCGCCGCGACCGAAAACGTGACGCAGGACGACGTGCCGCGCGCGGTTTCGCTGGTCCTGCTCGGCACGCTCGTCGCCGCCTTCCTCGGCCCGCTGCTGGTGCAGAGCGCCGAGGCGACCCAAGGCATCTCGCGCGACGCCGCGGCCTACCTGATGCTGGCGGCGCTGCTCGCCGTTTCGCTGCTGCTGCTGCTGCGCTACCGCGATGTGTTCGCCGCGGAGAAGCGCGCCGCGGGCGAGGCGCGTCCGCTGCGCGAGATCGCGTCGCAGCGGCGTTTCATCGTTGCGGTGGCGGCGAGCGCGATCGGTTACGGCGTGATGGTTTTCCTGATGACCGCGACGCCGGTATCCATGCACGTGATGGACGGACACGCGCTTGACCACACGGCCGCCGTGATCCAGGCGCACATCGCCGCGATGTACCTGCCGTCACTCGCCTCGGGCTGGCTGATCCGCCGCTTCGGCGAAGCGCGCCTCCTGCTCGCGGGCATCGTCATCCTGTTCGCCTGCGTCGCGGCGGCGATGCTGGGACGCGAAGTCGTTCACTACGCCGTCGCATTGATCCTGCTCGGGATCGGCTGGAACTTCCTGTTTGTCGGCGGAACGACGCTGCTGACGCAGGCGTGGCGGCCGGCGGAACGCTTCCGCGTGCAGGCCGCCAACGATTTCCTCGTCTTCACGGTCATGGCCGCCGCCTCGCTCGCATCCGGCGCGGCCGTGTACTCCGCGGGCTGGAACACGCTGCTGCTGGTCGTGCTGCCGCCGCTGGCCGTGCTGTTCGTGATCGTCGTCGCCAGCCTGCGCAGGCTCGCCGCACCCGCATCCGTTTCCGCTCAGTGACTCCCGCGTGACCCGATCGCCGGCGACAAGGCAACTTGTTCCGGCGCTCTCCTCTCGAAGGCCGAACGTTGATTCGCCGGCGCTGCCGCACGCCACTTTTACAGTTATCCGCGTAGGGAAGTGTTCCTCGAATGCATCACGGGGGTTAACGCCGGGGGCGTTTCTCCGATGGCCGCGCTGCACGCATTCCATTGCAATGTGCAACGGAGCGGCGGCTGACGCAGAACAGGCCGCCGCGAAACCCACCGATTTGCAAAAACACCACTGGGCGAATGAATGCATTACTGCTGGCGGCAGCCATGACAGCCACCGCCGCCGATGTCCCCGCCGACCGAACGGCGCACCGCGAACCGGACGGCGCGTCGCTGGGTTTTTCGTTCGGGCATGTCGGCATCTTCGACGACCTGGAAGAACCGCTCATCGCGAGCGCGGAATACCGGTTCGCGGCCATCGGCGAGTGGGAGCTTGTCCCGGCCGTCGGCGTCGCGGCCGTGGAAAACGGCGCGCAATTCGTTTACGCGGACCTGCATTACGAATACCGGCTGGGCGAGCACTGGGTGTTGAGCCCGAGCTTCGGCGCCGGACGTTTCAGCGGCAATGACGAAATCGATCTGGGACACCTGGTGGAGTTCCGCAGCGGCATCGAGATCGCGTGGCAATCCGACAGCGGCTACCGCGTCGGACTCGTGCTGCATCACTTTTCCAACGGCGGCATTTCCGAACACAACCCGGGGATAGAGGAACTTTCGCTGACGCTGCACGTTCCGTTGCAGGATTAATCGGCGTCTCGCGGCCTGCGCGCGGCGTGCAGGAGCATCGCCGTGCCGAGGATCGCGGCGAGGATGGACGCGGCGAACACCGCGATTTTCGCGGCGGCGAAAGCCTGCGCGCCGGGAAACGCCTGCGCGGCGATGAACAGCGACATGGTGAAACCGATGCCGGACAGCGCGCCGGCGCCGGCCAGTTGCTGCCAGGTATAGGCGTCGGGCTTGTGCGCCAGACGCAGGCGCACGGCAAGCCAGGACAGCAGCACGATGCCGAGCGGCTTGCCGATGACCAGCCCCGCCGTGATCGCGAGCATCAGCGATTCATGTCCCGAGAATGCGTCGGTCGCGATCACGACGCCTGCATTGGCGAGCGCGAATACCGGCAGCACGACGTAACTCGAACGCGGCCCCACGTGGCGAAGCATGCGCGCCGCCGGCGATTCCATGCGTTCGTGAATGGAGTCCAGCGCGCGCATCGCCGGTTCCGACAGCCCGCGATGCCAGGCTTCGCGGCCGGGGTTTTCGGCGGAGAGAATCGCGTCCGCCTGCACCGCCAGCGCGCGGTAGTTCGGCGGCGGCCGGGTGGGAATGAACACCGCGAGAATGACGCCGGCCAGCGTTGCGTGCAGCCCGCCTTCATGCACGCAGAACCACAGGGCGATGCCGAGCAGCACGTAAGGCGATGCACGATACACGCGCGAACTGTTCAGCATCGCGAGCGCGCCGGTGACGCCGGCGGCGGCCGCAAGGTAGCCGCCGTGCAGTTCGCCGGAATAGAAAAGCGCGACAACGGTGATCGCGCCAATGTCGTCGACGATGGTTGCCGCGGTCAGGAAGATGCGCAGTTCGACCGGAACCCGTTCGCCAAGCATGGCGATCAGCGCAATGGCGAACGCCGTGTCCGTCGCCATCGGCACGCCCCAGCCGTGCATCCACGGGCCGTCCGGAATCAGGAGCAGGTAGAGCAAGGCCGGCCCGATCATCCCGCCGATCGCCGCCGCGATCGGCAAGGCCGCGGAGCGCCGGCTGGCAAGATGCCCGACGGTGAATTCGCGCTTGATTTCGAGCCCGACCACCAGGAAGAAGATCGTCAGCCAGCCGTGATTGATCCAGTCCAGCAGCGACAGGCGAAAATCCGCGCTGCCGAAGGCAATGCCCGCCTGTTGCTGCCAGAAACCGAGAAACGCGTCGCGCCATGGCGAGTTGGTGAGCACGACGGCGAGCACCGACGCCAGCAGCAGCAGGATGCCGGCGGAAGGCGCCCAGCTTGCGAAATCCAGCGCCGCGCTGCGCACGCGGTGGCCGAGCGAACCGTTCAGCGCGTCGGTGAAGGCGTCTTCATCCCAGGGTCCGGTGTAGCGGCGGCCGTTGATGAAGAAGGTCGGGGAAAGCGCCACGCCGCTGGCGCGCGCACTGCGTTCGTCGGCCTGGACGTGTTCCTTCGCGCGCGCGGCCGTTTCGCCACCGGCCGCGATTCCGAATTCCCTTGCGACGGCTTCGAGATCGTCTTCCGAGAGACGCGACGAACGCGTCATCAAGGCGACATGCGCCTCCCAGAAACGCTCCGGTTCGACCTGCTCGACCAGGACCGCGGCGCGGCGCGCAATATCGCTGCCGGTGACGGGACGATGGCGGAAAACATAACGCAGGCGTTCGCCGAACTGCTTGCGCACTTCGGTGATGCGCTCGTTCGCCGCGCGGCAATGCGGACAGTCATAGCTGCCGTATTCCAGCAGCGTGATGTCGGCGTCCGTCGGTCCGAGAATGTGATCGCGTCCGGCGTCCACCGGACGATCCAGCCTGCCTGCTGCTGCCGCGTCTGCCATCGAAACTCCCAAGCGGTATTGGATGCACGGTAAGTTAGCTCATTCCCCGTGCGGCTTCACGCCCGCCAGCACCTCATTTCCACGAGTATTCGAACTGCACGCCAAAGGTCAGGCCATGCAGATCGAAACCGGAACTGCCGGACGGGGAGATTGCGGTTCCCGGCGCCGCCGCCGATTGTGCCGCCGCGTTCCACTGCGCGTAGGTAACGAAAAAGCGCAGCTCCGGCCGCGTCGTGAAACGCGGCCCCATCGGCGACCAGGCGGGCGCAATGGTGAGCTTGTCGAGATGACGCGTGTCGCCGCCGGTTCTGACGCGATCGTGGCCGAGCTCGACGGCAAGCTTGAAGTGCCGGGTGATGGCGTAGACGGGGCGTGCGCCGATGGACAGCCAATCCTGGTCACGACCCTGATCGCGGAAATCTTCCTGGTACACGACCTGGAGCTCGCCGCCGAAGCGCGGTGTGACCTGCCAGTCGAAATAATCCAGGATGCGCCAGCTGCGGTCGTCGCCACCCAGCGTGACGTCGCCCGTGTAACCCAGGCCCGTGCCGGGACCCGCGCCGTATTGCAGGGCGAAGGTGTTTTTCGTGTCCGGCGTGAATGACTGGACATGCTGTGCGCCGAAATACCAGCCGCTGTGGGCGCCGGGCCGCGAGGGTTCGTCGATGTAGCTGACGCCAAGTTCGAGCTCGCCGCCGGGATTGACGGCGATGCCACCGACGTTGAAATCGTGCCGGGTGACGGCGTGGGATTGTTCGACATTGTCACGGCGCGAGAAGACGTAGCTGTATTCGAGAGCGCCGATCTTCACGCCATCGAAACCGAAACCCGTCGCGCTCTGGTTCCAGTAGAAGAAGTCGGTGATCTCGACATGCCGGCGCTTGTAGTAGCGCCGCCCTATCCACGCCGTGCCGCCGTTCAATGCCTTTGCGCCGCGCCAGTATGCATACGCCTGCGGCAAACGCGTCCTGCCGTTGCCATCGTCGAAGGTCAGCGACTGATCGTAATCGTTGTAAAGGCTGACCATCCCGTAGAAGCCGAATCGCGAATCGTCTGCGAGCGTGGCAATGTCCTGGCGCAGGCCGAGTTCCGCGTACTGTTCGCATTCATTGCCCAGGCGAAACTTCGTTTCGGCGCCCGGCAACTGGAAGCAGGCCTGCGAATCCCCGCCGCTGGAACCGCCGAAGCCGCTGCGCACATACCCGTCGAATTCCATGCCGTGCGCGTTACCGGGAGAAAGCGCCGCGATCGCGGCAGTCAAAAGAAAGGCGGCCGATTGCCGCCTGGCATTCACCATTGCCCCGGATCCACAGCTGCTCACTTCCTGCCGGCCTTGTCGCCTGTTTTCGCCTTCACGCGGATTTCGCCTTTCGCCTTTCGCCTTTCGCCTTTCGCCTTTCGACCTTCGACCTTCGACCTTCGACCTTCGACTTCTTCAGTCCGGCAGCGCGTACGCAATCACATAATCGCCGGCCGGCGTTTCCATGAAATGATGGCCGCCCGCCATGATGACCAGGTACTGCCTTCCATCGACGGAATAGGTCATTGGCGTGGCCTGCCCGCCGGCCGGCAGCTCGTCCTCCCAGATCTTCTCGCCGGTCTCGAGATCGATGGCGCGGATCAGGTTGTCGGTTGATGCGGCAATGAAGATGATTCCACCGGCGGTGACGACGGGACCGCCGTTGTTCGGCGTGCCGATGATGAACGGCAGTTGCGAGGGGATGCCGAAGGGGCCGTTCGAACGCGCGGTGCCGAAGGGGCGATCCCAGATCGTCTTGCCGCTGGCAAGATCGATGACGCGGATGCCGCCGTACGGCGGTTCCTTGCAAAGCATTCCCGTGAAGTCGAGGCGCCAGCCGGCATTCACGTCGATGGCAAATGGCGTGCCGGCCTGCGGGTCGCCGGCGCCTTCCGCGCCGCCCGGCTCGCCGCGCGCTTCGCTTCGCGGCGCCCAGCCCATTTCCTCGGCCTTTTCCCGCGGAACGAGCTTGTTGTGATTCGGCATGTCGTTGTAGTTCGCCACGATCACGCCGCGCTTCGGGTCGATCGCGATGCCGCCCCAGTCGGAGCCGCCGTTGTAGCCCGGGTACTCGATCCAGTGCTGCTCGACCGTCGGAGGCGTGTAGATGCCTTCGTAACTTGCTCGCTGGAACTGGATGCGGCACCACAGCTGGTCGAGCGGCGTCAGCCCCCACATGTCCTTTTCGGTGAGATCGCGTTTCGCCAGCGTGTGATACAGCGAAAACGGTTGCGTCGGCGTGCGCTCGTCCGGTTCGACGCCGCCCTGCGGCACCGGCCGTTCCTCGACGCCGGTGAGCGGCTCGCCGGTGCGGCGGTCGAGCACGTAGATGTCGCCCTGCTTGCTCGACAGCACGATGGCGGGCACGGCGCCGTTGCCGGTCGGGAAATCGACCAGCGAACCCGTCGAGCCAAGGTCGTAATCCCAGACGTCCTTGTGCACGGTCTGGAAATGCCAGGCGGGCTTGCCGGTGGCGACGTCGATCGCGACGAGCGAGGTGGAGAATTCGTTTTCCGGCGGACGGCGCAGGCTGCTCCAGTAATCGACGGCGGAATTGCCCATCGGCAGGTAAACGTAGCCGAGCTCCTCGTCCGCGCTCGCGATCGTCCACATGTTCGGCGTGCCGCGCGCGAAGGTTTCGCCTTCCGGCGGATCGTTGTCCCACTCGGGATGCATCATGTCCCACGCCCAGAGGCGCTCGCCCGTCATGACGTCAAAACCCTGGATCACGCCGGACGGCGCCCAGCGCCGCTGCCCGTCCAGCACCTGGTGACCGGTAACGATCACGCCGCGCACGATGACGGGCGGCGAGGTGATGGACACCATGCCCGGAAGCACCTCGCCCATGCCGCGCGTGATGTCGACTTCGCCGTTGTCGCCGAAGTTTTCGCAGCGCTCGCCGGTGAGCGCGTCGACGGCAATCAGCCTTCCGTCGAGCGTGCCTTCGATGATGCGCGGCGAACACGGTTGCGGAACGCCGTGCGCGACGACGCCCGCGACGCCTTCACCGGGGGTTTCGACGGGCGGGAATTCGTAATACGCGACGCTGCGGCAGGCGGCGGTGTACGGAATGTTTTCCTGCGGAATTTCCACTTCGTGCCGCCAGCGCTCCTTGCCGCTTGCGGCGTCGAGCGCGATCAGCGTGTTGGTTGCGGAACACAGGTACAGCGTGTCGTCGACTTTCAGCGGCGTCGTTTCCGCGCCCCAGCGCTTTTCCGGAATGTCGCCGGTGCGATACGTCCAGACCCTTTCAAGTTTCGCGACATTCCCGGAATTGATCTGGCTCAGCGGCGAGTACCGGCGCGCGCCGTTGCTGCGGCCGTAAGCCGGCCAGTCGGAATCGACGGGCGCGACGGCGGGCTGGATGAAGGTGCCTTTCGTGTCGGAAAACGTCGGCGAATCGCTGGCGGCGCCCGGCGTCGCGTTCGCCGCACGCCAGCCCGCGCCGGTTACGCCCGGCGGCACGAACGCCAGCGCGAACACGCCGAGGAAAATCAGCGCAAGCACGCCTGCAAGCGACCAGGACACCGTCCGCGAGAAATGCCGTGAACCGTCGCGGTCCGAAAGCCGCGGCAGCAGCAGCGCGACGACGATCGCAAGCACCACCATCAGGCCGAAACGCGGAATCCAGCGCCAGTAATCCAGTCCCGCCTCCCAGGCGGTCCACAACAGCGTGCCGATGAACACCGCGCCGAACCACCACGCACCGGAGAAACGCCCGCGCGCAAGCTGAATGCCCGCGACCAGGAGACCGATACCGGCAAGCAGGTAATACCAGGAGCCGCCGAGCGCCATCAACCATGCGCCGCCGGCGGCGAGCACGAGACCGAGCAGCGCGACCAGCGCGCCGAAGATCAGCAATGGCCAACCCGGGGAATCGTCGTTTCGATGCTTCACCCTATTCTCCTCGCGATGAACGGCGGTCTGTCAGCATGGAAACAGAAAAGGACGTACGCCATACGGCGGAACATCCAGATTAACTGGTGACATAAATCGCGAATGTAAACGGGGGACGAACGGCGGCGAGGAATGAAATGAATTCGACCCGCGGTCGGAGCAGGAACCCTTGCAACGGTTTCCTATGCTGTCCGCATCGGCTTGATTGCGCGGATCGCATCACGTGCTTCGCGTTCGGCAACCCCGGGATCGTAGTCATCCTGCAGGTTCATCCAGCTCTTTGCATCCGTACCGAAGAAACGCGCGAGCCGAAGTGCGGTGTCGGCCGAAATACCACGTCTGCCGCGGACGATTTCGTTCACTCTCGCGCGGGTGTCACACCGATGGCGCGCGCCAGCGCGTTGCTGGATAACCCGTTAGGCAGCATGAATTCCTGCTCGAGAATTTCTCCCGGTGAACGGGTGCAAGTTTCTTCATTTCGAGTTACCTGTCAGTGGTAATCCGCAATCTCCACGTCGCGAACGTCGCCAGCCACAAACCGGAAACAAATCCGCCATTGATCGTTGATCCGGATACTGAACTGGCCGAGTCGCACCGGAAAGACTTGATCATGGGCAAACTGTATATCGGTGTTCGATATAGCGCACAGCCCTTTGCCCGAGAAACTCAGGGGCATCCGGATAGCGAAAAACGGGAAAAAGCGTAGTTTTATCGATGCCTTTCGAGGCACAGGGCCTTGCATCCCTGGAGAACAAGAGATCGATGTCGGGTGGGGGCGAATACAAGACCTTTGCGGGAAATAAGCCCGCCGTTCTCCAACGGTGCAAGCCACCCGACTCCTTAAAGCCACTTGCACATTGGAGATTCCTCATGGAAAAGAAGAACCCGAACATCTACCGCGTCCCCGAAGGTTTTCATCCCTTCACCTGCATGGACACCATCCGCGGGCTGACCGATGCCATCCACCGCTACATGACCGAAGGTCCTGGCACGCAACGCAAGCCCGGCCGCGGAAACCAGGGCGGTCTCGTCGCTCTCATCGACCAGCTGCAGCATCACGTCCACCAGCTCCACGCCTGGCTCATCGAGATCGAAAACGCGACTTCCCTCGAACTGCCGCTCACGGACGCCGATTTCGAGGCCTTGCAGTTGAAGTACACCGGCAGGAATGAAATCAGGGAGTCGCCCGCGCTCTACGCCGTTCGATGACAACACCGCTTCAGCGAAGAAGCCCCGCAACTGCGGGGCTTCTTTTTGTCTGCAACGCCGAAGTGCGACAGCGACTCCGTCAACGGAACGCCCCCGTCGCCGCCAGGCCGATCATCCAGTTTCTTCCCGGCGCCGGTTCATAGTAGCGGCCGTTTCCATCGTTGACGCGGACGGAACCGACGTATTCGCGATCGAAGAGATTGTTGACGCGCGCAAAGCCGCGCCATTCGAGCCCGAACGCCTCGAACCTGCGCTCCACCGCGAGATCGAATGCCGTGTACGCTTGCGCCGCTTCGCTGTTTGCGTCGTTGACGTAAACCTCGTCCACGAACCGCCCTTCCAGCATCACGTCCGTGTCGTCGGACGGGCTGAAACGCAGCTCGGTCCACGCGACATTGCGCGCAATGCCGGGAATGCGGCGGCCCGCTTCGATCACGACGTCGTCTTCCATGCAGGGCGGCGAACCGCAGACGGCGAAGTCGCTGGCGTAAGTTGCATCGAGAAAGGTGTAGTTGGCCGCGTAATGCCAGCGCGGCGCGATTTCGCCGGACACGGCGAGTTCGACGCCGCGGCGGCGCGTTTCACCGGCGTTGTCGTAGACGCTGCGCCCGCCGAGGTTCGCGACGACGACCAGTTCGTCCTCGGTGCGGCTGTCGAAGACGGCGGCGGAGTAATTGACCGTTTCATGCCGCGCGCGCAATCCGATTTCCACGTTCGTGCTGACGGAAGGAACAAGTTCGTCGTTCAGTCCGCTTTGTCCGTCATCGCGATAGGCAAGTTCCGAGAACGTGGGCGTCTCGAAGCCGCCGCCGGCGTTTGCATAGACGCTGAGTTCCGGCGTCACGCGAAACAGCAGGCCCGCGACGGGTGAAACCCGCGAGTAGTCCAGCCGGCCGCTGTCGTCGGGGTTGGCGGCGGTGATGTAGAAATCCTCCGAACGGAACGCGACTTCGCTGTAGCGCGCGCCGGCATGAATGCGCCAGCGCGCCGTTGGCTCCCAGCCGGCCTGCACGTACAGGTCACGGCCGGTGACGCGGTTCTGTTCCTCGCGCCGCACCTCGCCGAACACGCCGAGCCGGTCGCCGGCAAAGTTCTCGAAGCCGAGTCGCCGCTCGTCCGACACTTCCCAGGCGATGCCTGTCGTCAGCGAGAACGGTCCGCCGAAAAGCTCATGCGCCCAGCGCCAGCGCGCGTCCATGCCGTAATAGTCGCGGTCCAGGTCGATGGCGCCGCCGCCCTGCAGCGGATCGTCCTGCACGAACACGGGAATGGACAGCATCTGCCGCGTATCGCGGTTGCCGGAATACGCCATCACGGAAAGCCGGTGCGCCTGTGACAGGTCATGCTCGATGCGCGCGCCCAGCTGCCGCTGCTGCACGAACTTGCGGGTATTGAAAGCGAGCGCGCCCGCGCTTGCAGCGTTGCGCTCGTCCTGCAGCTGTTCGCGGGTCAGGCCCTGCGGATCCAGCGCCTCCTGATCGAAGGTGTTGACGAGCAGCGTGTAGCGCGCGCCGTTTCCGAAGGCGCCCTTGATGAGCGCCTGGCCGCCCGTCTCCTCCGCGGCGCTGTGTTCGCGAAAGCCGTCGGTTTCGAGATGCGTCACGTCCAGCAACAGGCCGCCGTCTTCGCTTTCACCGAAGGGCGCGTGAAAAGAAAGCGATTGCCGCCGCAAGCCCGATTCGCCGGCCTCGGTTCCCGCCTCGAGCTCGGGATCGGCAGGCGCGTCCTCGGTGAAGATCGCAATCACACCGCCGGACGCATTGCCATAAAGCGCTGAAAAGGGTCCGCGCAGCACCTCGATGCGCCCGGCGGAGTCCAGCAGGAAATGCGAGACCTGCCCCTGCCCGTCCGGCATGGTCGCGGGAATGCCGTCGGTGTACAGGCGCACGCCGCGAATGCCGAAACTCGCGCGCGCGCCGTAACCGCGAATGGAAATCTGCAGGCCCTGCGCGTAGTTCTCGCGGTCGCGCGCAAACACGCCCGGCACGCGCTGCAGGCTTTCCGAAAGGCTGATGGCGGGCCTCGCACGGTGGATTTCCTCCGCCGCGATGACGTCGACGGCCGCGGGCACGAGCAGCGCGTCCTCGGCCTGCCGCGTGGCGGTCACGACCAGCGGGTCGAGTTCGGTGGATTCGCCATCGCCGGCAGCGGCGACGGGAGCGGCAGTGAACAGAAGGAGCGGCAGCCAGCGCAGGCGGGTTTCAATGTTTGACATATATATAATGTGTAGGATTCGGAGCGGACCAGCCTGTCGCAACGCGAAACCCGGGTCAATGTCAGGCTTTTCATCCAATCGATTTTCATCCAGGGGGAAACAGCCAGATGAACATCTTTCTGATCCTGGATCTTGCGGGAACCTTCGTCTTCGCCATCAGTGGCGCGACGGTCGGCGTGCGGCGCGAGCTGGACCTGTTCGGCGTGCTGGTGCTGTCCTTCGCGGCGGCGACGTCCGGCGGCATCACCCGCGACGTGCTGATCGGCGACACGCCGCCGGCGGCGCTCGTCGACTGGCGCTACCTGGCCGCGGCCTGCCTTGCCGGACTTGTCACCTTCTACCGCTTCGCGCTCATCGACCGCTTGCGCAACCCGGTGCTGATCTTCGACGCCGCGGGACTCGCGCTGTTCGCGGTGGTCGGCGCGCTGAAGGCGCTGTCGTTCGGACTGGCGCCGATCACCTGCATACTGCTCGGCATGCTTTCCGGAATCGGCGGCGGCATCGCGCGCGACATCCTGGTGGCGCAGGTTCCGGTCGTGCTGCGCTCGGAGCTTTATGCCGTCGCCGCGCTGGCGGGCGCGGCGGTCGTCGTCACCGGCATTCAGCTCGGCCTGCCGAGGATTGCCGTCATGCTTGCGGGCGCGGGACTGTGCTTCGGCCTGCGCTTCATGGCGATCCGGCACGGCTGGCGGCTGCCGGTGCCGCGCTCGCACGACGCGCCATGAGTGCGAACCGATCTGGCAATTCCGCCAGCTTGTGCTTGACTTGTCGTACAGCATCCACGACTCACCGGGGGCTTCCGCCATGAGCATGAGAGCTTTCTTCGATCGCCTTTCACCATTCGGCTATCCGCTGATACGCATCGCCACCGGCGCGATCCTCATGCCGCACGGCGCGCAGAAACTGTTTGGCTGGTTCGGCGGCTACGGGCTCGCGGGCACCGGACAGTTCTTCGAAACGTCGCTCGGCATGTCGCCGGGCTACTTCTGGGCCCTGGTCGCCGGACTCATCGAATTCTTCGGCGGGCTCGCGCTGGTGCTCGGATTCCTCACGCGTCCCGCCGCGCTCGCCATTGCCGTCTTCATGGGCGTCGCCATGTCCACGCACATCGCGAACGGCTTCTTCTGGCCGCAGGGCGGTTTCGAGTATCCCCTGCTGTGGGGCCTGATCGCGCTCGGCATTTTCCTTCACGGCGGCAACGGTTATTCGCTGGACGCGAAATTCAGGATGCCGTTCTGATTCCGTGATCTCCGGCGGGCTCAGCTTTCCTGGATCACCGACAGGACGTTGCCCGCCGGATCCCTGAACCAGGCGATCTGCGGACCGGCGTCGCCGCGATGGATGCCCCTGGCGTCCGTCCTGATCTCGCCTTCGTACTGCTCGAAACGCACGCCGCGGCGCGCCAGTTCATCGACCGCCTTCTCGATGTCCGGAACACGGAAATTGAGCACCGTGAACGTGGCGGGCTCGTGGTTCGGCTTGGGATAGATCATGATGCCGTTGCCGCCGCCGGCCTGCAGCGACAAGGGCCGGTATTCGCGCGGCATGTCCGCCATTTCCACGTCGGAAACCTTCAATCCGAGCATGTCGCCGTAGAACTTCCGCGCCTTCTCCAGGTCGTTTACCGAGAAACTGCTGAATGCCTTCGTATCGCTGAACATGTTTGCACCTCGTCAATGCATGCAGGTTTCGACCCGCGCCGCCGGGAAGGGGGAAGGCAGGACTCGCGCGGCAGACTTGACCATCGCGCCCGGGAGGGCGCTCCTACACAAACATTCCGTCAATCCCGGAAAATCCTGTTCATCCTGTCCATTGCTCTTCGCTTTCGCCTTTCGCCTTTCGCCTTTCGCCTTTCGCCTTTCGCCTTTCGCCTTTCGCCTTTCGACTTTCTCTCAGCTCCGCAGGTACGACGCCCCGTTCACATCGATAATCCCGCCCGTCACGAATTCCGCTTCCGGCGTTGCCAACCATGCAATCACCGACGCCACCTCCTCGGGACGCGCGACGCGGTTCAGCGGACTTTGCGCCGCGATCTCCTTTCCGGTTTCGCTTTCCAGCAGGTCCTTCACCATGTCGGTCGCGACGAAACCGGGCGCGACAACGAACACCTGGATGTTGTGTTTCGCCAGCGCGACCGCCAGCGATTGGCTCAGGCTGTTCAGCCCCGCCTTGCTGGCACCATAGGCCGGTGAGGCCGGCTCGCCGCGAAACGCGCCGCGCGACGACACGTTGATGATGCGTCCGCCGCCGTTCTCGATCATGTGCGGCACGAACTGGTGGATGAGGTTCGCGGGCCCCAGCAGGTTGACGCCCAGCGTCTTCTTCCACGCCGCCTGCCAGTCGTCGTATTCGGTCTGATCCACGGGATGATCGAAGAACACGCCCGCGTTGTTGACGAGCACGTCAATGCCGCCGAGTTCGTAAAGCGCGCGTTTCGCCAGTTCGCGCACCGCGTGCGGATCCGCGAGATCGGCCTCGGCCATGCAGTGACCTTCGCCCGGCAGGCTTTCGACGACGCGGCGCGCGGCGTCTTCGTCATGGCCGAAATGCACGCAGACACGCGCGCCGTCCCGTGCAAAGCGTTCCGCAGTGGCGCAGCCGATGCCGCGCGAGGCGCCGGTGACAAGGACGCGCTTTCTTTCGTTCATTCCAGGACACCCTGTTCAACGGTAATGGTCAGCGGTGGCAGATCGGGCGTGAGGCGCCGGTTGCCCGGTTGCAGGAACGCGTTGAAAGCGGCCTTCGCTTCGTAGCTGCCGGCGGGGATCGGCTCGCCGTCGTTCGACGCCAGGTTCCAGTCAATGAAGAATTCCGCGGTTTCGCCGGGCGGCAGGTCCTGCGTGCGGATCACCTGCGCAAACATTCTTCCCGACCACGCCTGCCAGACGGAATTGCCGCCCTTCGATACGGCGACGCCGTGCGGCGGAAACGTGTATGCAAGCTGCAGCGCTTCCGCGCCGGCGTTGTGTACGCGGAAAACAAAACGAACCGTTTCGCCCTGCCGGAATTCCCGCGTCGGAACACCTGCCGCATTCCGGATACCGAATTCGATGTTCACGGCGTCTCCCGTTTCCGGCATTCCGTCACTGGCAACAGCAATGGATGTGATCGCCAGCAGAACCAGGACAGGAATCTCGATACGCATGCTGTTTCTCCACGCCCAGGCCGATCCGTTACAATCGCGGCACACCCTGGCGCAAGGCTGAAGACAAGCATGGCATTCGACGCCGGTCCGCGCTACATCAACAATGCCGGCTACGCGCACGACACGCCGGAACGCCTCGGCGTGCTGGTGGTGAATCTCGGCACGCCCGACGCACCGGCGCCGTCCGCGGTGCGGCGCTATCTCGCGCAGTTTCTTTCCGATCCGCGCGTCGTTGAAATACCGCGTCTGCCGTGGTGGTTCATCCTGCGGGCGATTCTTCTGGTCCGGCCGCGCCGTTCCGCGCACGCGTATAAAAAGGTGTGGCGCGAAGACGGCTCGCCGCTGCTGCATTTCTCGCGCCGGCAGGTCGAGGCATTGCGGTCCGAGCTTGGCGGCCGCTGCCCGGGGCCCGTGTCCGTCGTGCTCGGCATGCGCTACGGCAATCCCTCGATTCCGGACGCGCTGGCGGCGCTGCGGCGGGAGAATGTGCGCCGCCTGCTGGTGCTGCCGCTGTACCCGCAGTATTCGGCGACGACGACCGCCTCGGCGTTCGATGCCGTCGCAGGGGTGCTCGAACGCACGCGCTGGCTGCCGGAACTGCGTTTCGTGAATCACTACCACGATCACGACGGCTACATTCGCGCGCTGGCGAACAGCATCCGCGAACACTGGCAGGCGAACGGCCGCGGCGGGATGCTGCTGATGTCCTTTCACGGCCTGCCGGAACGCTACCTGCACGCCGGCGATCCGTATCACTGCGAATGCCACAAGACCGCGCGGCTGGTCGCGGAAGCGCTCGATCTGAAAAACGACGAATACCGGGTGACGTTCCAGTCGCGGGTCGGCCGCGAGGAGTGGCTGAAGCCGTACACCGCGGACACGGTTGCCGCGCTGGCGCGCGAGGGCGTGAAGACCCTGGACGTCGTCTGCCCCGGCTTCAGCGCCGACTGTCTCGAAACGCTGGAAGAAATCGCCATGCAGAACGCCGACATCTTCGGCGCGAACGGCGGCGCGGCGCTGCGCTACATTCCCGCGCTCAACGACCGCGCCGATCACGTCCGCTTTCTTGCCGACCTCGCCATGCGGCACATGCAGGGCTGGCCCGAGACCTCGCCCGGCTGGTCGAAGCGCAAGGTGCTCGAGAGAAGCGAACGCGCGACATTGCTGGCGACAAGACTGGGTGCGAAAAAATAATGCTCGGCGAGTTTCTCGAAATCAGCGTGTACAGCGCGGACGTGCTGGACTCGCTGCGCTTCTTCGAGCGGCTCGGTTTCACGCAGGTCGCGACGAACGATACCTGGACGCATCCCTACGGCGTCGTCACGGACGGCCGCTGCTTCATCGGCATTCACGGCTACAAGTTCCCGGCGCCTTCGCTGACCTTCGTGGCGCCCGAACTCCGCAAACGCATCGAACCGCTGGAGAACGCCGGCGCGCAGTTCGAGTTCCTCAAGCTCGCCGACGACGAATTCCACGAACTCGGTTTCTTCGCGCCGGACGAACAGATGGTCACGCTGCTGGAGGCGCGCACGTTTTCGCCGCCGGATCCGGACGCGCTGCACGGCAGCCTGCTCGGTTTTTTCGCCGAATACCGCATTCCCGTCGATGATCGCGACGCGGCCGGCGCGCAATGGCAGCGTCTCGGCCTGATCGAAAGCGAGCCCGTCGACGCGCTCCACGACACCGCATCCCTCTGCTGCACCGGTCTCAACATCGGCCTCACCGAAGCCCGGCGCGTGAAACGGCCGCTGCTGGTTTTTCACGCCGCCGGCCTTCACGAACGGCTGGAGTCGCTGGCGGCGCGCGGCATCGAACCGGCGAGTCTGCTGGAAGACGGCGGGGGACAGCTACGCGCCGCCGAAATCAACGCACCGGAAGGCACCGCGATCCTGGTCGTCAACGACGCCTGAATAGCGGGTCGGGCGTTTATCGCGGGCGTCCA